>NZ_JAFAND010000074.1 GCF_019232825.1 Paludibacterium sp. | reverse complement strand
CTGCTCGACGTGGTGATGCCGGGGATGGACGGCTACGCCGTGCTTGAGGCGATCCAACAGCATCCGCAACTTGCCGACGTGCCGGTCATCTTTTTGTCCGCGCTGGACGGCTCGACCGACGAAGAGCGCGGACTTGCGCTCGGCGCGGTCGATTACATCGTTAAACCGATCCATCCCGCGGTGGTGCTGGCGCGCGTTAAGGCGCATGTGACGCTCAAGCAGATGCGGGACACGCTCTTGGGGCGCAACAGCGTGCTGGAGGAGGAGGTCGAGCGCCGCATGCAGGAAAACCAGCTGATCCAAGATGTGAGCATTCTGGCCCTGGCCCACCTGGCCGAGATCCGCGACAGCGAAACCGGCAACCACTTGCGGCGCACGAAGGCCTATATCGCTATTCTCGCCCAGTATTTGCTGGCGCAAGGCTATCCCGACGCCGCGCTGACGCCGCGCAGCGTGCCGCTCTTGGTCAAGTCGGCGGTATTGCACGACATCGGCAAAGTGGGCATTCCCGACGATATCCTGCAAAAACGGGAAGCGCTGGATGCGGCGGAATGGCAAGTGATGCGCCGTCATGCCGAGCTGGGCTTCGAGGCTATCGAATTGGCCGAACGCGAGGCGGCGCAGCCGGTGGCGTTTCTGGCTTTTGCCAAGCAGATCGCGCGCTGGCACCACGAGCGTTGGGATGGCGGCGGTTATCCGGATGGCTTGAAGGGGCTGGAGATCCCCCTGTCGGCCCGCCTGATGGCGCTGGCCGACGTGTTCGACGCGCTGATTTCGCCGCGGGGATATAAAGCGCCGCTACCGGCCGATGCGGTGCGCGCAATGATTCTGGCCGAGCGCGGCGGTCAGTTCGATCCGGATGTGGTGGACGCGTTCGAGCAAAACTTCGACCGCTTTCTCGACGTGGCCGCGCGTTATATCCAGGCGGATGCTACGGCGTGAGCTGATAGTCCGGCGTCTCGGCATCCAGCCGAAAGGCGCTAAGCGTTTCAACGACGCCAGCCAGTTGCTCGGCTAGCCAGTCCATCCCCGCGCGCGGATCGGGCAAATGCGCACAGGGCCGCTCGCTGACGAACACCACGTCGCGGGTGGTCTCGGTGATCTTGTGCCGGTCCGATTCCAGCCAATTGAGCGCGCGGCACACCACCTGCCCCGCGCCATCGAGCCACACCGCCTCGCCGTCGCCGGGATGCTCGATCACTTCCGGCTGTCCTAGCGGCACAAAGCGCTCGGTGCCGCGCGCCAGCGTCAGGGTCAACGCGCCGCCCAAGCGCTGAATGTCCTCGCCGCCGAACGGGCTCAGCGCCCGCAGCGATGCCTGGTTGTACAGATCGACCAGCGGGTGGATGCGGCGCAGGCGCTCGCTGGCGGCGGCCTTGACGAGCCAGGCGATCGAACAGCGCGAACGCTTGTCGCCGGAGAGCTGCTTGTGCAACACCTTCCAATCGGCGATGACGCGGTCGGCCTGGTTGGCGTCGACTGCCGGCCAGCCGGTAAAGGGCCGCGCGTCGAGCCGGTCGGGCGCGAGTCCTCGCGCGATCAGGCCGTGAATCTGCATTTTGGGGTAACGCGCCAGCAGGCTGTCGTCGAGCGTGATACGCATGTTTTCTCCTTGCGGTTATGGCTGGATTGTGAGGCAGAGACTGACTGGGAGTGAACAAAATTGACGATATTTCATATAGGATGAAATTTTCTTAATTTACGGAGCATTCATGCAGTTCGATTGGCGTAAAGGGGAGGCCTTGCTGGCGGTGCTGGAGAGCGGCAGCTTCGAACGCGCGGCAGCGTCCCTGCATTTGACGCCGTCGGCGATATCCCAGCGCATTCGCGCGCTGGAAGAGGAGATCGGCCAGCCGTTGGTGTTGCGTACGCGGCCCTGCCTGGCGACGCCGGCCGGGCGCAAGATTCTGCTCTATCTGCAACGCAGCAGGCTCTTGGAGCAAGAGTGGCGCGCCGAGATGGCGCGCGAAAACGAGGGATGGCTGTCGGTGCCGCTGGCGCTCAACCACGATTCGATGGCGACGTGGCTGTTGCCGGCCATGCGCGACTGCCTGCAGCGCGAACGCATCTTGCTCGACATTACCCTGGACGATCAGTCGCGTACGCCGGCGCTGATGGAGGCCGGCCGGGCTGTGGCTGGCATCGCCAGCCAGCCGGAGACGCTGCGCGGTTGCCGCGCAGAGTGGTTGGGCGCGATGCGCTACCGGCTGGCGGCGAGCCCGGCGTTCATCGCGCGCTGGTTCGACGGCGGGCTGACGCGCCAGACGGCGCAACACGCGCCGCTGGCGGTGTTCGACCGCAAGGATCTATTGCAATGGCAGGTACTGCGCGCGGCGTTTGATCTGGCGCCGACGCAGCTGTCATGCCATTACCTGCCTTCGAGCGAGGCGTTCCTGCGCGCTATCGAGCAGGGACTCTGTTATGGCCTGCTGCCCGAGTTGCAGGCGGGGCAGGCATTCGCTCAAGGGCGCGTGGTGGATCTGTTGCCGTCGCAGCCGTTGGACGTGCCGTTGTGGTGGCACTGCTGGGATTTGCAAACGCCGCGGTTGGAGCGGCTGACGCAGGCGGTGTGCGCCGGCGCGCGCGCGAGCCTGTTGCAAACCGATCCCGATAGGGTGGCGCTTGCCCCGGCGCGTCCTCTGCCCTAAGGTGCGTG
>NZ_JAFAND010000014.1 GCF_019232825.1 Paludibacterium sp. | reverse complement strand
TCGGTTACCCCGACGCTCTCCACCTGCACTCGGTCATCTACCGCCGCCTGGTGCGCTGGATGGTTGGTTCTCATGAAGCTAAGCATCTCACACGCCGCAACAGCATGACCGCGCCCTATTTGTGGGTGCTGGCCTCATTGTCGATTGCGCCGGCGATGCTGTTCTGGCACAACACCACCATCTTGATGATCTGCGTGCTGTTGTTTATTGCGCTCTATATCTCCTTATATAGGATGATCATCCGTTTCAAAACGCCGCGTTGGTTGGTGACGGTGTCAAAAGAGCGCTGCCGACGTTCCTAAAATTACCTCGCCCCAACGTCTAGGAATATTCCTACCTATCTTTCGGAGCCGGCCAGCCAACCGGCTCCCCTCATCTGATAGTCCTTCCATCCTCGTATCCCCCATAGTTTCTCCCGGGGATAACAGCGGCCGATGTGCCGCAAGGGTGGACTTATGAAGAAAATCATCGTAATCGACGATCACCCGGTGATCGTGCTGGCGCTCAAGACTTGCCTTGAGACCGCCGGCGACCTTTCTGTGGTCGAAGTATCCGACAACGGTCAGGATGGGCTGGAGAAGGTGAAGAAGCATCAGCCAGACCTTGTCATCCTTGATCTCTTTCTGCCGCGCACCGACGGCTTGGGCATGATCCGGCGCATCAAATCCGTCAGCGAAAAGATCAAGATTCTGGTGCTGACCGGGCATGAGGAGGGGCTTTACGCGGCCAAGGCGGCGGAGGAGGGCGCCAACGGCTTCGTCACCAAGTCGAAAGACATGACCGAGATCGGCAATACGGTCAGGGCGTTGCTCGCGGGCTATAACTGCTTCCCAGCCGCGCATCTCATCGCCGCGCAAGGTGGCAATCCGCAAGCGATGAAGGCCAGCGACGCGCTCACGTCGCTGACGGTCAGAGAGCTTGCCATCATGCGCTATATCGCCAAGGGCTACAGCAACAAGGAAATCGCGGCGATGTTCTTCATCAGCCAGAAGACGGTGAGCACTTATAAAGCACGGGTGCTGACCAAGTTGAAATTGAAGAACTCGATCGCCATTGCTGAATATGCCCGGGAGATGGGCGTGGTGTGATTTTGGCTCTGGCTATCCGTAAACGCGTTTCAATTGAAATATTTTTTATCCTGCGGTCACTTGAAACGCGTTTATTGCGCCCATATCATTAGCACTCGCGAGCATAGAGTGCTAGGCGCTCTGACAAAATGCTGATTTGATTGGTTTTTCACTTTCAACAGCCACTGGATATCAGGAGAAATCAATGGCTATTCGTCCTTTGCATGACCGTGTTGTGATCAAACGCCTTGAGGCAGAAGAGAAAACTGCGTCCGGTATCGTTCTGCCGGGTTCGGCCGCCGAAAAGCCGGATATGGGTGAAGTGGTTGCCGTCGGCAATGGCAAGATCCTGGAAAATGGCGAGCGCCGTCCGCTGGAATTGAAAGTCGGCAACAAGGTGATCTTCGGCAAGTATTCCGGCCAGACCGTCAAGATCGACGGCGACGAAGTCCTCGTGATGCGCGAGGAAGACGTTATGGCCATCGTGGAATAACGCAGACACTGACAGCGGAAGAATATTTAGGAGAGTTTGATAATGGCTGCTAAAGACGTACGTTTTGGTGAGTCCGCCCGTGCCAAGATGGTATCGGGTGTCAATGTCCTGGCCGACGCGGTCAAGGTTACCCTGGGCCCGAAAGGCCGTAACGTCGTGCTGGACCGCTCGTTCGGCGCCCCGACCATCACCAAGGACGGTGTATCCGTTGCCAAGGAAATCGAACTGAAGGACAAGTTCGAGAACATGGGCGCGCAAATGGTCAAGGAAGTGGCTTCCAAGACCTCCGACGTGGCCGGCGACGGTACCACCACCGCCACCGTACTGGCTCAGGCTATTGTTCAGGAAGGCATGAAGTTCGTCGCCGCCGGCATGAACCCGATGGATCTGAAGCGCGGCATCGACAAGGCCGTGATCGCCCTGGTCGACGAGCTGGCTAAGCTGTCCAAGCCGTGCGCTACCACGAAGGAAATCGCCCAAGTCGGCGCCATCTCCGCCAACTCCGATCACGATATCGGCCAAATCATCGCTGACGCGATGGAAAAGGTCGGCAAGGAAGGCGTGATCACCGTTGAAGACGGCAAGTCGCTGAACAACGAGCTGGAAGTCGTGGAAGGGATGCAATTCGATCGCGGCTACCTGTCCCCGTACTTCATCAACAACCAAGACAAGCAGATTGCCGCACTGGACAATCCGTTCGTCCTGCTGTTCGACAAGAAGATCTCCAACATTCGCGACCTGCTGCCGGTTCTGGAGCAAGTGGCTAAGTCGGGCCGCCCGCTGTTGATCATCGCTGAAGACGTGGAAGGCGAAGCGCTGGCTACGCTGGTGGTCAACAACATCCGCGGCATCCTAAAGACCGTTGCCGTCAAGGCGCCGGGCTTCGGCGACCGCCGCAAGGCCATGCTGCAAGACATCGCCGTTCTGTCCGGCGGTACCGTCATCGCCGAAGAAGTCGGCCTGACGCTGGAAAAAGTGTCTCTGGACATGCTGGGCCAAGCCAAGCGCATCGAAGTGGGTAAGGAAAACACCACCATCATCGACGGCGCCGGCGAAGCTGCCGCTATCCAAGCGCGCGTGGGCGAAATCCGCAAGCAAATCGAAGAAGCGACCTCCGACTACGATCGTGAAAAGCTGCAAGAACGCGTGGCCAAGCTGGCCGGCGGTGTGGCTGTGATCAAGGTTGGCGCCGCGACCGAAGTTGAAATGAAGGAAAAGAAGGCCCGCGTCGAAGATGCGCTGCACGCTACCCGCGCTGCGGTGGAAGAAGGCGTGGTACCTGGCGGTGGCGTAGCCATCCTGCGTGCCCGCGCTACGCTGGAAACCCTGAAGGCTGACAACACCGACCAAGACGCCGGCATCAAGATCGTGCTGCGCGCGATCGAAGCGCCGCTGCGCCAGATCGTTGCCAACGCCGGCGACGAGCCGTCGGTGGTCGTGAACCGCGTGCTGGAAGGCAAGGGCAACTTTGGCTTCAACGCAGCGAGCGGCGAATACGGCGACATGATCGAAATGGGCGTGCTGGATCCGGCCAAGGTAACCCGCACCGCGCTGCAACACGCGGCTTCGGTTGCCGGTCTGATGCTGACCACCGACTGCATGATCGCCGAACTGCCGGAAGACAAGTCGCCGGCCGGCGGTATGGGCGGCATGGGCGGCATGGGCGGCATGGGCATGGACGGCATGATGTAATGCCTCGGGCCTAATCGCCTTACCGCAGAAACCGCCTCCTTTTTAGGAGGCGGTTTTGTTTTAAGCGGCGCGTGACCACGCGCCCTGTTCATCCTGGTCTGTTGCCCCTAGTCTGGCGGCTCCTTTTGTACGGGAGCGGCCGCTCATGGACGATAGCACCCCCATCACCGAATACCTGCTGAGCATGGTCGAAGCCGCGATCCTCGCGCGTGCCTCGGACATTCATTTGGAGCCCGAAGAGCGCCAATGCCGCGTGCGCTGGCGCATCGACGGCTGCCTGTTGGATGGCCCGAGGCCGCCGCTGGATGGCCGTGACCGGTTGATCTCCAGCGTCAAGATCATGGCCCAGCTGGATATTGCCGAGAAGCGGCGGCCGCAGGACGGCCGCTTTGATTTCCCGTTGTCGGACGGCACCTTGCGCGATATACGCGTCAGCAGCTTGCCGACGATACGGGGGGAAAAGCTGGTGCTGCGCATCATGGCGCCCGCGCAAGCATTGCCGCTCGCGGCGCTGGGGCTGGAGACGGCTCAGCTTGCGCATTTGCAGCGCGCGTTGGCGCGCCCGCACGGCATGGTGTTGATGACCGGCCCGACAGGCAGCGGCAAAACCACGTCGTTGTATGCCTGCCTGCAGTCCCTGCCGCTGGATGGCATCAATGTGTGCTCGGTCGAAGACCCGGTCGAGATCGCGTTGTCTGGTGCCAACCAAGTGGCGGTGTGCGAAAAGAGCCAGCTGGATTTCCCCAATGCACTACGCGCGCTGCTACGGCAGGACCCTGACGTCATCATGGTGGGGGAGATGCGCGATGGCGTGACGGCCGATATCGCCGTCAAGGCGGCGCAAACCGGCCATTTGGTGCTCTCCAGCGTGCATACGTCAGGCGCCCGCGCCACGCTCGCGCGCTTGATCAATATGGGGGTGGCGCCGTTCAACCTCTCCTCGGCGCAGCCGCTCATCGTGTCGCAGCGCTTGTTGCGGCGCTTGTGTCGTTATTGCCGCCGCCCGGTGTGCCTGACGTTGTCCGCTTGGCGGGGCGCGGGTTGGGACGACGGGGTGCCGGAAGCCGCCTCGCCGTACGAGGCGCACGGTTGTGCAGAGTGCCAGCACACCGGATATCGGGGACGCCTTGGCGTCTTCGAGTTGCTGCCGCTGGCGGAGAATGCGCTCAACGCGCGCGGGGAACTTAATCCGGGTCTGGTTTGCCAACCGACTTTGCGACAGGCCGCGCTCGCCAAGGTGATGCAGGGCGAGACCAGCCTGTCCGAAGTGTCGGCAGTGGTCATGGACTAGGCGAATGTGGGGCACACTGTGGCGGCCATCGCCCTCGGGCCAAGAGCTGGCTTGGGTGCTGCGGCAGGCGGCAACGTTGTTGCAGGCCGGCGTGCCGTTGATCATGGTGCTTTACTGCTTGCGCGAGGGGCGCGTGTCCGCGTCGATGGCCGCGGCGTTGCGGTCGATCGTGCTGGCGCTGGAAGAGGGCGATGCATTGAGCCGGGCGCTGGCGCGGTTTCCGGCGCTGTTTCCGGCGGATATGCGGCTTGCGCTGGCGGCGGCGGAGGACAGCGGGCAATTGGCGCCCACACTGGGCTATTTGGCGAACTTGCAGGAGGGCCGGGTGCGGATGGCGGCCAAAGTGCGCCAAGCGCTGATCTATCCTTGCATGACGCTGTTGACCGGGGTGGTGGTGGCGTTGACGGTCTGCCTGACCGTGGTGCCGAGTTTCCGCGACAGCTTCGCCGCGGCGGACCGCGCGTTGCCGGCCTCGACATGGCTGGTGCTGCGTGGCACCGACGTTGTGGTCGAGTACGGCGGCTGGCTGGCCGCTGGCGCTTTGCTGTTTGCCGGCGGCATGCGGTTGGCTTGGCGCCGTCATGCCAGCGTGCGTGCATGGTTGTGGACGCTGGCGCTGAGGGTGCCGCTATGGGGGCGGCTGTTGCGTCAAGCCGCGCTCGCGCGCTGGTGCCGAACCCTGTGGCTGTTGTTGTCGGCCGGCGTGCCGTTGTTGTCGGCGCTGCCGGCGGCCAGCGCGGCGGCGAACCATCCGTATTTGACCCGCTTGACCCTCGATATCGCGCGCCAGGTGCGCGAAGGAGGCTGCCTGCAGCAGGCCATGGCGGCGACGGGCTTCTTTCCGCCGTTGTTGCTGCAACTGGTGCGGGTGGGCGAGCACAGCGGCACGCTGGCCGACATGTTTGAACGCGCGGCCGGGCATTTCGCCGCTGAGGTGGATGAGACGCTGGCCACGCTGATCAGCTTGCTCGAACCGTTGGCGATGCTGTTATTGGGGCTTCTGTGCGGCGGCCTGATCTGGTCGTTGTACTTGCCGATTTTTCAATTGGGCGAAACGGTGATGTGACGATGGCGATTCCCTTGTTGCAGTTGGTTGCGGTCATGTTGGCCGGACTATTGATCGGCAGTTTTCTCAACGTGCTGATCCACCGCCTGCCACGGATGATTCGCGGCGAGACACCGCCCGGCTTCAGTCCCGCCTGGCCGCGCTCGCATTGCCCGCGCTGTGGCCAAACCTTGCGCGCGCGCCATCTGGTGCCGCTGCTGTCGTGGCTGGCGCTGCGCGGGCGTTGCGGTTTTTGCCGCGGCGCGATTTCGTCGCGTTACCCGTTGGTGGAGGGCGCGACCGCATTGTTGTTTGGCTGGCTCGCCTGGCGAGAGGCTGATCCCTGGCTGCTGGCCGGTGGGCTCGGACTCTCCGCCTGCTTGGTCGCGCTGGCGGTGATCGACTGGGAGACCGGTCTGTTGCCGGACGGGTTGACGTTGCCGCTGTTGTGGAGCGGGCTATTGTTCAATCTGCATGGCGCCCGGGCGCCCTTGGCGGAGGCGGTGTTGGGCGCGGCAGCCGGTTACGGCGCGCTCTGGGCGTTGTACTGGCTGCATCGCTTGGCCAGCGGGCGCGAGGGGCTTGGTTACGGCGACTTTAAACTCCTGGCCGCGCTCGGCGCCTGGCTCGGATGGCGTGCGTTGCCGACGCTGGTGCTGATGTCCGCGCTGACAGGCTTGTGCGCGGCGGGTATCCTTATGCTTTTCGGGCGCATGTCGCGCCGGGATGCGCTGCCATTCGGTCCCTATCTGGCCTTGTCAGGCTGGGTGAGCTGGGTCTGGGGTAGCGCTTTGTGAGACGTTGAACATGGCGATCAAAGTGGTAGGCCTGACCGGTGGCATTGGCTCGGGCAAGAGTGCCGTCGCCGACCTTTTTGCCGGACAGGGCATTACGGTGGTCGACACCGACGTGATTTCGCGCCGGCTGACCGGGCCGGATGGCGAAGCGATGGGACCCTTGCGGCAGGCATTCGGTGCCGAGTACGTCCTGGCGGACGGCTCGATGAATCGCACGGCGATGCGAGAACGGGTGTTTGCCGATCCGGCCGCGCGCCAGCGCTTGGAGGCGGTTTTGCACCCGATGATCATGGTGCACAGCATGCGCTTGCTGCAGCAGGCGCAAGGCCCCTATGCGATGCTGGTGGTGCCGCTATTGTTCGAAAGTCAGCGCTATTTGGCGCTGATTTCCCGCAGTTTGTTGGTCGATTGCGACGAATCGCTGCAAATTGATCGGGTGGTGCGGCGTAGTGGCTTGTCTGTCGAGCAGGTGCGCGCCATCATGTCGGCGCAGATGCCGCGCGCCGAACGGCAGGCCCGGGCAGACGATATTATTCTCAACGAAGGCTCTTTAGATGATCTAAGACTTCAAGTTGAAGAAAAACATCGTTATTATCATGCCATTCTTAGCTAGATTAACCATCTTGAATCAAAGCCACCAAGAAGGGCGGACGCGCCGTGATCAGTTTTGAATTTCCTGTCACCGAGCGGACTCGGATTCTGCTCCGGCTGGAACAGCTCTATGGGCGACTGGGCTATTTCATCGAACGCGAGCATTGCTACGAGCATCATGCCGCGTTGCTCGTGTTGTTCGAGCTGATGGAAACCGCGTCTCGCGCCGACCTCAAGGCCGATCTGCTGCAGGAGCTGGAACGACAGAAGCAGATGCTCGAAGCGTTGCGCGACAATCCCAACGTGGCCGAGGAGACGTTGGAAGGCGTGCTCGACACCATCGAGTCGACCTCCGCCGATCTGTTGGCGTTGACGGGCAAGTTCGGCCAGCATCTACGCGAGAACGAATGGCTGATGGCCATCAAGCAACGTGCCGGCATTCCGGGCGGCACTTGCCAGTTCGATTTGCCGTCCTACCATCTGTGGCAAGAAAAGAGCTCCGACGAGCGCCGCATCGACCTGAAGCGCTGGGTGGCGCCGTTGATGCCGACGGCGGAAGCGACGCGCATTCTGTTGCAGATCCTGCGCGACAGCGGCAAGACGCACCACTACGTGGCGCGCCATGGCGGCTTTCAGCAGATGTCCGGCGGCAAGGTGGTGCAACTGATCCGTGTCAGCTATGACGAAACGCTCGGCATACTGCCGGAATTGTCGGCGAACAAATACGCGCTGAACATTCGCTTTATCGAAGCCGGGACCGGCGAATCTCGCGCGCGTCAGACCGAGAACGATATCGAGTTCGGCCTGACCCATTGCAAGTTTTGATTGTGAATATGTCTGAATCCGTTACAGTCGTCCGTTGTCCGACCTGCCAAACCCCGGTGCGCTGGGAAGCTGGCAGCCGTTACCGTCCGTTTTGTTCCGAACGCTGCAAACTGATCGACCTGGGCCAGTGGGCCGAGGAAAGTTTCCGCATGCCCGCCGTCGAGAGCGACGAGTGGGGGGAGTTAGGGAGTAGGGAGTAGGGAGTCGATCTCCCCGCCCGGATACACGATACGGCCCCGCCTTGCGCGGGGTCGTGCTTTTTGCGTTATCGTTCGCGGATTATGGATCGAGGCGCTTAGCGTGAAAGAGCTGGTGCATGATGCCACGTATGTCTGTGGCGCACTGCCTTCGGCGAGTGCGCCCTACGCGAATGGGTGTCCCGTTGCGTAGGGTGCAATTGGCGCACAACGCGCGGCATTGCACCAAACACCGCGAGCATAACGTCTCTTTCGTCCTCCGGGGGCGCCAGGCACCATGACCGTTATAGTGCTTCGGCGCAGAACAGGGCTGGTGTGGCAATGCGAGTCCGCGCAATCGTGCCACGTTGCAGCAAACCGGCGCGGCGATCTCCTGTAACGAGATAATCGGCGTTACTTTCCAGGGCCATTGCTAACAGAAATGCATCGTTTGGGTCGTTAACCTCAATCTCGCTGGGGAGCGTCAGCCTGACATTTAGCACGATGGCGCGTTGTAGGTTATTGACCATCGTGCCGACACGATGAGCAGGGAGAATGCCTCTTAGCTTGGGATAGCGGCTGACACGTCGTAATTCATCGAGTTGTTCCGACGCGGTTACCAGCTCAAAACGCCCTGAGCGCCATGCATGATAAATCGTGTCAGGCGGCCCGTGGGGTGAGATCAATGCGCCCAGCAGTACATTGGTGTCTAGAATGACGCGCATCAGTGCTCGCGTGCCCATTGCACCGCTTCGTCGATGAGGTCGGACAGTTCGGCTTCATCCATGGACGAAGCCGCTGCCTTTGCCTGATCGACGGCTCGCTCTAAGAGGTAGGCACGCACGGCCTCTTCTATGAAACGCGACAGATCACCCTTGCGACCACCTCCTTGCGCGGCGATGAACATCCGCACGGATTGATCTACTTCCGGCGATACAGCGATGTTCCAGCGAACAGTGTTCATGGCATGTTCCACTTCGGTGTTTATGTGCATATGTGTTTATACTCCCAGCGATTGAGTGTGGCAATTAACGGCAAACTTGCTTTATGTACATCTCGGCCCCGCCTTGCGCGGGGCCGTTGC
This sequence comes from Paludibacterium sp., assembly GCF_019232825.1. Taxonomy (GTDB): domain Bacteria; phylum Pseudomonadota; class Gammaproteobacteria; order Burkholderiales; family Chromobacteriaceae; genus Paludibacterium. The sequence continues at coordinate 631 of NZ_JAFAND010000014.1, read as the reverse complement.
ATTACGTCACAGCAATGCGGCGAGGCGCGCCGATTGCGCGCGCAACTGCTGGCACGGCTCGATCAGCCAGTCGGCCGGCAGTGGCTGGCCGTGGCGCGTTTGCAGCCGCCGCAGCCCCTGCTCGATCTGGCTGAGTTCGTCTGCGATGCGCTGGTATTGCGGCAAGCTGGCGACCCAGTGGTCGAGCGGCGGCAGCCAATCGTCCAGGCCGGTGGCGCGCAGCAGGTCGGGGCACACGAGCCGCATGCGGGTGAGACGGTCGTGCAGGGTGAGGATGTGGGTGGGATAGAGCGAGGCAACCATCAGAATCTCCTTGAAGACTTGAGATCCCTCCTGGTAGGGGAGGGGGCTGTTCCTACGCTCGCGATTGCTCAATGAAGCGCCGAGGGCCTTGCGGAACACCTCGCAGCCCCCGGCGGATACGGCATTGCGGCCAGGCGAGACCTGGCCGGCGGGGCTGAGCAATACACGATTTAGGAGTGCCCAGCCTAGGGGCGGCGCGCGCCGGCGTCGAACCTGCGCGGTTGGGATATTTCAGCCATCCGAGGTATGCGCATGATGCCAGCGGGGGGCGGGTGGATCTTGATCAAGAATTGAGGGTGGGGGAGTGGAAAAGCGGGAGTGGGCAATC
>NZ_JAFAND010000110.1 GCF_019232825.1 Paludibacterium sp. | reverse complement strand
GGAATCAGCCCCTTGTCGCGGATGCGCGCGGCCGTGTCCCGTGCGCACTGCCGGTCGGCATCGGGACAGTAATCGATGGCAATCACCGGCAAACGGTAGTCGTCGATGACGGGCTTAAGCTGCGCCATCAGCCAATCGCGGTCGTTTTGCGGCACGTCGACGAAACGCTTCTTGCCTTGATCCCAGCCTTTATAGAGCGACTCGAACGCCACGGCATCAACCCATTGATGCGCTTGCGGCAAAATCTCGAAGCCGCGGTTGAATATCAGCCGCGCCTGGGGATAGCGCGTCTTGATGGCATGGATGACCCGAACGAGACCGGCAATCTGCTGCTGCCGTTCGCTCTCGGTCTTGGCGATCAACTGAAAGGAATCGAGCGTATCAAGGAAAAAGCCGCGAAAACCGCGCTGCCACAGCGGCGCGACGACATGCTCGACGAAAAAATCCGGCCAGCCGGGCGCCGACTGATCGACAACCTGCGAGCCCCAGGCTTGGTTGCCGCCTTTGAGCCACGCCTTGGGAATGGCGGAGAAATAACTGCGGGCATGCGTGACTTCGCCGACGCTGGCATAAGCCAGCCAATCGGTATGGGGCGTATCGACTTGCGACGGATCGAAGCCGCTGTCCGGCTCGACCACCACGTGGTCGAAGGCCGACAACGCCGCGACCGGAATCGGTGCCGCGCCATAGTAAAAGGCGTAAGAAGACTGAGTCGCCGTCTTCGCGCCGGCAGGCAGCGCGCTGGCCGGGCGCATCAACAGCAGCAGACCAGACAAGACCAATGCCAGCGGCCGGGCGACGCGGCCCACCCACCCCGTTTTACTCACACACACAGCCATATCCTTGAGGACCTATTTTTATACTTTTTGTTTAAAGTAAATTATCATTGACCATATGTTAAAGAACTTATTGAATAAAGATCAATAAAACATTTTCAATAAGCGTGCTTTCTTTATGACCACGATCAATGACGTACAATTAAACGCCGCCATGCCGTCATTCCAAAATGATTGACACCCGCCGCCACGCCGTGGCAAAGATGTCACACGCACAACGACGCTCTCTCACTCATGCCATATGCATTCAATATATGCGCACACCTTTCGAGACTCAAACCGCTAGCGTACAGTCTCGCACTATATAATGCTGAGATGACCGATTAACGAAGGTTTCCCGTGCCGCTCGCCTGCCCGCCTCTCCCGCCCAAAGCGCTTGCCTGGTTGCATCAACAGGGCATTCGCACCCGCGAGGATCTGCTTCGCCGGGGGGTGGTCCCGACTTTCTTACAGTTCAAGGCGGCCGGACAGCCCGCGAGCGCGCGCCTGTTGTTTGCCCTGGAGGCAGCCGCGCGGGGCGTGCACTGGAATCAGCTGAGCGATGAAGACCGCCTGCGGCTCAAGCGCGCTTTGGCGGCTCACCCACCGGTGCGCATGCCACCCGGCGTCGAGCCCGGCGAACGCTTCATGCGTCATGCCCTGGCACTGGCGGCGCGAGCCGCCGCCGAAGGCGAGGTGCCGGTGGGCGCGGTGGTGGTCTGTGCGGGAGATATCGTCGGCGAGGGCTATAACCAACCGATCGGCCGCGCCGACCCCTCGGCGCACGCCGAACTGCAGGCGATACGTCAAGCGGCCGCAAAGCTCGGCAATTACCGGCTGGCAGGCTGCGATCTTTATGTGACGCTGGAACCTTGTCCGATGTGCAGCGGCGCCATACTGCACGCCCGCATGGACCGGGTGATCTATGCCGCCGCCGACGCCAAGACGGGCGCCGCCGGCAGCGTGGTCGATCTGTTCGCCGAACGACGTCTGAATGCGCACACCGCCTGCTTTGGCGGTGTACTGGCGGAGGAGGCCGGCGCCATGCTATCTGAATTCTTTCGCGCCCGGCGCGCGTCGGCGCCGACATGAAAGCCGGCAGGTGCGCCGGACTGATCGGCTGGCTCGCGGCCATGGCCTGTGCCGCCCCGCCTCCCGAAGCGGACTTCGTGCTGCAACAGGAGCGCAGCGCGCCGATCCAGGTGCTGCATCCCAACCCGCACACCCACGGCCAGCCCTGGCTACGGGTCAGTCTGGCACGGCAAACGCTGACACTGTTCGACGGCATGGGCCGCGCGCAGCGCGTCTATGACGTCTCGACCGCCACGCTCGGCGCGGGTGCGAAAGTGGGCAGTTTTCAGACGCCGCTGGGCTGGCACCAGGTCTGCGCCAAAATCGGCGACGGCGCCGCGCCGGACAGCATCATTTATCATCGCGAAGTCACCCCCTGGCATTACACCGCCGCGTTGCACACGCAATATCCGGACAAAGACTGGATCTTGGCGCGCATCCTCTGGCTATGCGGCATGGAGCCCGGCAAGAATCAGGGGGGCGATGTGGACAGCCATGACCGCGCGATCTACATCCACGGCGCCGGCGCGCACGTGGCGTTCGGCACGCCGACGTCGCGCGGCTGCGTGCGCATGTCCACGGGCAACGTCATCGAGCTCTACGACCAGGTGCCGCTCGGCACGGATGTGGTGATCGATGCGGACTAGCGGGAGTGGAGGCCGGCGTTTACTCCCGCCGTTGCGCTTGCGCGCCCCTCTACTGCGGGAGTAAGAGCAACACCTTGAAAGCGGGAGTGGGACGGGCTTTTACTCCCGCCGTTGCGCTTGCGCCCCCCTCTACTGCGGGAGTAACGGCAACACCTTGAAAGCGGGAGTGGGGACGCGCTTTTACTCCCGCCGTTAAGGTTTTGCTTCTACTCCCTACTCCCTACTTGTGCTTGAACGTCATCCGGCGCAGCGTCTCGTCCTTCACCACAAAGTGGTGCCACAACGCGGCCAATGCATGAATCCCCACCAGGAAATACACCGCGTTGCCGAGCAACTCGTGCACATCCCGCACCGATGTGCGCAGCGCCGGGTTCGGCGCGACCAGATGCGGCAACGTCCAACCGAACAGCGCCACATCGTGGCCGCCGGCCTGCGAGAACACCACACCGGTGATCGGCAGCAGGAACATCACCAGATACAGCACGCCATGCAACGCGCTGGCAGCCGCGGCCTGCAGGCGCGGACCGATGGGCTTGGGGCCGCCGAAACCGACGCGAGAGCCGACGCGGACGAACGCGAACAACAACACCAACAGACCGGCATCGACATGCCAGCCACGCAGCACATCGCGCAACGGCGAACCCTTGGGGACATTGCCGCGCAGTTCGATGAACAGCAGCGCGGCGGCGAACAACAGGAACATCAACCAATGCAACGCGATGGAGACTGGGTGGTAATCACGGCGATCCATAACATTCCTTCATAACCAGATGCGTCAAGGATACGCCGAACGCCTTAAGAAAACATTATTTGCCTGGCATGGCCGCATCACCAAAAAACACGGCCGGGCAATGCCCGGCCGTATGTCCGCCATCCGGCGCGATCAGGCTTCCACGACGGGAATCTTGCCGATGCGCGCGCGCCATTCGGCCGGGCCGGTCTGGTGCACCGAGGTGCCACAGGCATCGACCGCCACCGTCACCGGCATGTCCTTGACCTCGAACTCGTACACCGCCTCCATGCCCAGTTCCGGGAACGCCAGCACGCGCGAGGCCTTGATCGCCTTGGAAACCAGGTAGGCGGCGCCGCCGACGGCCATCAGGTAGACGGCCTTGTTATCGCGGATCGCCTCGATCGCCACCGGACCGCGCTCGGACTTGCCCACCATGCCCAACAGCCCCGTCGCCTCCAGCATCTGGCGCGTGAACTTGTCCATGCGCGTGGCGGTGGTCGGGCCGGCCGGGCCGACGACTTCGTCACGGACCGGATCGACCGGGCCGACGTAATAGATGAAGCGGTTGGTGAAGTCCACCGGCAGTTTCTCGCCACGGTTGAGCATATCGGTCATGCGCTTGTGCGCGGCATCGCGGCCGGTCAGCAACTTGCCGTTGAGCAGCAGCGTCTCGCCCGGCTGCCAGGACGCCACTTCCTCGCGGGTGATGGTATCCAAATTGACGCGACGCCCCTTCGAGGTGTCGAAGGTCAGCGCCGGCCAGTCTTCCAGCGACGGCGGGTCGAGCCGGGCCGGACCGCTGCCGTCGAGATGGAAATGCACGTGGCGGGTGGCGGCGCAGTTGGGGATCATCGCCACCGGCAGCGACGCGGCGTGCGTCGGATAATCCATGATCTTGACGTCGAGCACGGTGGTCAGGCCGCCCAAGCCCTGCGCGCCGATACCCAGCGCGTTGACCTTCTCCATCAACTCCAGGCGCAGCTGCTCGACGCGCGTGAGTTCAGCGCCGCTCGCCGCCTTGTCGCGCAGCTCGGCGATATTCACCGGCGCCATCAGCGACTCCTTGGCCATCAGCATGGCCTTTTCCGGCGTGCCGCCGATGCCGATGCCGAGAATCCCCGGCGGACACCAGCCGGCGCCCATGGTCGGCACGGTCTTGAGGATCCAGTCGACGATCGAGTCGGACGGGTTGAGCATGACGAACTTGGCCTTGTTCTCCGAGCCGCCACCCTTGGCGGCGCAGATGACTTCGATGCCATTGCCGGGCACCACTTCCATATGCACCACCGCCGGCGTGTTGTCCTTGGTGTTCTTGCGCGCGCCGGCCGGGTCGGTCAGCACCGAGGCGCGCAGCTTGTTGTCGGCGTCGGTGTAAGCACGGCGCACGCCTTCGTTGACCATCTCCTGCACGCTCAGCGTGGCGTCCCATTGCACGTTCATACCGACCTTGAGAAACACCAGCGCGATACCGGTGTCCTGGCAGATCGGGCGGTGGCCTTCGGCGCACATGCGGCTATTGATCAGAATCTGGGCCATGGCGTCGCGCGCGGCGCTGCTTTCCTCACGTTGGTAGGCGTCGGTCAAAGCCTTGATGTAATCGACGGGATGGTAGTAGCTGATGTACTGGAAAGCATCGGCAATGCTTTGGATAAAGTCATCCTGGCGGATAAGGGTCATGGGGCTAATCTCGCAATTTCTGAGGACGGGAAGGCGGTCGCGACACGTCTGGCCGGCGGCCGGTCAGTCATCGATTGTAGCACCATGGCTACACGATCGCGCTCGCTCGTTATGCTGCTGTGATGCATATTTTGCATTTGCCGATACCCCTGGCGCGCCAGGTCAATCGGATTGGCACGGCATAGCGATAGGAAAATACCGACCGCCTCCATTCAAAAAACTAAAATTCCCGCAACAGCGCGCAATGCGTGCTCGCCACCAACTTTCCCGCCAACCCCCGGTCTACCTCTCAGCCATCTCGCACCCCATGCCGCACCCCTCAACGCGGATGGCCGTCACCCAGAAGGAGAGGCGCATCATGCATATCATCGATATCCAGCAACTCGACAAAGTCAGCGGTGGGCGGGAATACCGCGAAAGGCAGTCCAGAAAGGATGCCAGCCGGGAGCGCCAAGCGCGCCCAAACGCCTCCGGAGGGCGCCAAACCCTGCCGCCCGGGGATGGTAGCAAGCCCAAGAAGAACTAATCGTCCTGTCTTCTGACCTCAATGGACCCTAGGCATCGGGGCGGCCCGCCCACGCGGACCGCCCCGATCCTTTCACGGGAGAATCGCCGCGCAATGACGAACCCCTCCTTTCCGCCGCTCTTTCGTCCAGCGGCGGTCGAAGCCCAGTCCGACCAGCGGCTCGGCCGCCCCGACTGCACGCTGCCGCTGCGCACCACGCTGTTGGTTTATCTATTTAGCCTACTGATCGCGCTGGCCATCGCCTGGCTTTACTGGGGCAGTTATACCCGGCGGGTGACCGTCGCCGGGCAGATCCAGCCCGGCGACCAAGTATTGCGGCTCTATCCGGGACAAGCCGGCATCGTCGAGGCGCGGCATGTGGAGCAAGGCGAGACCGTGCGCGCCGGGCAGGCGCTGTTCACGCTCAGCGCCGAGCGGCAAAGCGCCCTCGGGCCAACCCAGCAACGCATCGCCGAGGCGTTGGCCGCCCGGCTGCAATCGCTGGCGGCCAGCATCGCGGCCATGCAACAGCTCGGCGCCATGCAGCGGGCCGACCTGCAACGGCGGCTGCGGCTTCTCACCGGCGAGATCGCCCGCGCGGAACAGGAGGCGCATCTGTTGGCGCGCAAACGCGCCTTGGCCCAGCAGGCTTGGCAGCGCTTCAACCAACTCGCAGCCGAGGGCTTCATTTCCCCCGCGCAGCTGCAGCAAAAGGAAGAGGAGCGCCTGGAAGCACAGCGCGCCTGGCTGGCGCAGACGCGCGCGCTCGACGGCTTGCGGCGCGAACAGGCCGGCATCGCCGCCGAGCTCGGCGAGCAGCCGCTGCGGCAGCAAGATCAGCACGAGACGCTGCGACGGACCACCGAAGCGCTGCGGCAGGAAACCGCGCAGCATCAAGCCGGCCACCGTTGGCAAGTGACCGCGCCACGCGCGGGCACCCTGGCGGCGGTCACCGCCAGCGCGGGCGCCCCGGCCGCCGTGCAACAGCCGCTCGCCTTGCTGGTTCCCGCCGATGCGCGACTGGAAGCGCATCTCTATGCGCCGAGCAAGGCGGTCGGCTTCATCCGCCCCGGCACGGCGGTCAAATTGCGCCTGGATGCCTTTCCCTATCAGAAATTCGGCCACATCAGCGGCCGCGTGGTCTCGGTCGCCCGCTCCGCGCTGTTGCCGCAAGAAATAGATCTGCCGACCGACGCGCGCGAATCCCTCTATCGCATCCGCGTACAGCTGGACCGCGCCGACATACAGGCCTATGGCCGCGCCATGCCGTTGATGCCGGCCATGCGGCTCGAAGCCGATCTGCTGCTCGACAGACGCCGGCTGTATGAATGGGTGCTGGAACCGCTCTATAGCGTGAGCGGCAAATGGTGAATCTGGCCGCCATGTTCGGCGGCGGGCATCGTCTCCCCCTTTATTTGCAAAGCGAAGCCGCCGAGTGCGGCTTGGCGTCGCTGGGCATGGTCGCGGCCTTTCACGGCCATCGCGTCGACCTGCCCTTGCTGCGGCAACGTTTCGCCACGTCGCTCAAAGGCGCGACGCTGGCCGACCTGGTGCGCATGGCCGATACCCTCGGCCTGGCTGCGCGTGCATTGCGGCTGGAACCGGCGGAGTTGGCGCAGCTCCCCTGCCCCTGCATCCTGCACTGGGAGATGAACCACTTCGTCGTCTTGGCCGCAGTCGATAAACAGGGCATCCGCATTCACGACCCGGCGCAAGGCCGGCGCCATGTCGGCTGGTCGGAGCTCGATCGCGCCTTTACCGGCATCGCCTTGACGCTGACGCCGACCGACACGTTCCGTCCCACCGAACAACGGCGGCGCTTTCCCTGGCGGCAATGGTTCACCGGCTTCGAAGGGCTGCGCCACGCCATCGCCCAGGTGTTCATGCTGGCACTATCGTTGGAGCTATTGGGTTTGAGCGCGCCGCTGTTCACGCAATGGCTGGTCGACGGCGTCATGCTGGCGGCCGACCGCGATATGCTGCTGGTGTTGGTCAGCGGTTTTCTGCTGGTCTTGCTGGGCGAGGTCGGCATCGGCGCGGTGCGTGCCTGGAGCGTCTTGCAGATCAGCCATATCGTGGGCATGCACTGGTATTTGCGCGTGTTCCATCATTTGCTGCGCCTGCCGTTGTCCTTCTTCGAAAAACGTTTCATCGGCGACATCAGCGCGCGTTTCGGCTGTGTCGGCACCATTCAGCAAACCTTGACCAATCAATGCATCGAGGCGTTGCTCGACGGCTTGCTGGCGCTCGGCACCTGCGCCTTGATGCTGGTCTACAGCCCAACGCTGACGTTGATCTCGCTGGCGAGCCTGGCGCTGTACACGCTGCTGCGCTGGGCGGGCCAGCGGCCGCTGCGCGAGCGCGCGGAGCGCGAAATGATTCAGTTGGCCAAACAGGAAGGACACTTCCTGGAAAGCCTGCGCGGCATGCAGGCGATTCAGTTGTTTCAGCGCCAGGCCGAGCGGCAGGCGGTGTGGAGCAACTTGCTGGTGGAGCAGATTCATGCCGCGGTGCGCGCCGACCGGGCGGAGATTCTCTACAACAGCCTGCAGCGGCTGCTGACCGGGCTCGAATACGCGGCGCTGCTGTGGTTCGGCGCCGAGCTCGTACTGGCGCAACATTTCTCGGTGGGCATGTTCATGGCCTTCTCCGCCTACGCGCGCCAATTCTCGGAGCGCACCAAGGCGCTGATCGACAAGGCGTCGACATTGGCGATGCTGCGCCTGCAGGGCGAGCGGCTGGCCGACATCGTCCTGACCGCGCCGCAAGCGTACGCGGCCGCCGCCTGCGCCTTGCCTCAGCAGGCGGATATCGCGCTACGCGACGTCTGGTTCCGCCACGACGACAACGCGCCCTGGGTGTTGCAGGGGCTCCATTTCCAGGTGGCCGACGGCGAATCGGTGGCGCTTACCGGCCCGAGCGGCTGCGGCAAAAGCACGGTGCTCAAACTGCTGCTCGGGATTCTTACGCCGACGCGCGGCGAGATTTTGATCGGCGGCGTGCCGCTCAAGCAACTGGGCAGCGACGGCGCGCGCACGCTGTGCGCCACCGTCATGCAGGACGACCAGCTGTTCGCCGGCTCGCTGTTGGACAACATCACCTTTTTCGATCCCGCGCCGGACACGGCCCGCGCCGAGCGCTGCGCGCGCCTGGCCGCCGTGCACGACACCATCGCCGCCATGCCGATGGGCTACCACACGCTCTGCGGCGACATGGGCTCGGTACTGTCCGGCGGGCAAAAGCAGCGGCTGCTGCTGGCGCGCGCGCTGTACAAGCAGCCGCGCATCCTGCTCCTGGACGAGGCGACCAGCAGTCTGGACTGCGCGCTGGAACAACAGGTGAATCAGGCCGTGGCGGCCTTGAGACTGACGCGGCTCATCGTCGCGCACCGGCCGGAAACCATCGCCTCGGCCGACCGGGCGGTGTCGTTGGCGGACGGCGCGGCGTCAGGCAATGAAGGGGTAAAAGGCTAAGGCCCCTCTAACAAAACATATTTCGCGGTTGGGTAGCGTGCGTTCGCGAAGCAACGCACGGCCCTAGGGCTCACGCAAGCCGTGCATTGCCTGCGGCGAATGCACGCTACAAGACCTGGGCAGATGCCTTGCCGGTACTTTTGTTAGAGATTCTAAGTCTACGGCGTAAGCGGCATCGAACCGGCACATTTTCAACGGTGCGTCAGGCGACGGGCAACAGCTTTTCAACATGAGGGCGCGGACGCAGGGAGGCCTGCCAAAGGTCGTAGTTCATCTGCATTTGCAACCAGCTTTCCGCACTGGTCCCGAGCGCCTCGGCCAACCGTAGCGCCATATCAGGGCTGATACCGGCATGGCCATGCAGAATGCGGGATAGCGCGGTGCGGGTGATGCCCAATTTGCGTGCCGCTTCAGTCACGCTAACGCCCTCCAGCCAGTTTTGCAGCACCTCACCAGGGTGCGCCGGATTGTGCATGCCGCTCATGATGTTCTCCTAAGGCCTATCGTCAGGTGTTCGGCGCAATGCCGCGCGTCGCGCGTCGATTACGCCCTACCCAACGGGGCATCCTTTCGCGTAGGGTGCACTCGCCGAAGGCAGTGCACCGCCCTATTAACGACACCCCCTAGTGGTCATCAAGGGCTTCCGCCACTTAGGCGGGCCCATCCGGCACGGGCGGCCTGGCCGCCCGCCTCCGTTAGCGCCTTACTCGGCGGTTAAGATCACGCATCCCGCCACCCGTCTCGTGCGCACCACTTCCGGGAAATACAGCCAAGATCGCTCCGAATCGACCCGTAGTGACGCCCACGGCAAGCGGCTGTCGACGATCAGCCGGCACACGCCGGGATCGGCTTGGCCCGCGCGCGGCGCGCACAGCTCGGCGATCAGAGAGAACAGCGGCAGTTGCCGGAGGTCGCGGTTTGAAGCGGCGGTGGGGACTGCAGTACCATGGCAAGTAGCCATATCAATTCTCCTTGGGTTAAGGATGAAGAGTTGATTTGGTCAGCGGGCTCCGGGGTGTTCCAGACCTCGGGGCCCGCGCCTTTTGCGGCAAACGCCGCAATCACCAACGATATCCAGCAAGCGGGGGAATGACAAGGAAGCGCGGCTGACAGGCGGACTTAAGCCGGGAGTCGGGAGTCGGGAGTCGCAGCGATTATCCCCGACGCCCTGCTTTACCACTCCCTACTCCCTACTTCCCACTCCCCCCACTTACACCCCACCCGTCAGCTGATACAGCTGACCGGGGTGCCACAGCTCCGCCTGCGAGGCGACGCGGTCCTCGGTGCGCGTGGTGCGCAGCACCACCAGGCAAGGGTCCTTGGTACTGATGGCCAGGTGCGCGGCGATTTCCCTGCCGGGCAGGCGCGCCTCGACGGTATAATGCGCGCCGGCCAACGGCGCCACCATCGATAGGTAAGCGCTGGGGGTTTGGGTTTTGAAACGCTGCGCCAGATAGTGCGGCGCCACCTCGGGGTTGACCAAGCGGTCCTCCACCTGGATCGGCACGTCGTTCTCGCGATGCACGATCACCGAACGGAACAGCGGCGCGCCGGTTTCGATGCCGAACAGCAACGCCTGGTCGGCGCTGGCCGGCACCGACTCCAGCCGCAGCAGCGCGCTGTCGTAGCGATGGCCCCGCTCGGCGATTTCGTCGGCAATGTTGCGGATTTGCAAAAGCGACGTGTGCACGCGCGGCGGCGCGACGTAGGTGCCCGAACCGCGCCGGCGCACCAGCACGCCGGCTTGGGTCAGCTCCTGCAACGCGCGGTTGACCGTCATGCGCGCCACGCCGAAATCGCGCGCCAGCGTTTGCTCCGGCGGAATCGCCTCGCCAATGCCCCACTCCTTGGCGGCGATGCGGTCGAGCAGATCCTGCTTGATCTGTTGGTAGCGCGGCGTGGCGCTTTTCTCTGCGGAGGTCATGTTGTCTGCCAAAATTTGTCTATACAGCTTCTCAGAACGCAGTGACGTGTCTATATTAGTCTATACAAATCACACGATATGGAGGAGAAACCAATGTCCCACACCGATCCGCGCTTCGACCCGACCCGCCACATCCGCGCGCCGCGCGGCCCCGAACGCACCTGCAAAAGCTGGCTGACCGAAGCGGCCTACCGCATGATACAGAACAATCTCGATGACGAGGTGGCGGAAAACGCGCAGGCGCTGGTGGTCTACGGCGGCATCGGCCGCGCCGCGCGCAATTGGGAATGTTTCGACAAAATCCTGGAAACCCTGCGCCGGCTGGAAGACGACGAAACCCTGCTGGTGCAATCCGGCAAACCGGTCGGGGTCTTCCGCACGCACGCCGACGCGCCGCGCGTATTGATCGCCAACTCCAATCTGGTGCCGCACTGGGCCAATTGGGAACACTTCAACCAGCTCGACCGCCAGGGTCTGATGATGTACGGCCAGATGACCGCCGGCAGCTGGATCTACATCGGCACGCAGGGCATCGTGCAAGGCACCTACGAAACCTTCGCCGAAGCCGGCCGCCAGCATTTCGGCGGCGACAACCCCTGGCAGGGGCGCTGGATTCTGTCCGCCGGGCTTGGCGGCATGGGCGGGGCGCAACCGCTGGCGGCGAGCTTCGCCGGCGCCACCTCGCTGATGATCGAATGCCAGCAATCGCGCATCGACTTCCGCCTGCGCACGCGCTATCTCGACATGCAGGCACGCGATCTGGAACACGCGCTGGAACTGATCGCCCACCACACCGCCCGCGGCGACGCCGTCTCGATCGGCCTCAAGGGCAACGCCGCCGAAATCCTGCCCGAACTCGTGCGCCGCGCGCGCGCCGGCGGCTTGCAGCCGTCGCTCGTCACCGACCAGACCTCGGCGCACGATCTGATCAACGGCTATCTGCCGGCCGGCTGGACGCTGGAACAATGGCAGGCCGCGCAGCGCGACCCCGCGCAACACGAGACGCTGCGCGCCGCCGCCGCCCGCTCCTGCGCCGCGCACGTGCAGGCCATGCTCGACTTCCAAGGCATGGGCATTCCGGTCACCGACTACGGCAACAACATCCGCCAGGTGGCGTTCGACCAAGGGGTGAAAAACGCCTTCGATTTTCCCGGCTTCGTGCCGGCCTACATCCGGCCGCTGTTTTGCGAAGGCAAGGGGCCGTTCCGCTGGGTAGCGCTGTCCGGCGACCCGGCCGACATCCAGAAAACCGATGACAAGCTGCGCGAGCTGTTCCCGGAAAACAAGGCGCTCGCGCGCTGGCTCGACATGGCGGAAGAACGCATCGCCTTCCAAGGTTTGCCCTCGCGCATCTGCTGGCTGGGCCTTGGCGAGCGCCATAAGGCGGGCCTTGCGTTCAACGAGATGGTGGCGCGCGGCGAACTGTCGGCGCCGATCGTCATCGGCCGCGACCATCTGGACACCGGCTCGGTGGCAAGCCCGAACCGCGAGACCGAATCGATGAAGGACGGCTCCGACGCGGTATCCGACTGGCCGCTGTTGAACGCGCTGCTCAACACCGCCGGCGGCGCCACCTGGGTGTCGCTGCACCATGGCGGCGGCGTGGGCATGGGCTTCTCGCAGCATGCCGGCGTGGTCATCGTCGCCGACGGCAGCGCCGCGGCCGCCAAGCGGCTCGAACGGGTATTATGGAACGACCCCGGCACCGGCGTGATGCGTCACGCCGACGCCGGCTACGACATCGCCGAGCAATGCGCGCGCCGCATGCGGCTCGACCTGCCGATGCAAGGAGACAAGTAATGCGTAGCTTGATGTTGAAACCCCAACAACTGACTCTCAAAGACCTGCGCGCCATCTGGCAAGGCGAAGTCGTGCTGCAAATGGACCCGGCCGCCTGGCCGGCGGTGGAGGCCTCGCACCGCGCGGTGGCCGCCATCGTCGAGCGCGGCGCGCCGGCCTACGGCATCAATACCGGCTTCGGCAAGCTGGCCAGCACCCAGATCGCCGAGGCGCAGCTCGCGCAGCTGCAAACCAATCTGATCCGCTCGCATTCGGTCGGCGTGGGCGAGCCCATGGAAGACCGCGTGGTGCGCCTGATCATGGCGACCAAGATCGCGAGCCTGGCGCGCGGCGTATCCGGCATCCGCCGCACGGTGCTGGAAACCATGCTGGCGGCGTACAACGCCGGCATTCTGCCGCTGATCCCGTCCAAGGGCTCGGTCGGCGCCTCGGGCGACCTGGCGCCGTTGTCGCACATGACGCTGGCGCTGATGGGCGAAGGCCGCGTGCGCGTGAACGGCGCCGAACAACCCGCCGCCGAAGCGCTGGCCGCGGCGGGCATCGCGCCGATCGGCCTCGCGGCCAAGGAAGGCCTGGCGCTGATCAACGGCACCCAGGCATCGACCGCGCTGGCGCTGCAGGGGCTCTTTTTGGCCGAGCGCGTCTTCGCGGCGGGCATCGCCGCCGGGGCGCTGACGGTGGATGCGGCGCGCGGCTCGGACGCGCCGTTCGATCCCCGCATCCACGCCGTGCGCGGTCAACCGGGCCAAATGGCCGTGGCCGACCACTACCGCGAACTCTTGGCCGGTTCCGCCATTCGCCAGTCGCATCTCGAAGGCGACGACCGCGTGCAGGACCCCTACTCGCTGCGTTGCCAGCCGCAAGTCATGGGCGCCTGCCTCGATCTGATGCGCCAATGCGCGCGCACGCTGGAAATCGAGGCCAACGCCGTGTCGGACAACCCGCTGATCTTTGAAGAGCGGGACAGCCACATCGTCGTCTCCGGCGGCAATTTCCACGCCGAGCCGGTGGCGTTCGCCGCCGACACGCTGGCGCTGGCGATCGCCGAGATCGGCGCGCTGTCCGAGCGGCGCATCGCGCTGCTGATCGACGCCACCCTGTCCAAGCTGCCGCCTTTCCTGGTGCAGAACCCCGGCCTCAACTCCGGCTTCATGATCGCGCACGTCACCGCCGCCGCGCTCGCCTCGGAGAACAAGTCGCTGGCGCATCCGGCGAGCGTGGACAGCCTGCCGACCTCGGCCAACCAGGAAGACCACGTCAGCATGGCCACCTTCGCCGCGCGCCGCCTGACCGACATGGCGCAAAACAGCGCCCACATCGTCGGCATCGAACTCTTGGCCGCCGCCCAAGGGATCGATTTCCAGCGGCCGTTGAAAAGCTCGGATAAACTGGAAGCGGTACATGCGCAATTGCGCGCCAATGTGCCGTTTTATGGTGAGGACCGCTACCTGGCCCCCGATCTCAACGTGGCACAGCAGATGGTTCTATCGGGCAAATTCGACTTTGCCGCGCACCATCTGCTGCCTTCGATCGAGTAGTGCGCTATGACGACGAACCCGAAACTGGAGTGCAGCGAATTCAATGTCGATTACTGGCATGGCCGCTGCGATGACGAGGAAGCGGGCTTTACCCATCGCTGGCATCAGCAGATCGGCCCGGTCGAGGCGGGCCGCGCCGGCACCACGCTGTTGGGCTTTGCCTGCCATGCCGGCGTGGTGCGCAACCACGGCCGCGCCGGCGCCGAAATCGGACCGCGCGCCCTGCGGCGCGCATTGTCCAATGTACCGCTGTCCGGCCCGGCGGACGTCTTTGATGCCGGCGACGTGTTTTGCAGCGGCGATCGGCTGGAAGAGGCGCAAGCGGCCTTCGCCCATAGCGTGAGCCGCCTGCTCGCCGATGGGCACCGCGTCATCGGCATGGGCGGCGGACACGAAATCGCGCTAGCGAGCTTCAATGGCCTGCTGGACGCGCGCCAAGCCGCAGGCGAGGCGCAACCCAAGATCGGCATCATCAATTTCGACGCCCACTTCGACTTGCGCGCGGGTCCGCGCGGCACCTCCGGCACCCCGTTCAGGCAGATCAGCGAGCGTTGCGCCCGGGACGGCGTGGCATTCAACTATCTGTGCATGGGCATTTCCCGCTTTGCCAATACCGCCGCGCTCTTTGACAAGGCGCGCGCGCTCGGCGCGCGCTGGCGCGAGGACGAGCGCCTGACGCAAGCCGATCTGAATGATGCCAAGAGCGAACTGGCCGCGTTCATCGCCGAGGTCGACCATGTCTATATGACCATCTGCCTCGACGTGCTGCCGCCGTCGCTGGCGCCCGGTGTCTCGGCGCCCTCGGCGCGCGGCGTCGAACAAGCGGTGATCGAGCCGCTCGTCGATGCCGTCGCCGCCAGCGGCAAGCTGAGGCTGTTCGATCTGGCCGAGCTCAACCCGGAGCTGGATCAGGACATGCGCACCGCGCGCGTCGCCGCGCGGCTGGTGGCGCGCGTCACCGAAGCATGGGGGCGCGATGAGCGGTAGCGGGCTGATCGACAACGTCAATCTGGCCACCTTCGACAGCGAGGGCTACGGCGAGATTCGCGACGCGGCCATCGCCTGGCGCGATGGCCATATCGCCTGGTTCGGCCCGCAGGTCGATCTCCCGGGCGAGTACATGGACTTGCGGCGCCAGGACGGCCATGACGGCTGGCTGACGCCTGGCCTGGTCGACTGCCACACCCACATCGTCTACGCCGGCAACCGCGCCGGCGAGTTCGAGGCCCGGCTCAACGGCGCGAGCTACCAGGAGATTGCCGAAGGCGGCGGCGGCATCGCCGCCACCGTGCTCGCCACGCGGCTCGCCAACGAGGACATCCTGCTGGCGATGAGTCTGCCGCGCATCGACACGCTGTTGGCCGAGGGGGTCACGACGCTGGAAATCAAGTCCGGCTACGGCCTCGATCTTGCCAGCGAGCGGCGCATGCTGCGCGTGGCCCGGCGCATCGGCGAGGAGCGCGCGCTGACCGTGCGCACCACCTTCCTCGGCGCGCACGCGTTGCCGGAGGAATACGCCGGCCGGCCCGACGACTACATCGACACGCTGTGCCAAGACTGGCTGCCGCGGCTGGCGGGAGAAGGCCTGGTGGATGCGGTGGACGCCTTCTGCGAGCGCATCGCCTTCTCGCCCGCCCAGGTGGAAAAATTGTTTGCCGTCGCCGACCGCCTGGGTCTGCCGGTCAAGCTGCATGCCGAACAGCTCTCCCTGCTCGGCGGCGCCGCGCTGGCGGCGCGCCACGGCGCGCTCTCGGCCGACCACCTGGAATGGCTGGACGAGCCGGGTGTCGCCGCCATGCGCGAAGCCGGCACGGTGGCGGTGCTGTTGCCCGGCGCGTTCTATTTCCTGCGCGAAACCCGCCGGCCGCCGGTCGACGCCTTGCGCGCCGCCGGGGTGCCGATGGCGCTGTCGACCGACTGCAACCCCGGCACCTCGCCGCTAACCTCGCTGTTGGCCACGGCCAACATGGGCGCGGTGCTGTTCTCGCTGACGCCGCAAGAAGCGCTCGCCGGCATTACCCGCCACGCCGCCCAGGCGCTGGGACTGAGCGACCGCGGCCGCATTGCGGTGGGCGCGCGCGCGGATCTGGCCTTGTGGGATATTCAGGCGCCCGTCGACCTGATCTACCACCTGGGGCAACGCCCGCTCGCCGCTTGCTGGGTCGACGGCGCACGACGGGAACTCCCGTGATCCTGCACCGGCTGACCAGCGACGATTTCCAACGCATGCCCTGGAAAAATGGCGGCGGCGAAACCGTGCAACTCGCCATCTGGCCGCCGGATGCCGGCCTCGATCACTTCGACTGGCGGCTCACCAGCGCCAATGTGGCGCGCTCCGGTCCCTTTTCGCTGTTTGCCGGCGTCGACCGCTCGTTGGCATTGGTCTCCGGCGGCATGCTCAGCCTGCATATCGCCCAGGCCGACGGCCAGCCTGCGGCCGAACGGCTGTTGCATCCCGGCGAACAGCTGGACCAGTTCGCCGGCGAAACGCCGATCTTCGCCGAGGTCACTCCGGGGCGGGCCATCGTCGACTTCAACGTCATGACCCGGCGCGCGCGTTGCCGCCATCGGCTGCAGCGCTGGCGGCTCGATGGCGAACAAACGGTCGAACATCCGCTGTGGTTCGTCTATCTCACCGCCGGCGCCCTGCGCACCGGCACGATGATGCTGTCGCTCGCGGTGGGGGAATTATTGTGGGCGCAAGGCGAAGCCGTGCTCAGAGGCAAGGCGGAGGGCTGGCTGGTGACGATCGAATCAGGCGAATAAGAACCTCTAACAGAACGCATTTCGCGGTTGGGTAGCGTGCGTTCGCGAAGCAACGCACGGCCTGCGCACTCTCACAAGACGTGCATTGCCTGCGGCGAATGCACGCTACAACACCTGAGCGGATGCCTGGCTGGTGCTTTTGTTAGAGATTCCAAGCCGTCACTCCGCATCGGGCTGGTTTTCCGGCGCCGCCGCCTGAAACGCCGGCAACGTCGTGCAGTGCGCATAGATGCGCCGCACGGTCGGCAGATGATCCAGCCGGCAATGAAAACGCTGCGCGTTGAACATCTGCGGCGCCAGGCAGCAATCGGCCATGGTCGGCGTATCGCCGTGACAGCACAGCCCCGTGCGCGCGTCATCCGCCAACAGCCGCTCCACCACCGCCAATCCTTGCTCGGTCCAGTGCCGATACCACGCATCGCGCTGGGATTGATCCAGCGCCAGCTCATCACGCAGATACGCCAGCACGCGCAGATTGTTCAGCGGGTGGATATCGCAGGCAATCGTCTGCGCCAATGCCCGCACCCGCGCCCGGTCCAGCGCGTCGGACGGCAGCAGGGCCGGCAGCGGATAGGTTTCCTCCAGATACTCGATGATCGCCAGCGACTGGGTCAGCGCTTGCCCCGCTTCTTCCAGCGCCGGCACCAGACCGGCGGGGTTCTTGTCGCGGTAGGCGGGCGCATGCTGCTCGCCGCCGTCGCGCAGCAAATGGACCGGCACGGTCTGGTAGTCGAGCCCTTTGAACGCCAGCGCGATGCGCACGCGATAGGCGGCCGAACTGCGGAAATAGCTATAGAGCTTACGCATCGGCGGCGTCTCCCGTCCTCGCCGGCATGATGTGACCGACCGCCGCGCCAAAACCGACGCGCGCTGACGCCGCGCGCTCGGCAAAGCCGCGCAATATCACCGTATCGCCGTCTTGCAGAAAACGGCGCTCTTCGCCATTCGCCAACCGCAGCGGCTGTTTGCCGCCAACGGACAGCTCCAGCAGCGAGCCGGCTTCCCCGGGTTCGGGGCCGGACATGGTGCCGCTGCCCAATAGATCGCCCGGCTGCAGGCCGCAGCCGTTGACGGTGTGGTGCGCCACCATCTGCGCCACACTCCAATACGCATGGCGGAAGCTGGTATGCGACAGGCGCTCCCCCGTCTGCCCCTCGCGCCGCATGCGCTCGGTTTGCAGCCATACCTCCAGCTGGATGTCGAACGCTCCCATCCGCCGCTGCGCGACCGACTCCAGGTAAGGCAGCGGCTGCGGATCCTCGGCCGGGCGCGTCCAAGCCGCCCGATACGGCGCCAGCGCCTCCAAGGTGACGATCCAGGGTGAAATGGTGGTGGCGAAGCTTTTGGCCAAAAACGGCCCGAGCGGCTGATACTCCCAGGCCTGAATGTCGCGCGCCGACCAATCGTTGAGCAAGCACAGCCCGAACACATGCGCCTCGGCGTCGTCCAGTGCAATGGACGTGCCGAGCGCATTGCCGGCACCAATGAAAATGCCGACCTCCAATTCGTAATCGAGCCGCTGGCACGGTCCGACGCTTGGCCGCTCGGCGCCCGGCGCCATGATTTGGCCGCTAGGACGCACAAAACGCTGGCCGGATACGCCGATCGACGACGCGCGGCCATGGTAGCCGATCGGCAGCCATTTATAGTTCGGCAACAACGGATTGTCGGGGCGGAACAGCCGGCCGACGTTGGTGGCGTGATGGATCGAGGCGTAGAAATCGGTGTAATCGCCGATGCGTGCCGGCAATGCGTATTCGGCGTCCCCCTGCGGCACCAGGCAGGGACGCAGCGCGGCGGTTTGCGCCGAACCGGCGCGCAGCGCGCGCGACAGCGCGAGGCGCAAAGCGGACCACGCTTGCGGCCCCCGCGCCATGAAGTCGTTCAGCGTCGGCGCGGCGCAGGCCGCCAGCGCCTGGGCGGCTTCGCCGTCGAATAGCCGGGCCGAGGCCAGCGCGGCCAAATCGACGATCTCGTCGCCGATCGCCACGCCACCTCGGAATGCCTCGCCGCTACCGTCGCGGCGGAACACCGCAAACGGCAGGTTCTGCAGCGTAAAGTCCTGCCCGGCCCGGCTGGCGGATTCCACCCAGCTCTTCAGAGCCGGGTCGTGCGTTTCATTCAGAAGCCCATCCATGCTCACTCCCCGAGATGGCCGCACGCCGACATCATGCGGACCTGTCTGCATTACAGCGCAAAGCTATTTATCACTCAAACAGCGTTTTTTAATGCATTCATCGGATTACCCAATAGATAGCTTAGTCTGGCGTCTTGGCATAGAGGCGGTAGCTTCGCGGCTCGCCGCGAACGATACGGTAATGGCGCAGCATTCCCTCGAAGACGAACCCACAGCGCTCAAGCACCCGCGCCGAAGCCACATTGCTGTCGAGCACCGTGGCCTGGATACGAACATAGCGGCGTTGGCTGAATCCCCATTCGGTCAGCGCGCGGCAACACATCGACGCCCACCCCTGCCCCCAGAGGCCAGCCGAAAACTCATAGGCGATTTCAGCGGTACGATGATGCGGGGAAATGGTATGAAAGCCGATGGTGCCCATGAACTCGCCACCCGGCTGGCTTCGCAGCACGAAGCGGATCGGCGAGGCGCCATCATTGGAAAGGTAGGCCGCCACCAATGGGGAGAGATCGGCGGCCGAGGCGAGCGACCAACTGGTATGCTCCGTCACGCGCGGATCGGAGAGGCACTGATACCACGCCTCAATATCCTGCTCCGTCATTTGCCGCAGCACCGCCGTATCCGTTGGCAAGCATGGCACCTGTTCAATTCGCATGAGACGCATCCTGTCTTGATGACAAGCTCAAGGCTAAGGGATCGGCCGGCATGGCGCAACGCGCCCAGTCCAGTCATGGAGAAACGCACCCATTTGACATAAATGCTGCAGACGCAAATAAAGCGCTTGCAACTAGACGACCGGTCTAGTAGAGTACGTCGCAAACTAGACGACCAGTCTAATCGCTATTTCTCCGGAGCCGTCATGAACCCGACACTCGAACAGATGCATCAACACCATAGCGTGCGCAGTTATCAAGACAAGCCGGTCGACCCGGTCGTGCTGGATGCCATTCTCGACGCCGCCTGGAAAGGCCCGACGTCCATCAATGGACAGCAAGTCTCTCTCGTCGTGGTGCAAGATGCCGTGCGCCGCGCCCGCATCGCCGAGATCGCCGGCGGCCAGCCCTGGATCGCGCAAGCACCGGTATTCGTCGCCGTGGTGATCGACTTCCACAAAACCGCGGTAGGCGCCGAGCTCGCAGGCAAGACACAGGCCATTCACAACAGCGTCGAGGGTTTCGCCGTGGGCGCGGTCGACGCCGGCATTGCGCTGGGCAACCTGATGACCGCAGCCCGCTCGGCGGGGCTAGGCGTGGTGCCGATCGGCGGCATCCGCCGCGACCCGCAAGCCATGATCGATCTCTTGGGCCTACCGCCGCGCACCTTTGCCGTCGCCGGCGCGGTCATCGGCCACATCGACCAGGACGGCAGCGTCAAACCGCGTCTGCCGCGCGCGAGTTTCGTGCACCGCGAACATTACGACACCAGCGTGATCGCACCGTCGATTCAGGCCTATGACATCACGCTGAATCAATACTGGCGCCAGATTGGCCACACCGACGGTCAACCCTGGTCGGCCAACACCGCCGAGACCTACCAAACCGTTTATTTCCCGCTGACCGCCGTGGTGGCGAAAAAGCAGGGCTTTGGCTTCGATCAATAAAACCGGAAAGGACATTCCATGAGCTTTGACAAGCTGTTCACGCCGCTGAAAGTCGGTGCCGTCACCCTGAAAAACCGCGTAGTGATGGCCCCGCTGACGCGCCTGCGCAATACCGAGCCGGGCGATGCGCCCACCGCGCTCGCGGTCGATTATTACCGCCAGCGCGCCAGCGGCGGGCTCCTGATCGCCGAGGGCACGCATATTTCGCCGACCGCCAAGGGCTATGCCGGCGCGCCCGGCATCTACAGCGAAGAACAGGTGCGCGCCTGGCAGCCGGTGACCGCCGGCGTGCATCAGGCGGGCGGGCTGATCGCCTTGCAGTTGTGGCATACCGGGCGTATTTCGCATCGCTCGCTGCAACCCGACAATGACGCGCCGCTCGCGCCGTCGGCCATCCGCGCCGACAGCAACACCAACGTGCGCACCGCCGACGGCGGTCTGGCGCGCGTGCCGTGCGACGAGCCGCGCGCGATGGAGGTGTCCGAAATCGAGGACTTGCTCGAAGACTATCGCCGTGCCACCGACAACGCGCGCCGCGCCGGCTTCGATTTGGTGGAAATCCACGCGGCGCACGGCTATCTGTTGCAACAGTTCTTGTCGCCGCAGTCCAACCTGCGCACAGACGCGTACGGCGGCAGCATCGAAAACCGCGCCCGCCTGGTGCTGGAAGTGGTCGACGCCGTGGTGGGCGAATGGTCGGCGGACCGTGTCGGCATCCGTATCTCGCCGCTGGGCATCTTCAATGGTTTGTCGGACGTCGGCCAAGAAGAAATGGCGCACTACCTGGTCAAGGAACTGGCACGGCGCAAACTGGCGTTCCTGCATATCTCGGAGCCAGACTGGGCCGGCGGCCCGGCGTTGACCGAAGCGTTCCGCCAAGCGGTGCGCGCCGAATATCCGGGCGTGATCATCGCCGCCGGCGGCTACGACGGCGATAAGGCGGAAGCCGTCATCGCCAAGGGCTATGCCGACGCGGTGGCGTTCGGCCGCAGCTACATCGCCAACCCCGACTTGGCGGAACGTCTGCAGCAAGGCGCGGCGCTGAACCAGCCCGATCTGGCCACGTTCTACGGCGGCGGCGCCAAGGGCTATACCGACTACCCGACGCTGTAAGCGCTTCCCGCATCAACAAAAGCGGCCTGATGCAGGCCGCTTCTTTTTTTGACCTTAGGGCGTGCCGTCAGGTGTTTGGCGCAATGCCGCGCATCGCGCGGCGATTGCGCCCTACCGCCCCGGACGCATCTTCCCTTAGGGCGCACTCGCCGAAGGCAGTGCGCCACAGACACGCATGACACAAAACCCAACGGGACACCGCTTAGCGGCCGCTTTCGCAGCCGAGCCAGCGCAAAGCGCCGGGCAGCACGCTCACGCGCACCGGCGCGCTGCCAAGTTGTTCGCCGTCGGCTTCCAGCGGACAACCGGGGGGATCGCTGCTCACCCGCACGCCACGGCTCTTGGCATAACGCACGCGCGCGTCGTCGATGCGGCGCGTCTGGCGCATCAACGGCATGAAGCGTAGAAACGCCACCACCGAGGCATTGCGGATCATGACCACGTCCAACAGACCGTCATCCTGGCGCGCCTCGGGCGCCACCCCCAATCCCCCGCCGAAATAGCGCCCGTTGGCCAGACAGAGATCGACCATCGGCTCCTCGATCACCGTGCCTTCGTCAAACGTCACCTGCATGCGCGACGGCCGCCAGGTCAACAGCGACAACACCGCGCCCAGGCCGTAGGCGGGGCCGGCGGGCAGCCAGCGCGGCATGCGCGCGACGCGCTCGACCACGGCCGAGCTGACGCCGAGCGAGGCAATGTTGGCGAAGTAACGCGTCCACGGCGCCTCGCCCAGCGTGTCGATGCGGCCCAGATCGAGCCAACGCGCGCTGTCGCGCTGAATCAGCCGGTAGAGCCGGGACACCGAGGCGCTCATGCCGAGCGAACGGGCGAAGTCATTGCCGGTGCCGACCGGCAACACACCGAGCGTCACCCGCGCGCGCCGTTCGGCCGGGGCGCGCATCACGCCATTGACCACCTCGTGCACGGTGCCGTCGCCCCCCACGGCGATGACAAAATCGCAACCTTGCGTCACGGCCAGGCAAGCCACCTCCTCGGCGCGCAGGCCCGAGGTGGTGATGTGAATTTGCACGACGAAGCGGCGAGAGAACTGCCGCAACAGCCGGTCTGGCCAATGCGAGGGACTGCGGCGCCCATGCAGAATGAAGCAAATATGCGGTTGAGCCATCAGTGAAGGTTACGGGTTAGCGGCCATACAGCGCAAGCCGCATAAAGGGGAGCAGCCAAGGCGCCCCCCCTCTGATTATGATGGCGGCGGTTGTCGTCAACCGGTCCCACAAGAAGAGGAGTGACATCATGCGCTTTGATGGCGTGACGGAAAAAATTTGCCTAACCCCGGGTATGGGGGCCGCCTTGTTATGCGGATCGCTGTGGCTGGAGGCGAGCTTCGCCGCGCCCGCCGCGGCGCCGCCCCCGGCCTCGCTGGCCGAAAAATTGAAACACATGGAGGTCAGGCCCTACCGGGTGAACTGCTTTTTCAGCCCCATTCAATGCCTGCTCAAGGGAAACGATAAGTTGCGCCTTTCCGTCCTCCGGCCCAAATCGTAGCCCGGATCAGTCAAATCCCACAGCCAGCCGCGGCATCAGCGGCTGGCCCCGCTGCGTGCGTGTGATTACGGTGGAAGACGTAATCCAGCGGCCACAGCCGTTGGACGTTCCCCACAGCCAGATGGAAAGGAATCGATCCATGTTCATCCAACACCGCCACGCCACATTCAGCCTTCTCGCCTGCGCGCTGTGCCACAGCGTCATGTCACCCGCCGCCCTCGCCGCGGAGGCCCGCTCGGCGCAACAGCCAACCGCCAACAGGCTGCACTCATCCAAATTGGCCGAACTGATCCGGAACGGCGCCGTCAAACGGTTCACCCACAACTGCTATTTCAGCCCAATCCAGTGCGTGTATTTGCACGACTAATCCCTCCGAGACAAAGGAACCGAGCCATGCCGACCGCTTCTCGACGCGCCCCTTCGAACCGATTCGCCCGCTTTGGCGCGGCACTGGTATGTTGTCTGCTGTTAGCCGGCGCCGCCGAGGCGTCATCCGGACAGGCGCCGGCAGTGGAAGTGGTGCGCTTCAAGTTCAACTGCTATTTCAGCCCGATCCAATGCTTCCCCAACGCCAGCAATGAACCGCTCTACGTGTTGCGGCGGTCATAGGAGCCCTCATGCCGACACAAAACCAACCGTTCTCCCCCTTCCTTGCCGCCTGCGCGTGCGCCGCACTGTTCTGCGGCCTGGTGTTGCCGCGCGCCGGCGCGGCCGCCCCCTCGCTGACGCGCGCGCCCGTGGACGAGCGCGCCTTGTCGCTGGAGGACAAGCTCAAGCAGCCCGGCGCACGGGTTTACCGGCTCAACTGCCTGCTCAGCCCCGTCCAATGTCTCGCCAACCGTGACGGCCAACGGGTCGTCGTCGTTCGGCGCAAGTCTTGATCCCTCCCCCTGCCCTCTCCCTGGGAGGGGGCGCTCGCTTCGCGAGCATGGGTGAGTCAACACCCTCTGACGATCATCGTTGCCGATGATCGTCTCGCCCTTTTCTCCCGGCTGGATGCAAGCCGCCGACGCTTGAGCCATAAATAAAGCGTGCAGCGAGGCGATGGTGCGGGCGAGGCGCATTCTGGTGGCGCGTTGCGAAAACGGCTACACTATGCGATTGCCTTGGGCGCGCGACAACGCGCCCGACGCCGCGCCGGGTGAGACCGATCCCGTGTGCCGCGACCTCGACTGTTTATCGATGGAACATTGCATGGAACAACATACCGACAAGGCCCTGGTGGTGCTCTCCGGCGGCCAGGACTCGACAACCTGTCTCTTTTGGGCGATCCGCCGCTTTGGCCAGGCCAACGTCTCGGCGGTCACCTTCGACTATGGCCAGCGCCACCGCATCGAGCTGGAGGCGGCGTCGACCGTCGCCAAACTCGCCGGCGTGGCGCAAACGGTGCTGCCGATCGACACCTTTGCCGCCATCGGCGGCAACGCCCTGACCGATGCCTCGCTGACGCCGCAAACCGGCGAAGCGCACACCGACGCGCTGCCCAATACCTTCGTGCCGGGACGCAATCTGATTTTCCTGACCTTCGCCGCCGCCCTGGCCTACACCCGCGGCATCGGCCATATCGTCACTGGCGTCGCGCAAACGGATTACTCCGGCTACCCAGACTGCCGCGAAAACACGCTCAAGGCGTTGGAATTGGCCATCCGGCTCGGCATGGACGCGCCGCGGCTCACGCTGCACGCGCCGCTGATGTACATGACCAAGGCGGAAACGGTGCATCTGGCAGAGGAAGTCGGCGCCATGGCGGCCATGGCCTGGAGCCATACTTGCTACAACGGCGCGGTGCCGCCATGCGGCGAGTGCGACTCGTGCCGGCTGCGCGCGCGCGGCTTCGCCGAGGCCGGCGTCGCCGACCCGCTGATCGAGCGAACCGCGCGGAGCTGACATGCATACCACCTTTCTGTTGGCCGCCACCGGTTTCGAGGCCGCCAGGCGCATCCCCGGCGCCACCGACGAGCGCCTGGTCAATCTGCACGGACACAGCTTCCGTGCGTTGGCGCGCGCCGACGCCACCCATACCGATCAAGCCTCGCTGGAAGCCGCGCTTCGCGATGCCGCCGCCGCGCTGGATTACGCGCAGATCAACGACACGCTGGCCGATCCGAGCGATCTGGGCATCGCGCGCTTTTTAGCCGACAGCATTTCCAGCCCGGTGACCTTGGCGCTGCAAAGTTCGGCGCGCCGTGGCGCGCTGGTCGACAACCAGACCGCGCTCATCCATCTCAACGTCTCGTTCGAGGCCGCGCATCAATTGCCGCAAGTGCCGTCCGGCCACAAATGCGGCCGCCTGCATGGCCACCGTTTCGGCGTGAGGCTATTCGCCGATGCCAGCCGTTGCGACCACATGCAGTTGGAAGCGGCCTGGCTGCCGTTGTTCGATCAGCTCAATCACCACTATCTGAACGACATCGACGGCCTGGACAACCCGACCAGCGAAGTACTGGCCAAATGGCTATTCGAACGCCTGCGAGAGGTATTGCCAGCGCTCGCCTGGGTCGAAGTGCGCGAGACCCACAGCGCGGGCAGTCAATACGATGGCCAGCGCTTCAACATCTGGAAGGAGCAGCGCTTCGAAAGCGCCGTGCCGTTCGACGCCAGCGGCGCCTACACCGGCCACAGCTATCTGATTCGCCTGATGCTGACCGGCGACTTGGACCGCACGATGGGCTGGGTACTCGACTTCGGCGACGTCAAAGACCGCTTCAAGCCGGTCTACCGTCAGCTCGACCACAACCCGCTCGACCGTCTCTCCGGCATCCGCAACGGTAAGAGCACCTCGGTGGCGGAATGGGTGCACATGCACCTGTCGCCGCTGGTGCCCGAACTCGCGCGCATCGATCTGTACGATACCGCCGAACGCGGCGTATCGCTGACCTTCGACCACGACATGCGCTGGCCGCTTTTGTAGGGTGGGGTCATGTACACGGTCAAGGAAATCTTCTACACACTACAGGGCGAAGGCCGGCAAACCGGCCGCGCCGCGGTGTTTTGCCGTTTTGCCGGCTGTAATTTGTGGAGCGGCAAGGAGCGCCACCGCGCCCAGGCCATCTGCCAATTCTGCGATACCGACTTTGTCGGCGCCGGGCCGGACGGCGGCAAGTTCGCCGACGCCGCCCGGTTGGCCGACCGCATCGCCGCCACCTGGCCCGACCTCGGCCAAGGGACGCCCTACGTCGTTTGCACCGGCGGCGAGCCGCTCTTGCAGCTGGATACGCCATTGATCGACGCTTTGCACGCGCGCGGCTTCGAGGTGGCGGTGGAAACCAACGGCACCGTGGCCGCACCGGCGGGCATCGACTGGATCTGCGTCAGCCCCAAGGCCGGCGCGCCGCTCGAGCAGACGTCGGGCGACGAGCTCAAGCTGGTTTATCCGCAGCCCGGCGCGCTGCCGGAGGCTTTCGAGGGGCTCCAGTTCGCCCACTGGTACCTGCAGCCGATGGACGGCCCGGACGCTGCGGCCAATCGGCAGGCCGCCATCGATTACTGCCTGGCGCATCCGCGTTGGCGGTTGTCACTGCAAACCCACAAGGTCATCCACATCCGTTGAGATTTTCTCGCCGGCGGCGGATGCGGCTATGCAATAATCATCGTCAAATAGATTAATCCGACGCCCCGAAGCGTCCCTTCCTCTCTCGAGACGATGACCGCAAACGCGATTACCCTGGTTGTGCAATCTCCCAAGCCGCTCGACGACGCGCGGCTTTCCCGGCTGGTCAAACTGACGAGCGCCAGCGCCGTCGAGCGCACCGCGCCGACGCAAGCGCGCCTCACCGCCGCCAATTTACGCCTGCGCGCCGAGGTCGCCGACCTCTGCCACGACTGGTCGTGGGACGCGGGCTGGATGCCGAGCGCGATGCGTTTTGCCGACCTGGGTCTCGTCGTCTCCGATATGGACTCGACGCTGATCACCATCGAATGCATCGATGAAATCGCCGACATGCAGGGATTGAAAGCGCACGTAGCGGCCATCACCGAGCGTTCGATGCGCGGCGAGCTCGACTTTGCCGCCTCGCTGACGGAACGGGTGGCGCTGTTAGCCGGACTCGACGCTTCCGCGCTCGACCGGGTCTACCATGAACGGCTGCGTCTAACCCCCGGCGCGGAAGCGCTCGTCACCGCCTGTCAGCGGCAGGGGGTGAAATTCATGCTGATTTCCGGTGGCTTCACCTACTTCACCGACCGACTGCGCGCCAGCCTGCGGCTCGACTATAGCCACGCCAATCAATTGGAAATACGCAACGGCAAACTGACCGGCCGCGTGCAAGGAAGGATCATCGACGCCGACGCCAAGCGCGACTTGCTGATCGAAACGCGCGAACGGCTTGGTCTTGCCCCGCACCAGGTATTGGCCGTGGGCGACGGCGCCAACGATTTGAAAATGTTGGGCGAAGCGGGCATCGGCGTGGCGTTTCAGGCCAAACCGGTGGTGCGCGCGCAAGCGGACGCGACGATCAATGCCGGCAGCCTGGATGGCCTCGTGCGTTTGTTCCGCTAATTCCGCCCGATTGTGCTTCAATGATTATTGAATATACCGAGGTCACACATGTCATTGCTCCCAACGCTCGCCACCGCCAGCTTTGACGCCGAGCTGCCGTTTGCCGCCATCCCCCTGCCGGAGAGCGGCTGTACGCCGCAGCAGGTGCGGGAAACCCGGCTGGCGCTCAAGGTGCTGGCCGCGCCGGTCGACAGCGTGGAAAACACCGATCCGCTGTTGCAACGACTGGAGGCCAAGCTTGACCTGGCGTTGGAAGTCAGCCTGTTGTCGCGCTATCCGCAACGGCCGGCGCTGATGGACTGCCGTGTCGGGCTCGATGCCGTGGGTTGGCTTTCGCCGCACCCGTTCACGCTGGGCGAACGGCTGCGGCTGGAAATGTTTCCGCATGCCGACTCGGCGCTGATCCTCTATCTGGCGGTGACCGTCAGTGGCAGCGTCCCGGTGGCGGGCGGGCATCAAATTACCGTCGACATCCGGCCGACATTTGACGAATTCACCTTGCACCTGTGGGAAAAATGGGTGTTCCGGCGTCATCGCCGCGGCATCCTGGCCCGTTAGCTTAGGGCCTAGACAGGCCCTAGCCCCAGGGTGCCGACAACGACCGCGTTTAAGGAGAGGCTTCATGAACACCCCTGACTGTGCCGCGCCCGCGCTCGACCCCTGGGAAGGCTTTCACGGCGGCAAATGGCAACACGCCATCGACGTTCGCGATTTCATCCTGCTCAACATGACGCCCTATAGCGGCGACGACGCCTTTTTGTGCGGCCCCAGCGCGCGCACCCGCGCCATCTGGGCCGCGCTCACGCCGCTGTTGAAGGAAGAACACGAAAAGGGCGTGCTGGATGCCAGCACCGACGTGGGCGCCGGCATTACCGCCTATGGGCCGGGCTACATCCTCAAGGAGCAGGAGCTGATCGTCGGCCTGCAGACCGACAAACCGCTCAAGCGCGCCATCATGCCGTTTTCCGGCATTCGCATGGTCGAAACGGCGCTCAATGCCTACGGTTATCAGCTCGACCCGACGCTGAAGGATACCTTCAACCGCTACCGCAAAGACCACAATCAGGGCACCTTCGACGCCTACAGCGCGGAAATCCGCGCTGCGCGCAAATCGGGGGTCATCACCGGTCTGCCGGATGCTTACGGCCGCGGCCGCATCATCGGCGACTACCGCCGGGTTGCGCTGTACGGCGTCGACCGGCTGATCTCCGATCGGCAGGCGCTGTTCGACGAGCTGGACGAGCGCGACTTCACCGAGGAAGTGATCCGGCTGCGCGAGGAGCTGTCGGAACAGTACCGGGCGTTGGGCGAACTCAAGGCCATGGCGGCCGGCTACGGCTTCGATATCAGCCTTCCGGCGACCACGGCGCAAGAAGCGGTGCAATGGGTGTATTTCGGCTATCTCGCCGCGGTGAAGGAACAAAACGGCGCCGCCATGTCGTTGGGCCGCGTATCGACCTTCCTCGACATCTACTTCACCCGCGACCTCGCCGCGGGACGGATCAGCGAGGAGCGCGCGCAGGAGCTGATCGACGACCTGGTGATCAAGCTGCGCATCGTGCGCTTCCTGCGCACACCGGAATACAACGAATTGTTCTCCGGCGACCCGACCTGGGTCACCGAAAGCATCGGCGGCATGGCCATCGACGGCCGCACGCTGGTGACAAAAAACAGCTTCCGCTTTCTCAACACCCTGCACAATCTGGGGCCGGCGCCGGAACCGAACTTGACCGTACTGTGGTCGGAGCAGCTGCCGCAGGGGTTCAAAGACTTCTGCGCCAAAACCTCGATCGAAACCAGCGCGATCCAGTACGAGAGCGACGACGTCATGCGTCCGCATTGGGGTGACGACTACGGCATCGCCTGCTGTGTCTCCGCCATGCGCATCGGCAAGCAGATGCAGTTCTTCGGCGCCCGCGCCAACCTGGCCAAGGCGCTGTTGTACGCGATCAACGGCGGCGTGGACGAAAAGTCCGGTGCGCGCGTCGCGCGCGGCTTCTCCCCCATAGACAGCGAACTGCTCGATTTCAACGAGGTCATGATCAAGTACGATCTGCTGCTCGACTGGCTGGCGCGTACCTACGTCAAGGCGCTCAACTGCATCCATTACATGCACGACAAGTACGCCTACGAGCGCATCGAGATGGCGTTGCACGATCGCGACATCCTGCGCACCATGGCGTGCGGCATCGCCGGCCTGTCGGTGGCCGCCGACTCGCTGGCCGCCATCAAGTACGCCAAGGTGCACGTGATCCGCAACGAGCAGGGATTGGCGGTGGACTTCAAGATCGACGGCAGTTATCCGGCCTTCGGCAACAACGACGACCGCGTCGACCAGATTGCCGTGGATCTGGTGCGCCGCTTCATGGACAAGGTGCGCAGGCAGAAGACCTATCGCAACGCGATGCCGACGCAATCGGTGCTGACCATCACCTCCAACGTGGTCTACGGCAAGAAGACCGGCAACACGCCGGATGGCCGCCGCGCCGGCGAGCCGTTCGCCCCGGGCGCCAACCCGATGAACGGCCGCGATCATCTGGGCTTCGTCGCCGCGGGCGCCTCGGTGGCCAAGCTGCCGTACGACGATGCGCAAGACGGCATCAGCTGGACCGCCTCGGCCACACCGGATGCATTGGGGCATACGCTGTCGGAGCGCATCGCCAACCTGTCCAATTGCCTGGACGGCTATTGCTGCGCCGGCGGCTTCCACGTCAACGTCAACGTGTTCAACCGCGAAACGCTGGTCGATGCCATGGAACATCCGGAGCAGTATCCGCAGCTGACCATCCGCGTGTCGGGCTACGCGGTGAACTTCATCAAGCTGTCGCGCGAGCAGCAGCTCGACGTGATCAACCGAACCTTCCACGCCAGCATATAACATCGTGGCGCCGGCCCCCCCGGCGCCACGAAAAACGACGCTTGACTACGACAGGGACCCGTTCCGGGCTATACTGACGCCGGTTTCGGCATCTGCGGCCTAGGGTCGTCTGCAAATCCCAATGGCCCGTACCCTCGACAAATTCACAGGCGATCCGGAAAGCAAAAATGAACAAACCGGCAGGGATGGAAGCGGGCACCACCCAGCACGATGTGGAATGGATCCTTACTTTGTTCGGCACTGCCGTGGGCGCCGGCATTCTCTACCTGCCGATTCAGGCGGGGCTCGGCGGTATCTGGCCGGTCCTGATCCTGAGCTGCGTCAGTTTTCCCGTCGTCTGGCTGTCGCATCGCACACTGACGCACTTGGTGGTCACGCACAAGTCGCCGTGCGAATTGCCCCAGGTGGTGGAAGAGGATTTGGGCAACGCCGCCGGATTGGCGGTAAGCCTGTTGTACCTGATTTTTTACTTGGCGCTGGTGGTGGCCTTCGCGACCGGCATGATCAATATCGCCGCGACATTCATCGAGTTTCAGCTCGGGCTGGAAGCGATGCCGCGGCCCATCCTGTGCCTATTGATCGCGCTCGGTCTGTCGGCGGTGATGCTGACCGCCGGCGAAAACGCCATCTTACGCATCACATCCGGCGTGGCCTTCCCCCTCATCGCCGCGCTGCTGTTTCTGTCGGTCTATTTGATTCCCAGCTGGCATGCTGCGCCGTTTTGGCAACTGCCCGACAGCTGGTCTCTGGCCAAGAACCTGCTCCTGGTGGTGCCGATTCTCTTCTTCAGCATGGACTTCTCCGCCATCTGCGCCATGCTGGCCGCCTCCTATCGCCGCCATTACCCCGATGCGCGCGTGGCGATGCGCCGCAGCGATCGCGCCGTGTATTGGAGCAGCCTGATGCTGCTGGTTTTCGTGCTGTTTTTCGCTTTTTCCTGCGTGCTGGCGACACAACCGCATGATCTCAACTTCGCGCTGACGCACAATATCGACGTATTGACCCTGATGTCGCTGCACGTCAAACCGCATTTGCTCAACTATGCGTTGCCGATCCTGGCCTTCGCCACCATTTTGCACTCCTATTTCGCGGCCTTCCTCGGCGCCCGCAACGGCTTGATCGGTCTATTGGGTCAATGGCAGCGCCACCAGCACCAGCCGGAACGCCTGCACTCGCTGGAATGGATCACCACCCTGCTCATCGCCCTGCCGCTGTGGGGCCTTGCCCTGGCCAATCCCTCGATCCTGACATTGATCGGCATGGTGGCCGCGCCGATCATCGCGCTGGTGTGCTATGTCATGCCGGTGTATGTCTTCCGGCGCGTGCCTCGCCTGGCGATCTATCGCGAGCGCGCCAGCGTGCTGGTGCTGCTGGCGGGCGTGTTGATCATGGCGAGTTATTGGCTGGGTAGCCATCAGATGTAAGCAGATGCCGTGCGTTGCGGCGTGAACGCACGGCTGCGCGCAGGGGATTTACCCCGGTAAGCGATCGAGCAGCTTCTGGTGGATGCCGTTGAAGCCGCCATTGCTCATCACCAAAACATGGTCGCCGGGTTTTGCCGCGGCGACGATCGCGGCGAGCATCGCGTCGAAATCGTCGAAGGTATGCGCGCGCGCGCCCAGCGGCGCCAGCGCTTCGGCCGGATGCCACCCTAACCCCGCCGCCGAACAGAACACCAGATCGGCATCGACGAGCGCGCCTGGCAGCGCCTCTTTCATCGTGCCGAGTTTCATCGTGTTGGAGCGCGGCTCCAGCACCGCCAGAATGCGCGCCGCGCCGACCTTGCGCCGGAGCCCGGCCACCGTGGTGGCGATGGCCGTCGGGTGATGGGCGAAGTCGTCGTAGACCGTCACGCCACCCTTCTCGCCGCGCACTTCCATACGTCGCTTCACGTTGCGAAATTGCCCCAGCGCCTCGATTGCCGCCGCGGGCGCCACGCCGACATGGCGCGCAGCCGCGATGGCCGCCAGGGCGTTCATGCGGTTGTGCTCACCCAACAGATCCCAAGCGACACGCCCCTGGAGAACGCCATCGAACAGCACGTCGAAGTGGCCGTGGTCGTCGACCGGGCCGGCTTGCCAACCACCGTCGCCGCCGAAGGTCTCCACCGGCGTCCAAGCGCCGCGCGCCAGCACACGCGCAAGGCTCTCCTCCCTGCCGTTGGCGACGATGCGGCCGTTGGCGGGAATGGTGCGCACCAAGTGATGGAATTGCGTTTCGATGGCGGCAAGATCGGGAAAGATATCCGCGTGGTCGTATTCCAGATTATTGAGAATCGCCGTACGCGGCCGGTAGTGGACAAACTTGGAGCGCTTGTCGAAAAACGCCGTATCGTATTCGTCGGCCTCGATGACAAAGAACGGGCTCACGCTCGCCCCATCCTGCGCGGGGTGGCCGGGCATGCGCGCGGAAACGCCGAAGTTCTGCGGAATGCCGCCGATCAGGAAGCCCGGCGCCAGGCCGGCATGGTCGAGAATCCAGGCCAGCATCGAGCTGGTGGTGGTTTTGCCGTGAGTGCCGGCGACCGCCAATACCCAATGATCGCGCAACACATTCTCCGCCAGCCACTGCGGCCCGGAACAATACGGCAGCCCGCGGTTCAGGATTTCCTCCATCAACGGCTTGCCGCGCGTGACCACGTTGCCCACCACGAACATGTCGGCGCCGATATCCGCCTGTTCGGCGCCAAAGCCTTGAATCAGCTCGATACCCATCGCCTCAAGCTGGGTGCTCATCGGCGGATAAACGTTGGCGTCGCAACCGGTGACGCGATGGCCGGACTCGCGCGCCAGCGCGGCCACGCCCCCCATGAACGTGCCACAGATGCCGAGGATGTGGATATGCATAGAAATAAAGCCAGCGTAGAGAATAAAGCCGGTAGCTTACGCGGGATTGCCCCCCCTCTCAACCGCCACCCCGAGCCGGCTTAGAAAAACACCAACGTCAACAGCACAAACAGCGGCAACAGAAACAGGCCCGACCAGGCGAGATAACCGAAAAAACCCGGCATGCGCACGCGGTGATGGCTGGCGATGCTCTTGATCATGAAGTTGGGTGCATTGCCGATGTAGGTCATCGCCCCCATGAACACCGCCCCCATGGAAATCGCCCGCAAGGTCGAGGATAGCTCCCCCATCAGCCGGTGCGCATCGCCCGCCGCCATATTGAAGAACACCAGGTAAGTGGGCGCATTGTCGAGGAAGCTCGACAACAATCCGGTTATCCAGAAGTAGGCTGGGTCGACCGGCTGTCCGCTGGCGTGGGTGACGACGCGCGACAGGCCGTCAAGCGGCCCCGACGCCCCGGCGCGCAGCATGGCGATCACCGGCGCGATGGTGATGAAGATGCCGACGAACAGTTTGGCCACCTCGGCAATCGGATGCCAATTAAACTCGTTGCTGCCGCGCACCCAGCGCGGCGTCAGCCAAAGCGACAGGCCGGTCAGCACAAGCAGCGTCACGTCGCGCGCCAGGTCCTGCAGCGGCAGCGATACGCCCAGCAGCGATAGCGCCAGACGCGGTTTCCACACCCCGGACAGCAGCACGGCGCCGATAGCCACCATCAGCAGCACCAGATTCACGTGGCCGGACAGACGCAGGGGTTCGTCCGCGGCCTGTGCCGCCGGCAAGTGACGTTCCTTGCGGAAATAATGGCGATCAAGCAGAAAGAACGTCGCCAGCAGCAACGCCTCCGACAGCAGCACCGGCGCCAGCATGTGGATGAAGGTCCAGTTGAAGCTCACCCCATTCAGGAAACCGAGGAACAGCGGCGGATCGCCCAACGGCGTCAGACCGCCGCCGATATTGCCCACGAGAAAAATGAAAAACACCACCACATGCACTTTGTGATGCCGGCCCTTGTTGGCGCGCAGCAACGGCCGGATCAACAACATGGCGGCGCCGGTGGTGCCCATAACCGGCGCGAGCAGCGCCCCCAAGGCCAGAATACGGGTATTGAGCCAGGGCGTGGCGTGCAGGCGCCCTGACAACAGAATGCCGCCGGACAGCGTATACAGCGTCAGCAGCAGAATCAAAAACGGCAGGTATTCAACCAGCAACGCGTGCGCCAACAAGCCGGCAGTGGCCGGCAGGCCGAACCAGGAGGCGAACGGCAGCAGAAACCCGAGCGTGATCGCGGCGACGATCTTGCCGAAGTGGCGGTGCCAGAAGGCCTCGGCAAACATCGGGAACAAGGCGATCGATAGCAGAATGGCGGCGAAAGGCAGCGCCCAGAACAAACTCAGGCGCGCGCCGTCGATGTCGGCGGCCTGCGCGGCCACCGGCACAAGGAACAGCAGACCCGCCAACCCCTTTTGTTGCATCGTTATTCCCTACACTTTTCTGAATGAAGCACAGCGGCAGGGAATACCGGAGCGCCGCCCCGGTCGCCGCCCTAGCGGCTGCGCTTCTGGATAAATTCGATCTTGTAGCCGTCCGGGTCTTCGACAAAAGCGATGACCGTCGTGCCGTGTTTCATCGGGCCTGCCTCGCGCGTCACTTTGCCGCCCTTGGCGCGTACCGCGTCACAGGCGGCGGCGGCGTCGTCGACTTCGAGCGCGATGTGGCCGAATCCGGTGCCCAGTTGGTACTCTGCCGTGTCCCAGTTATGGGTCAGTTCCAATACCGTGTGCTCGGACTCGTCGCCGTAGCCGACAAAAGCCAGCGTGAAGCGGCCTTCCGGAAAATCCTGACGACGCAACAGCCGCATTCCGAGCACCTGTTGATAGAAAGCCAAAGAACGCTCAAGGTTCCCCACGCGCAGCATGGTATGCAACATTCTCATCTGAAGAATCTCCTGTAAATACAGATTTCACCCGATTTCGCCGCCGATGGCAGAGAAATCAGCCGAAGTCGAACAACCGCTCGCCCTCGCGCCGCAACCAGGCGCGCGCGATGCGCCAATCCGGATACAGCCGCGCGGTTTCTTGCCAAAACGCCACGGAATGGTTCATATGCAGCAGGTGCGCCAGCTCATGGGCGATCACATAGTCCAGAATAGCCGGCGGCGCCTGGATCAGCCGCCAGTTCAGGCGGATGCGGCCATCGCGATGACAGCTGCCCCAGCGCGTGCGTGCCGAGGAGAGCAGCAATTGGCCGGGCTCGCGTGCCGCCAACGGCGCGAGACGGCGCCAATGGCGGGGAAATTGCTCGGCGGCCAGGCCAAAGAGGAAATGCGCCACGCGCGCGCGCAAATCATGCGCCGCGCCGCCGAGCACCAGTCCGCCGCCCGTCAGCACCGGGGTTAACAGCGCGGCGGGATCGTGACACAACGGCACTTCCCGGCCCTGCAACCACACGCTGCTAGGCGCATGCGCGCGCGCCTCGGCTTGTGCCGCGCAGCGTTGCCAGTGACGCCAGATCCAATCCGCTTTTTCGTCGAGCACGCGCTGCAGCGTGGTCAGCGGCACGCGGGCTGGCGCCACCAGCTCGACGTGGCTGTCCCGCACGCGAATACCGATGGACTTGCGCGCGCGGCGCACGACCACGATCTCCGGGCAAGTCCCGTCAGGCAGCGTCAGCCGTAGCACCGGGACGCGCCAGACCGGCGCACGGGCCGACGCCGCCAATTTCCTGCTGGCGGGCCTCGATCCAGTCGGCGGCCTCCGTCATCAGGTCGTCAGCGCTCTTGCCGGCCTCCGGCCAGATAGCGGGACCGATCACCACGGTAATCAGTCCCGGGTATTTGAGAAAGGAGTTGCGCGGCCAAAACTCGCCGGCGTTATGCGCGACCGGCACCAGCGGAATCTGCAGGTCGATCGCCATGCGCGCCGCGCCCAGTTTGTATTTGCCGCGCACGCCAGGCTTCACGCGCGTGCCCTCGGGAAACACTGTGATCCAGAAACCGTGCTTCAAGCGCTCGCGGCCCTGCTCGATGATCTGTAGATTGGCGCGGGAGCGGTTGGAACGATTGATCATGATGGCGTTCATCAACGCCAGGCCCCAACCGAAAATCGGAATCCACAGCAGCTCACGCTTGGCGACGTAGATCTGGTAGGGAAAGATGGTTTGCAGCGACAGCGTTTCCCAGCCGGATTGGTGCTTGGAGCAAATGATCGACGGCGTCTTTGGAATATGCTCGCTGCCGAGCACCCGGTATTTCAAACCGATCACATGTTCCAACATCCACATCAGCACCTTGGTCCAGGCCACGCCGAGGAAATGACGCCGACGCCGTGGCAGCGGCGCCAACAGCAACAGACAAAGGAAGAAGATGGTGGTGGAGATGCACAGCACCACCCAGTAGAGCAAATTTCGGATCCAGAGCAACATCGGGCCTCGGTGCGCTTAATTGTAGTCGGGGGACTGAATCAGATATTCGGCGGCATCGTAAAGATTGTCGAATACCCGGGTGCGTTCCGGCAGATCGCCGCCGGCGAGCGTTTTTTGGCCCTTGCCGGTCTTCACCAGAATCGGCAGGCCGCCGACGGCGTCGATGGCTTGCAGATCGCGCAGGCTGTCGCCGATCATCGGCAGCGTTTCCGGCCGGACGTGAAAACGTTCGGCAATCTCCAGCACCATGCCGGGTTCCGGCTTGCGGCAACGGCATTGATCGTTGCGCGTGTGCGGGCAGAACACCACCGCGTCGATGCGGCCGCCGGCCTGCCCGACCAGGCGATGCATCTTTTCGTGCATGCCGTTGAGCGCGTGCATGTCGAACAGGCCGCGGCCGATGCCGGATTGATTGGTGGCCACGACAACGCGCCAGCCATCTTGAGTCAGGTTGGCGATCGCCTCCAGACTATCGGGCAACGGCACCCATTCGGCCGGGCTTTTGACGAAATCATCGCGATCTTGGTTGATGACGCCGTCACGATCGAGAATCACCAGCTTCATGCGGACCTCCGGTCGGGAAACGCCGGCGCGCAAGGCGCCGGCGGGCACAGGCAAAGAACGGTTATTCGGCCAACAGCGAGATATCGGCCACGCGGTTGAACAACGCGGCCAAGCGCGCCAAGAGCGCCAGGCGGTTTTTGCGCACCGCCATATCCTCGTCCATGACCATCACGCCGTCGAAGAAGGCATCCACCGGCGCCTTGAGACTCGACAGCGCGGCGAGCGCGGCGGCGAAGTCGTGCGCGGCGAACTGCGCCTCGACGGTCGGCGCCAGCGCTTCCAGCGCGTCGAGCAGCGCCTTTTCGGCATCGTGCTGCAACAGCGCCTTATCGATCGCGCCGTCTTCACCGTTGGCTTTCTTCAGCAAATTCTTGACGCGCTTGTTGGCGGCGGCAAGCGTGGCGGCCTCCGGCAACCGCTTGAACGCGGCCACGGCGGCCAGCACCGCCGGCACCTCGTGCACGGCGGCCGGCGACAACGCCAACACGGCATCGATCTCGTCGACCTGATAATCACCCGCCAGATAGTTTTTCAACCGCTCCTGGCAGAAGCCGAACACCTCTTCCACCACGGCATCCGACAGCAACCCCGGCGGGAAGGCATCCGCGGCCAGGCGCAGCAAATCGCGCAAGTCCAGCGGCGCGGCCAGCAGCATGCGCAGCACGCCCAGCGCGGCGCGGCGCAACGCGAACGGGTCCTTGTCGCCCGACGGCACGAGGCCAATGCCCCAAATGCCGATCAGCGTCTCCAGCTTGTCCGCCAGCGCCACGCTCGTGGCCACCGCGCCTTGCGGCAACGTATCGGCGGCATTGCGCGGATGATAATGCCCCTCGATCGCCGCCGCGACTTCCGGCTGTTCGCCATCGATCTGGGCGTAATACATACCCATGATGCCTTGCAGCTCGGGAAATTCACCCACCATGTCCGACACCAGGTCAGCCTTGGCGAGCCGGGCAGCGCGCTCGGCTTGGGCCGCGTCCGCGCCCAGGCGTCCGGCGATGGCGCCGGCGATCACTTGCAACCGCTCCACGCGCTGCCATTGACTGCCGATCTTATTGTGGTAAACCACATCGGCCAGACGCGACAGGCGCGACTCAAGCCGCACCTTCTGATCCTGCTCGAAGAAGAACTTGGCATCGGACAGGCGCGCGCGCAGCACGCGCTCATTACCGCCGACGATGGCGGACGGATCGCTCGTCTCCAGGTTGGAGACCAACAGGAAACGGTTTTTCAGCTTGCCGGCGCCGTCGAGCAGCGGGAAATACTTTTGATTCTGCTGCATGGTCAGAATCAGACATTCTTGCGGCACCTTGAGGAAGTCGGTGTCAAAGCCCGCCTCCAGCACCACCGGCCATTCCACAAGCCCGGTCACCTCGTCGAACAACGCCTCGTCGGCGGCGATGGTGGCGCCTTGACGCGCGGCGGCATCGACCAGGCGATGGTGGATCAGTTCGCGGCGCGCGGCGAAGCTCGCCACGACGCGGCCACGCTCGAACATGACGCGGGCGTAGGAGTCGGCATCCGGCAGCGACACCGGCGCCGGGCACAGGAAGCGATGGCCGAGCGTCTCGCGACCGCTCGCGAGTCCCAGCACCTCGCCCGCAACCACCTGGTCGCCGTGCAGCATCACCAAGCCATGGACTGGGCGGACGAACTGATGCTCGGAATCGCCCCAGCGCATCAGCTTGGGCGCCGGCAACTTCTTCAGCGCGCCGACAACGATGGCGGACAATACCTCGGCGAGCGACTGGCCGGCCTTGACGGTGCTCCATGCGTAGACGTCCTGCTTGCCGTCGTGCATCGTCGTCAGCGCGGACACCTCGACGCCGCAGGAACGGGCAAAGCCCAAGAGCGCCGGCGTCGGCTCGCCGCCCTTCATCCCGGCCGCCACGGCCGGCCCCTTGCGCACGATATGCTGCTCGGGCTGCACCGACAGCACTTGCGGCAGCGACACGGCCAAGCGGCGCGGGCTCGCGAATACGGTCGGCGTCGCGTCGGCGGCGACGAATTGCATTTTCTTCAGCTCTTCGTCGATGGTTTCGGCGAAGCTGGCCGCGAGCCTGGGCAAGGCCTTGGGCGGCAGTTCCTCGGTGAGGAGTTCGATCAACAGAGTAGCGTTCATGGCTTATTCGGGTTTCTTGCGCGAGGCAGGGTTGCTGCACACCAGGTCGATCATCGCGCCGGCGAGCGTGTCCTGGTACACCGGCTGCCATTTCCAGGCATAGCGCGGCACCGGATACATCGTCGACCAGACGTGCCTGTTGGTGTCGGTGTAGAAATCGGTGCTCACCAGCACGTACTGATACTTCTTGCAGTCAGCGTAACCGGTGGTGCGGCGAATCCAGTAATTGATCTGGTAGTGCTTGTCATACTGGCGTTGAGTAAAGCGCTCCTGATTGACGAAGTGCGCCAGGCCATCGGGGGTCTGCCAAAGGGCGTTGCGGTCGATCGACAACTCCAGCGCCGCCCCTTGCTGATACACCTGCCAATCAGCCAGACGCTCGGCCGCCGCCGGCATGGCGCAGGCGGCGAGGCAGATTGTCGTCAGCAGCGCGCGCTTCATCCGGCGTTCTTCTGGCACATCGGGAAGCCCAGCGCTTCGCGCGAGTCGTAATAGGCTTGCGCCACTTGGCGCGCCAGGGTGCGAATGCGGCCAATGTAGGCGGCGCGCTCGGTCACCGAAATGGCGCCGCGCGCGTCGAGCAGGTTGAAGGCATGCGCGGCCTTGAGGATCATCTCATAGCCCGGCAGCGCCAAACCGGCGTCCAGCAGGCGCTTGGCCTCGCCTTCGAAGTGATTGAACTGCTCGAACAGGAACGGCACGTTCGAGTGCTCGAAATTGTAACGCGACTGCTCGACCTCGTTTTGGTGGAAAACGTCGCCATAGCTGACCTTCTGGCCGTTCGGGTACACGGTCCAGGTCAAGTCGTAGACGTTTTCCACGCCTTGCAGGTACATGGCCAGCCGTTCCAGGCCATAGGTGATTTCGCCCAGCACCGGCCGGCAGTCCAAGCCGCCGACTTGCTGGAAGTAGGTGAACTGGGTCACTTCCATGCCGTTGAGCCAGACTTCCCAACCCAGGCCCCAGGCACCGAGCGTCGGATTTTCCCAGTCGTCCTCGACAAAGCGGATGTCGTGCACGGTCGGATCGATACCGAGCTCCTTCAGCGAGCCCAGATACAAATCCTGAATATTCGACGGCGACGGCTTGAGCACCACCTGGAATTGGTAATAGTGCTGCAATCGGTTGGGGTTTTCGCCATAACGGCCGTCCTTCGGACGGCGCGACGGCTGCACGTAGGCCGCGTTCCACGGCTCCGGCCCGATGGCGCGCAGGAAGGTCGCGGTGTGCGAAGTCCCCGCGCCCATTTCCATATCGTAAGGCTGCAGCAGGGCGCAACCCTGGCGGTTCCAATAGTTCTGCAGCGTAAGGATAATTTCCTGGAAAGTAAGCATGACGCCGTTCAGCAATAAAGAAAATTAAACGAGGATTCTACCGTTTCGCGGGCGCGTAGGAAAGCAAAGCCCGCTGCAAAGCCCTTGATTCGCCATGCGTTCGCCTTTTTCTTCGCACAACGGCGCCGGCGTGGGCTGCGCCGGCCGATCAAGTCCGGCCATAAATCGACTGGCCTTATGGCCAGCCTCCCTTGTCACCGCCCCCTCGCCGGCATGTATCATTCACATTTCATAAATAATTAAAAATATTTAGTCAAAATAACGAAAAAGGAAAAATTACATGCCCTCCGCTCGCCCCTGGCGAAGGCTGTTGCAAGCCATCGCGCTCGTTGCCCTATTCGGGCACGCCCCGGCACAGGCCGTGCCGGCCTTCGCCCGCCAAACCGGCCTGGATTGCGCCGCCTGTCACGTCGGCGCCCCGGAGCTCACACCATTGGGCAGAGCATTCAAACTGTCGGGCTATACGCTAGGCAGCACCTCGCTGTTCCCCGTGTCGGCCACGCTGACCGCCTCTCGCACCGGCGTGGCCAACAACGTGCAGGGCTACCCCAAAAACAATCAAGGCGTCATCGAGGGCGGCAGCCTGTTTCTCGCCGGCAAGCTGGACGAGCACTTGGGCATCTTATCGAAATGGACGTACGACAACCTGTCGTCCAACACCGATAACAACGGCAATACGCAGTTCGACGCCGGGTTGACCAGCGACAACACCGACCTGCGTCTCGTCGACCATATCGCTCGCCAAGATCTGGATCTGGTCTATGGGCTGTCGCTCAACAATAGCCCCACCGTGCAGGACGTCTGGAACAGCACGCCCGTGTTCGGCTTTCCGTATCAAGTGTCCAATTTGGCGTACAACACCTGGCTCGACTCGCCACCCGCGCCGCTGATCGCCCAAGGACTGGCGCAGCAAGCCATCGGCTTGTCCGCTTACGTATGGCTCAATCAGCGCTGGTATGCCGAGCTCGGCGACTA
This sequence comes from Paludibacterium sp., assembly GCF_019232825.1. Lineage (GTDB taxonomy): Bacteria > Pseudomonadota > Gammaproteobacteria > Burkholderiales > Chromobacteriaceae > Paludibacterium. Next base: position 10,035 of record NZ_JAFAND010000110.1, on the reverse strand, counting down.
TCAGGCCGCCGACGGCAAGTTCAGTCTGTTTAGCCAAGGCATGACCTTCTACAACCGGCTGGAAGGCAACAACCCCTACTGGCGCCTAGCCTGGAACCAGGACTGGGGGCCGCATTCGCTCGAAATCGGCACGTTCGGGCTCGATGCCCGCGTCAGCACCGTCCCCGGCAACAACGGCGCGCCCGCGAATCATTTGCGCGACATGGGGCTGGATGCGCAATACCAGTACTTGGCCGCTCCCCACAGCATCACCCTGCAAGCCTCGTATATCGATGAGCAGGCCAATTGGAACCAGGCCGGTCTCGGCGTCAACCAAAGCAACGCCAAAGACACGCTGCACAGCGCGCAGGCAAAAATCTCCTACTGGTATCAGCGCCGCTGGGGGCTGACGCTCGGTCTCTTCAACGTCAACGGCAGCCAAGACGCCTTACTCTATCCAGCCTCCGCCAACGGCAGCCCCAACACCCGCGGCCAAATCGTCGAACTCGACTATATGCCGCGCCCATGGTGGCGTCTGGGCTTACAGTACACGGCGTACAACGCCTTCCTGGGCGCGGCGACCAATTACGACGGCAACGGCACCAACGCCCACGACAACAACACCCTTTACCTCTATTCCTGGATGGCCTTCTAGGGCCGTAAAAACACAAAACCCCGCGGGGCACCCGCGGGGTTCAGAATGAGAACGTCGAGGGACTTACGCCCAGTCGAGAATCACCTTGCCCGACTGACCGGACAGCATGGCGTCGAAGCCTTGCTGGAAATCGTCGATCTTGTAGTGGTGGGTGATGATCGGCGAGATGTCGAGGCCGGACTGCAGCAGCGCCACCATCTTGTACCAGGTCTCGAACATTTCGCGGCCATAGATACCCTTGATTTCCAAGCCCTTGAAGATCACCTGGTTCCAGTCGATCGCGGTGTTGGCCGGCGGAATGCCAAGGAGCGCGACCTTGCCGCCGTGGTTCATGGTTTCGAGCATCTGGCGGAACGCCTGCGGGTTGCCGGACATCTCCAGTCCCACGTCGAAGCCCTCGCACATATGCAATTCGCCCATCACCTGGCGCAGATCCTCGCGCGCCACGTTGACCGCGCGGCTCGCGCCCATCTTGCGCGCCAGTTCCAGCCGGTAGTCGTTGACGTCGGTGATCACCACGTGGCGCGCGCCGACGTGGCGGGCGATAGCCACGGCCATGATGCCGATCGGGCCCGCGCCGGTGATCAGCACATCCTCGCCCACCAGATTGAACGACAGCGCGGTGTGCACGGCATTGCCGAACGGATCGAAGATCGACGCCAGATCATCGGAGATGTCCGTCGGAATCTTGAAGGCATTGAACGCCGGGATCACCAGGTATTCGGCGAACGCGCCCTCGCGGTTGACGCCGACACCGACGGTGTTGCGGCACAAGTGGCGACGGCCGGCACGGCAATTGCGGCAATGGCCACAGGTGATGTGGCCTTCGCCGGAAACGCGATCGCCGATCTCGAAGCCGGTGACCTCCGAGCCCATGCCCGCCACCACGCCGACATATTCATGACCGACGTGCATCGGCACCGGAATGGTCTTCTGCGCCCATTCGTCCCAGTTGTAGATATGGATGTCGGTACCGCAGATGGCGGTTTTACGGATCTGGATCAACAGATCGTTGTGACCGATTTCGGGTTTGGCCACATCGGTCAGCCACAACCCGCGTTCAGACTTGAGTTTTGCCAGCGCTTTCATTGTTCTGTCTCCCTGGCGCGGCATCCGCCGCGCCGGTTATGTCTCATCAAAGACCTCAGGCGATCACGCCTAGCTCACGGCCGACGCGAATGAACGCGCTCACCGCCAGTTCGACTTGCTCCGCGGTGTGCGCCGCCGACATCTGCGTGCGGATGCGCGCTTTACCCTTGGGCACCACGGGGAAGGAGAAGCCGATGACGTACACGCCCTCTGACAGCAGCGCGGCCGCCATTTCCGCCGCCAGGCGCGCGTCGCCCAGCATCACCGGAATGATCGGGTGCTGGCCCGGCACCAGGGTAAAGCCGGCCGCGCTCATCTTCTGGCGGAACAGCTCGGCATTGCGCTTGAGGTTGGCGCGCATGCGCGCGCCGTCCTCGGCGAGGATCTCGAACACCTTGAGGCTCGCCGCGGCAATCGCCGGCGCAAGGCTATTGGAGAACAGGTAGGGACGCGAGCGCTGACGCAGCAGCTCGACGATCGCCTTGCGCCCCGACACATAACCGCCGGAGGCGCCACCGAGCGCCTTGCCCAGCGTGCCGGTGTAGATGTCGACCCGGTCGGCCACGCCGCACAGCTCGGGCGTGCCGGCGCCGTGCTCGCCGATGAAGCCGACCGCGTGCGAATCGTCGACCATCACCAGCGCGCCGTAGCGGTCGGCCACTTCGCACAGCGACTTCAGATCGGCGATGATGCCGTCCATCGAGAACACGCCGTCGGTAACGACCAGCTTGAAACGCGCGCCGGCGGCGTCGGCCGCCTTGAGCTGCGCTTCCAGATCGGCCATGTCGTTGTTCTTGTAGCGGTAGCGCTGCGCCTTGCACAAACGCACGCCATCGATGATCGAGGCATGGTTGAGTTCGTCCGAGATCACCGCGTCCTCGTCGGACAGCAGGGTTTCGAAGACCCCGCCATTAGCGTCGAAGCAGCTGGAATACAGGATGGTGTCGTCGGTGTCGAGAAAGCGCGAAATGGCCGCTTCCAGATCTTTGTGCACCTGCTGGGTGCCGCAGATGAAGCGTACCGAGGCGCAGCCGTAGCCGTATTGATCGAGGCCGGCTTTGGCCGCCTCGACCAGCCGCGGATCGTCGGCCAGGCCAAGATAGTTGTTGGCGCAGAAGTTGAGGACATGCTTGCCGTTGCCGAGCGCGACATCCGCCCCTTGCGGGGTGGCGATCACCCGTTCCGGTTTTTCAAATCCGTCGGCGCGGATCTGGGCCAGGGTGGCGTCCAAATGAGCGAGATAGGTGTGGTTCATGGCGTTGACTCATCGATTTGAGGGAAGAAAGGCACGCGGCCGCTCCTGCGCGCTGTTACCACGCGCTGATTTCGACCGTCACCGGCCCCAAAAGGCTGCCGCTGTGCCATAAGATGCCCGGTTTCACTTGCCGCGCTTGATCAGGCGCGCCGCGTCCAGAGCGAAATAGGTCAAGATGCCGTCGGCGCCGGCGCGCTTGAAGGCCAGCAGGCTTTCCATCATGCAAGCCTCTTCATTGAGCCAGCCATTGACGAACGCCGCCTTGAGCATCGCGTATTCGCCCGACACCTGGTACGCGTAGGTCGGCACGCCAAAGGTGTCTTTGACGCGGCGGATCACGTCCAGATACGGCAGGCCCGGCTTGATCATCACCATGTCGGCGCCCTCCTGCAGGTCCATCGCCACCTCCTGCAGCGCCTCGTCGCTATTGGCCGGATCCATCTGGTAGGTGTACTTGTTGCCCTTGCCCAGATTGCCGCTGGAACCCAGCGCGTCGCGGAACGGGCCATAGAAGCTGGACGCGTATTTGGCCGAATAGGCCAGGATCTTGGTATGGATGAAGCCCTGCCCTTCCAGTTCCTCGCGCAGGTAGCCGATGCGGCCGTCCATCATGTCGGAGGGCCCGAGCACGTCGACGCCCGCGGCGGCGTGACACAACCCCTGCTTGATCAGAATCTCGACCGTTTCGTCGTTGAGCACGTAGCCGTTGTCGTCGATCACGCCGTCCTGGCCGTGGATGGTGTACGGATCGAGCGCCAAATCGGTCATCACCCCGAGTTCCGGGAAGCGCGACTTGAGCGCGCGCACCACGGTGGGGACCAGCCCCTTCTCGTTATAGGCTTCCTCGGCGGTATTGCTCTTGCCGCCCTCGATCACCGGAAAGAGCGAAATCATCGGGATGCCGAGTTCCAGCATCTCTTCCGCCGTCTTCAGTAGCAGATCCAGGCTGACCCGGTCCTGTCCCGGCATCGACGCCACCGGCTCGCGGCGATTGTCGCCCTCTTGCACGAATACCGGATAGATCAGGTCGTCGGCGGTCAGCACGTTTTCACGCATCAGACGACGGGAAAAATCGTCACGGCGCATGCGACGCATGCGCGAGAAAGGGAAATCTCGATTGGCAAAAATCATTTCTGGTCTTTTTCTAGTGATAGAGGGGAAGGCGAAAGGGCTTCATCGGCGCCGTCCGCAACGGAATCGCCCGCCTGGCGGGGCAGCATCGGAGGAGGCTCCAGGCGCGACAGCCGCGCCAGGATGGCGACAACCGTTGCGATGGGGCCGGCGATCACCAGCGCCCAAAACCAGGTGGCATGCAGCAGGTTCATTATTCCACAGGTTAAATAATGACAAGGCTATTGTACGCCGATTGGCTTGGCATGCATCAGTTTTTGCCGATATAGCCAAACAATGTGGCACAAACAATATGAAAATTACTGAATCAAAGCATTAAAAAACCCGCAAATCCATGATATGCGGGTTTTTTTGTGCCTAAAGTGTGGCGTGCGAGCCAATCAGGAGAAGAAGTCCTTCAGCTTGTCCATGAACGACTTGGCGCGCGGGTTGTGCGCCGAGACGTCCTGTTGGCTGATTTCCTCGAACTCGCGCAGCAATTCCTTTTGCCGCTCGGTCAGATTGACCGGCGTTTCCACCACCACGTGGCACATCAGATCGCCATAGGTATTGCCGCGCACAGCCTTGATGCCCTTGCCGCGCAAACGGTAGACGCGGCCGCTTTGGGTCTCGCCGCTGATCTTGACCTTGGCCATGCCGTCGAGCGTGGGGATTTCCACCTCGCCACCCAGCGCCGCGGTGGTGAAGCTGATCGGCATTTCGCAGTGCAGGTCCATCGCCTCGCGCTGGAACACCGCGTGCGGCTTGATGTGCGTCACCACGTACAAATCGCCGTTGGGGCCGCCGTTCTCTCCCGGCTCGCCTTCGCCCGCCAGGCGAATGCGATCGCCCTCATCGACCCCGGCCGGGATTTTGACGTTGAGCGTCTTGGTGGTCTTGATCTGACCGGCGCCGTGGCACTTCGGGCACGGATCGGTAATCTGCTTGCCGGTGCCATGGCAGGTCGGGCAGGTTTGCTGCACCGAGAAGAAGCCCTGACTCATGCGCACTTGACCATGGCCGCCGCAGGTGGCGCAGGTCTTGGGCTGCGTGCCTGGCTTGGCGCCGGTGCCGTGGCAGGTGTCGCAGTGCTCGTGCGCCGGAATGCGGATCTGGCGCTCGCAACCGCGCGCCGCCTCTTCCAGCGAGATTTCCATGTTGTAGCGCAGGTCGGCGCCGCGGAACACCTGAGCGCGGCCGCCGCGGCTGCCGCCGAAAATGTCGCCGAAAATATCGGAGAACGCGTCGGAGAAATCACCAAAGCCCTGGCCGCCGCGGAAGCCGCCGGCACCGGCGTTCTGGTCGACCCCGGCATGGCCGAACTGGTCGTAGGCCGCGCGCTTTTGCCCATCGGACAGAATCTCGTAGGCTTCCTTCACCTGCTTGAACTTGTCCTCGGCTTCCTTGCTATCCGGATTGCGATCCGGATGGTATTTCATCGCCAGCTTGCGGTAGGCCTTTTTGATGTCTTCCTCGGCGGCGTCGCGGTTGACCCCCAGTACTTCGTAGTAATCTCGTTTTGACATGTGCTTGACCAGTAACAAAGCACAGAGCCCCCTTGCAGGCGCCCTGTGCTCTCAGTGGAACGAAGGATTACTTTTTGTCCTTAACTTCTTCGAACTCGGCGTCGACCACGTTACCGTCGTCGTGCTTGTCGGCGCCGGCCGCCGCCTGCTGTTCGCCCTCGGGGTTCTGCGCGGCGTACATCTGCTCGGCCAGCTTGTGCGACACCTTCATCAACGCTTCCACCTTGGCGTCGATGGCTTCCTTGTCCTCGCCCTTGAGCACGTCCTCGACTTCCTTGATGGCGGCCTCGATCGCGCTCTTCTCTTCCGCCGACACCTTATCGCCGAAGTCGGTCAGCGATTTCTTGACCGAATGCACCAGCGACTCGCCCTGGTTGCGCGCGGTCACCAGTTCATGCAGTTTGCGGTCTTCCTCGGCGTTGGCCTCGGCGTCCTTGATCATGTTCTGGATTTCCTGCTCGGACAAGCCGCTGGACGCCTGGATGGTGATGTTGGCTTGCTTGCCGGTCGCCTTGTCCTTGGCGCTCACATGCAGGATACCGTTGGCGTCGATATCGAAGGTGACTTCGATCTGCGGCATGCCGCGCGGCGCCGGCGGGATATCCGCCAAGTTGAACTGGCCCAGGCTCTTGTTGGCCGCGGCGCGCTCGCGCTCGCCTTGCAGCACGTGAATGGTCACCGCGGTCTGATTGTCTTCGGCGGTCGAGAAGGTCTGGGTCGCCTTGGTCGGGATCGTGGTGTTCTTCTGGATCAGCTTGGTCATCACGCCACCCATGGTCTCGATGCCCAGCGACAGCGGGGTCACGTCCAGCAGCAGCACGTCCTTGCGTTCGCCCGACAATACCGAGCCTTGGATCGCGGCGCCGACGGCCACGGCTTCGTCCGGGTTGACGTCGCGGCGCGGTTCCTTGCCGAAGAATTCCTTCACCTTATCGATCACCTTGGGCATGCGGGTTTGGCCGCCGACCAGGATCACGTCTTGAATGTCGCCGATCGACAGGCCGGCGTCCTTCAGGGCCACGCGGCACGGCTCGATCGAGCGTTCGATCAGGTCTTCCACCAGCGATTCGAACTTGGCGCGGGTAATCTTCATCGCCAAGTGTTTCGGGCCGGTGGCGTCCATGGTGATGTACGGCAGGTTGACTTCGGTCTGCTGGCTGGAGGACAGCTCGATCTTGGCCTTTTCTGCCGCTTCCTTCAGACGTTGCAGCGCCATCACGTCCTGCTTCAGATCCACGCCCTGGTCGCGCTTGAACTCGGCGATGATGTAGTCGATCACGCGCTGGTCGAAGTCTTCGCCGCCGAGGAAGGTGTCGCCGTTGGTCGACAACACCTCGAACTGGTGTTCGCCGTCGACGTCGGCGATTTCGATGATCGAAATGTCGAACGTGCCGCCGCCCAGGTCATAAACCGCGATCTTGCGGTCGCCTTCCTGCTTGGCCAGGCCGAAAGCCAGCGCCGCGGCGGTCGGCTCGTTGATGATGCGCTTGACTTCCAGGCCGGCGATGCGGCCGGCGTCCTTGGTCGCCTGACGCTGGCTGTCGTTGAAGTAGGCCGGCACGGTGATCACCGCTTCGGTCACTTCCTCGCCCAGATAGTCTTCAGCGGCCTTTTTCATCTTACGCAGCACTTCGGCCGAGATCTGCGGCGGCGCTTGTTCGCCGTCGCGCACCTTGACCCAGGCGTCGCCGTTCTTGGCCTTCATGATCTCGAACGGCATCAGGTCGATGTCCTTCTGCACTTCCTTGTCCTCGAAGCGGCGGCCGATCAGGCGCTTGATCGCGTACAGGGTGTTCTTCGGGTTCGTCACCGCCTGGCGCTTGGCCGGGGCGCCCACCAGGATCTCGCCGTCTTCCATGTAGGCGATGATCGACGGGGTGGTGCGGTTGCCTTCGGCGTTCTCGATGACTTTCGGGTTGCCGTTTTCTACCACGGCAACGCAGGAGTTGGTGGTGCCGAGGTCAATGCCAATGATTTTGCCCATAGTGTTTCCCTTTTAATTCGGTGGAAAACCGCGCTGATCGTGCGGCCTTCTTGATTCATGTTCTGCAAGTCGTGGCGAAATGCACTTTTTCAAGAGTCTTGCCAGTACTTTCCGACAGTTATTTCGCCACCACCACCATCGCCGGGCGCAGCAGGCGGTCGGCGATGCAATAGCCCTTCTGCATCACGCGCACGACGGTATTGGCCTCGGCCTCGGCAGCCTCGCTGCTGATCGCCTGGTGCTTGTGCGGATCGAGCGGTTGCCCCAGCGGATTGATCTCTTCGATCTGAACCTTTTCGAACGCGCTGACGAGCTGCTTGAGCGTCAGATCCACGCCGAACTTGAGGTTGTCGAACTGGCCGCTTTGGTCGGACAGCGCCATCTCCAGGCTATCCTTGACGCTCAACAGCTCCATGGCGAATTTGTTGATCGCGTACTTCTGCGTGCTCGCCAGTTCTTCCTGATAACGGCGGCGCGCATTCTCCATGTCCGCTTTGCTTCTCAGGTACTGATCCTTGACTTGGGCCAGCTCGGCCTCCAATACGCCGATGCGCTCTTCGGCGCTGGCTTCGCTGATGATCTCGGTATGCGATTCCGTCGTCTCGACGGCCTCTACCGCTTCCGTGGCGGCGCTTTCCGGTTTTTCCTGCATGGCGGGTCCTCGATGGATCGGCTACTAAACGTTAACTTTTTGCAAAGTAAGGTCTTTGGCGCCGAATTCAAGAGGTTCATCGCGCGCGACATAAAATCTTCATATCGAATCAATAGCATCATTGCCGCATCCATGCGCGCTTTCGCCCACCTCTATTCGGAAATGCAAAATAAATAACCCGATTTCTGTTCGTTTTCGCTCAAAATTGTTAGCAATTGAAAATAAAGGATTTTTCTGTGCTGCGCTGCACACAAGCACAATTATTTATGCTTAAATAAGTCCACAACATAAACGTCATATGACGTCTTATAGCGGCCGCGCCACCCCAACGACGGCCGTCGCAAAGAGAGAAAACGGCCCCGGAAATCCCGGAACTGCTTCGCCACCGGACACTTACCCCCTGCCGGTGGCGGCCACGAGGAAGTCGCTTGCCGGCGACTTGGAAGAAACACATCGATGAAGGGTAACGTATGACTACTCGCGAACAACGCATTGCCGCCATCCAACAAGACTGGGACCAAAACCCGCGCTGGAAAGGCATCACCCGCGGTTACACGGCCGCTGACGTCGAACGTCTGCGCGGCACCGTGCTCATCGAGCACACCCTGGCCCGCCGCGGCGCCGAGAAACTGTGGAAACTGATCAACGAAGAACCGTTCGTCAACGCGCTCGGCGCACTGACCGGCAATCAGGCCATGCAGCAAGTGAAAGCCGGCCTGAAAGCGATCTACCTGTCCGGCTGGCAAGTCGCCGCCGACGCCAACCTCGGCAGCGAGATGTACCCTGACCAGTCGCTCTATCCGGCCAACTCCGTGCCGGCGGTGGTCAAGCGCATTAACAACACCTTCCAGCGCGCCGACCAACTGCACCATGCCGAAGGCAACGACGACACCGATTTCTTCGCGCCGATCGTGGCCGACGCCGAAGCCGGTTTCGGCGGCGTGCTCAACGCGCATGAGCTGATGAAGAGCATGATCGAAGCCGGCGCCGCCGGCGTGCACTTCGAAGACCAGCTCGCCTCGGTGAAGAAGTGTGGCCACATGGGCGGCAAGGTGCTGGTGCCGAGCCGCGAAGCGGTGGAAAAGCTGGTCGCCGCCCGCCTGGCGGCCGACATCTACGGCGTGCCGACCATCCTGGTGGCGCGCACGGACGCCGAAGCCGCCGACCTGCTGACCTCCGACATCGACGAGCGCGACCGTCCGTTCTGCACCGGCGAGCGCACGGTGGAAGGCTTCTACCGCACCAAGCCCGGTCTGGAACAGGCGATCTCGCGCGGTCTGGCCTATGCGCCCTATGCCGACCTGATCTGGTGCGAAACCGGCAAGCCGGATCTGGAATACGCGCGCAAGTTCGCCGAGGCGATCCACGCCAAGTTCCCGGGCAAGCTGTTGGCCTACAACTGCTCGCCGTCGTTCAACTGGAAGAAGAACCTGGACGATGCCACCATCGCCCGCTTCCAGAAGGAACTGGGCGCGATGGGCTACAAGTTCCAGTTCATCACGCTTGCCGGCTTCCACAGCCTGAACTACTCGATGTTCAACCTGGCCCACGGCTACGCCCGTCAACAGATGACCGCCTTCGTCGAGCTGCAGCAGAACGAATTCGCGGCCGCGGAGAAGGGCTTCACCGCCGTCAAGCACCAGCGCGAAGTCGGCACCGGCTACTTCGACGCCGTGACCCAAACCATCCAGGGCGGGCAGTCGTCGACCACCGCGCTGACCGGTTCGACCGAGGAAGAGCAGTTCCACTAAGTCGGTCGCCGCTCGGCCACCAAAAAGCCGCCTC
>NZ_JAFAND010000084.1 GCF_019232825.1 Paludibacterium sp. | reverse complement strand
CCTTCCCACGCTTTGCAGGATTTGAACCCGTGTTACTACCGTTGATGTGTAGTAACCAGCGCTGATTTTAAAGGGAAAATGCTGAACAGGGCGATGCAGGTGATGGCCATCATGCATCATTTTGACTTTAAGATTGTCTGCTAAGTCTGCCCTACGGGATTCGAACCCGTGTTACTACCGTGAAAGCCATCGTCTCCTCCTAAATCCCTGTTTTACAGGGAAAAAACAGGGAATATCCGCGGCTTACAAACGGTAGTAACCAGCAAAATGCATCAAAAAGCGCGATTTATCATCATGATGCGCATCATGATGGAAGCGATGATGTGGCAATTAACAGGGAATAATTTTTGGTTTAACAGGGATCTATTGGCGTTTATCTCGCGAGAGAACAAGGATTTTATGACTAGGCAGCTTCCTTTTTTCTGTCAGAAGCAGATAGGCACATTTCTATCAGTGCTCTTAAGTCTGCGAAATCAGATTTTTTCAGATTATAAAACAGTTCACATAAACCTTCGATAACAACCGTTTGATCTTTGCTCAAAGCTTGAGCTGTACAATAGAAAATATCATGTTTGTCTATTAACGAAGAAATTTTGTTTTTGTATGAGTCCCATTCAGCGTCATCAATTTCATATTTGGCCATGAAAGATGATTGTAGACTGTCGTCCACTATAGTATTCGCTATCTCTTCTTCTGGCATGAGAAGGCCCGGCAGTTTAGCGGCGTATATATTTTTTTGTTTTGCCTCATTTATATAATCGGGGGCATCGCCGTCCCAAACTACGAGAACTTTCTTTTGAGTGACTTCTTTGATGCTTTCCGCTTTCTGCAGTAATTCGCTTTCACTGCCGTATCCCTTTATATTGATTATTTTGCGCTGTTTGCTGGTGGTCATTGCATTTATAAGAGCAGCAGCAGCTTTGTCTTCACATACAATATACAAGTCGGTGGCAGCTTTGCCGGCTAAGTTATATATGGCTCCCTCAAGGTTCGGGCGATGGAAAAAGGAAACTTTATCTCCCCCTCGCTCGGCTAATACAAGGCTTTCACTTGGACATGCTCTAAGAAAATCAGGTGAGTGTGTAGTGATAACAACCTGCAAATTTTTGTTGTAAATAATTTCCAGGCAGGCATCCACTAGTGCTTCCATCGTGGCAGGATGCAGACCGATTTCTATTTCCTCTATTGCTATGAACGCGCCATTATCAGCCCTCAGAAGTGTATCGAGGATATTGGCCAAACATTCTTCCCCAGCGCCAGCATTGAAGCTCGTATGGCTTGCATAATCATTCAATCTATGCACACCGCTTCCGTTCGTGCCTTGATATGATTTAACGGTGCCGTATGATCTAGCCAAAACTTGGGAAAGATATTTACTTAAATCAGGTGATTGAGTAGATGGCTGTTTCTCAAAATTACTGAATAAACCTTTGTATCCGCGTCGTTCAAAAGCGGGCACTATTCTAGATAGACCAACAAACTCAACTCCTCTTTGAGGACGCCGAGGGGCGCCATCATTCCTGATGTATCGTATCCATCGTTCCGTGCCTTTAGTAAAGCTGTCGCTAGTTTGATTTGTATATTCCCATGCTATACTGATGCCAGTTTCGTGCTTTTCTTTATTTGAAGATCCAAAAAAGTGGGTGAAGTCGAAGTATCCCTTGCGGTTATTGGATAGTGTGAGAGATTTTGTATGATGAAACGCTAAGAGAGAAAGAGCAATAAATGTTGTCTTTCCAGTTCCATTGGGGCCGCATATAACAGTTAGAGGAAACTTATATTCCAGTTTGCTATCGTGTATGCCGCGCAGCTTAATCTGTTTTCCTAAGGAGACGGATTTCAAATACGGCGTCTGTTGGTAAATGCTTGTCCACTTGCCTGTAAGTTTTCTAACAAGATCGGGACGACTCTTTCGACCGCTCATGATGATTAGTCCTTATTATCCACTGTTAGTGATCTACATAAGATAGTCAGGCTAAATGGTTTAACATGAGCGGTCTAGGTCTTTTAAATCTCGCGGTTGTCTTGCGTCTAAGATTTATTGGTCAACCTTTTCTGTGAGCCGGATCGAGTTGATTTTGGCAATTATCCAGTTTTCAATGGCCTCTTCAACCCATCCAACCGCTTTAATGCCTAGTTTTATTTGCCTTGGAAACAACCCTTTGCTTATCATGTCATAAATCGTACTGCGCGAAAGGCCGGTGCGTTCTTTGACTTCGGGAAGGCGTAAAAATCTTGTTTGCATAGCTGCATCTCCATTGTTTTGTTTCGGATACAAAAATTTCGTGAGAATCTGTGGCAAGAATTAGGCACAATACGAATCCCGATCAGGGATTCGAACCCAAACAACAAATAAATTTCATACAAACTTTGCAGGGGCTGCGGTTAGGTTATGCCCCTTAGGGTTATGAAGGCATCCCCAATCCGGCCTATCTTGAAGAAATCAAAGCCACGATAAGTCATAGCAACAAAAGGAGTGCCCAAGGGCTTGCCGACGGTAAGGGGCTGAACGTCAAAATGCATTTCACAACCAACCTCTGTTGCTATCCCTATCTGTACTGCACCGCCCACGCTTCCTGCGCGATCTTCACCAAGATAGTCACGGATCATTCGTAACGGTTCTCTGCTCCATGCTTCTCCATTGGGAGCAATCTTCATAAGCCGTTCTGCCGCCATTGTGCGACCACTTCCTAACAGCTCGACATAATTGGAAGATAAAAAGTTAAGTTGCCGAGACAGAGCCGTAAAGCAGCCATTTTCTACTTTGGTTTCAACAAGCCATGCATCCAAAACGCCAGTTGGATCGTTTGGGCCAACAAGGACGCATTGGCATCCGACATCATGTCCATTACTTCCCATTTCGTGAGCATAGGCTTCCATAAAAATCTTAAGATGTTCTGCGAATTCTTTGATCGAAGGTAGGGTGGAAACTTGTGTTGTTTCTAATCGAGACCAAAGAGGAAGTACGGCTGTATAAGCTTGTAAGGCAATTAATGTGCTACCAGTATAAGCAAACCCGATGGAAACGGATCGAGTAGGGCATGCCTTCGGGGTCCTGGGGCCGCTCAAGATTGCTGGTATTTCCAATATTTTGGCAGCGCGATCTGTGAATGCCGTGTGTCCACCGGCTTCTCCGGCGTTGGACAATCGACTATCGCTAACCAGCCAGATACGTTCGACGTTGGCCTCTTTCCATATCATCAACAAAGTCATTGCCGCATCTCTCCAGCCTATTCGAGCCAGTATATCCACTAAGTTCTACTCGAGCCAAGACTGGAGGTGGTGTCAGCAGCAGATGTTTGGTTGTGATCTATTGATAGGTATTAAAAGCAATTTAATGATCCTGTTTCTACTGGATGTGCGTCGGCATCAACGCATTCATGGCCAAAGATCATCATTCCAGGAGGCAGAAGATGCATGGCAACGCTTTGATAGTGCAAAACTCACAAGAGCAGATCAGCAGTACATATGGCAAACAGGAATGTTTGCTTGAAATGCTGCGGCATCCAGATGGTCTGACTATTGAACGAGCAACACTGGCCACTGGTTGGCAACCGCACAGCATTCGGGGTGTTCTAAGTGTTTTTAAAAACAAACTTGGCTTGAATATTGCCAGTATCAAAAACACGGAAGGCAAACGTGTTTACAAAGAAATACGAGCGCCTCTCCACGATCAAACAACTATCTCCGTTGATATGAATTCGGTTGGGGGGCGATTTGGTGGTCTGCACAGACGACGAGAAGGTTATGCATTGCCGCAGATTATCCAAGGTGGCAATTCGGCCAGCTATACTGTCGCGGATGCTGTCCAGGATTACCTCAGGCATTATGCTAAGGAGGGAAAAGGCTTGCCGGTTATGAGTAATATTGTTAACGCGCATATCCTTCCTAAGCTAGGCAACATTCAAGTTCATGAACTGACAACCAAGCAGATATCGGAATGGCATCAAGAAATATCACGCACCCCCTTGCGCCTGCGAACAAAAAAAGGTGCGCCTGAACAAAATATGCAGGCATGGAGCGACGATCCGGAATTTATTCGCCGGCGTCGGGTGACGGCCAATCGCAACCTCAATGTTTTGAAGGCTGCTCTTAATTATGTTTGGCGAGAGGGTAGCGTTGCTTCTGACCTTGCATGGCGGCGCGTAAGGGCATTCCGTAATGTCGAGGCTCCGGTTATTCGCTATCTAGATGAAAAAGAATGTGTCCGCCTGATCAAAGCATGTGAGCCTGACCTACGCCTTATTGTGCAAGCTTCTCTTTTCACAGGATGTCGGTATGGCGAAATCTGCCGACTGGTGGCTGAAGATTACAGGCCGGATACGGGGACCCTATATATTCGGCTAACCAAAAATGGCAAGCCGCGTCATGTCGTTTTGACGGACGAGGCAAAGAAATTCTTTGAAACAGTTACAAAAAATAAATCGCGCACGGAGCACATCTTCCTAACAAAAGTGAGCAAGCCCTGGGGAAAGTCGCTGCAAAGCCGCCGTATTCATGATGCCTGTACTCGTGCGGCGATAGATCCACCCATTACCTATCATGTGCTTAGACACACGCATGCCAGCTTGTTGGCCATGAAAGGTGTGCCGTTGATTGTGATTGCAAAACAGCTAGGGCATTCCAACACCATTATTACGGAAAAGCATTATGCCCATATCAGTCCGGGCTATGTTGCCCAAGCTATTAGAGAGAATTTCCCGACATTAGATGCAATCTAATGGGGGTAAGTTTTATCAGAGAGTCCTATCGTTCGTTTCTATTCGGGAGCCCAAGCTGCCAGCGCACCATATCTCCTATGATAGGATATATGTCATTATGTTTGGCTCCAAATCGCATCATTTTTGCAGCGTCGTAGTCACCAATATCCCTATTAAAATCGATGCCTTCGCGTGAGTCATCTGGCAGATATTCTTCCAGACCCTTTAAACCAGCTTTGCTGCGCTCAACTTTTGTCAGGCGATAGTATCCCCACATCCTATTTTCATGAGAAAAATCTATCTTTGGGATATCGCGGAAAAATTTCTGTGAAAGATTAAGCTTACGCTCACGGCCGAAGCATAGATCGAAAGCAATTTTTGCCAGAGCCTTTAGGACTACCGGCTGGGCTGCGACTGTTTTTGTTTTAGCGCCTTTGCGACCGATGTGAGGGATTCTTTGTACCGCATGCCAGAAATCTATGGCTTTATCCAATCTGGGATCGACAATGGCAGGGGTCGCTCCCTTAGGATTGGTTTTGTTAATAATTAATCGCGTGCTTATCGAAACGAGATCCTTGCGTGTAATGGATCCATCATCTTCATGCCAGTTAATGATGTCACGATCTACAACAGGCCAATTTAATATCTCCTTGATTAGGCGATCTTGGACAAAGACATTAACAGGATTTCCTCTGTCAAACTCCAAAGCGAGGCTGGTTTCAACCTTCTTTCCTAGATTGTTGAGATCATGAAAAAGTTGCCGTTCTTCAGGTGGTTTCAGGCCGAGATGTACCTCAGCAGCAATTTTGCATTCTGATCGAGCAATTTCGTTACACTCGCTCCACAGCTGCAATTCGTCTGACTTCACCTGTTCTCCAGACAATGGGAAAACTGTTTTTTTAATGGGATAGGCATGGGTAGAAAGGGCGTGATCGATAAAGTCAAAAACTATTTCAAGGGCCTTTCGCCGATGTTGGCCATCAATCACCCATAAAATATGCTTTTGCGATAATAGGATTTCATAGGCTGCAATTTCTTGGGTTTCAGATACGTTAAATACATTCAGGGCTCGTGCTCGAAGATCGGCGCCGTCGCGCGCGCAATTTCTTAAATTACAAACTAGTGGCTGGAGAGCGATATAGGGTTGGTGTCCGATTAGGCGTTGAATTTTTGTGTATGCGCTTGGAACGGCCCGTCCATCGCTTTCTCTCTTTGTAATAACGGAATAAATGAGACCTTTGAGAACATAGTTAGCTAATCTATTGGCGTGGTCCATATCTATAGGGCGCTGTGCGATGTCGGTTGCGGCAATATTAGGGATTTGCTCATTCGCAATCGCGCTCATACGATAAAAATCAAAAAGAGGCAGAGTAATGAGGAAAGTCGTATTGCCCATGTTGACGTTATAAAAGACTTTATATGGGCGTTCTGTAGAGTCAGCAGTTTTGCCGATTTCGCGTAATGGTCGATAGAGAGGTTTAGCTTTCATGGTTGACCTAAAGTTGACTGCCCCCGAACCAGCACTGCCTTACAGCCGGCCCGGGGAGCAGGGATATCCAGCCTTTTCAAAACGTTTGGCAAAAACGAATCAAGTCAGCATAGGGCCATCATGCCACCGAGTGCTGGCCCATGTCAAGCCTGGATTTGTATAAATTTTACCAGGGAAAATTTATTGGCGTATGTTTTATAAAAATCGCCCTTTGTGTTACAATAAGGCCGGATGAGGTAGCGAATCAGTTGCCTGTTCGTGATCGGTACAGCCAGGGAGTCTGCGATGCTGGAAGTGCTTAGTGTGGCCACTGTTACGGTTCAACCTTCCCCCGTTGAAATTAACCAACGCAACAATAAATTTTGGGACGCGCGCTACACTTTACGCCGGGAGCGTATGGCGGACGAAGCGATTCACGAGACCGCCATTGATATTATGCAGTCAGAATGGCAGCGTGGCATGTCCTGGGCGACTGGTAATGAGTTTGAAGCCGCCCTGGAATTGGCGGCTAATGCGAAAGCACGAGCCCTGCATCAGAGGGCCGCAAGGGGCGGCGCGGCGCCTAAAGGCGACGCGCTACATGATCTGATTACCGAAATTATTCAGAAAAAACCGAAGATCACGGCTGAAGAACTATATGTCGAGTTAGAACAACGCCAACATATGGGGGTGATTGAAGATATCGACGATGAATTTATTAATTTTAAGAACCATGATGGAAAGCTGAAATCAGCAAAGACTAGCGGGCTGAAACATCGGCTCAGCCGTATTAAGGTCTCGAAAGCCGGATAGCGCGATCAGTGGCCTGACTTTGTTTCTGACGGAAATTGTTCCGTCGTAGCAAAGGAGAGAAATATGACCGAGACATCGGTTTTAGCCATCACCTACACACCGGTTGATGAGCTCAAGCTCTATGAGCGCAACGCGCGCACTCATAGTAATAAACAGATCCGGCAGATCGCCAGCAGCATCGAAGCCTTCGGCTTCATCAATCCTGTCATCGTCGATGGCAGGCATCGGATCATAGCCGGTCATGGCCGGGTTGAAGCCGCAAAGGCGCTGGGTATGGAAACTGTGCCGACAATCATGCGCGATAATTTAACCGAAGAACAGATCCGCCAATACGTTATTGCCGACAATAGGCTGGCGGAAAAAGCCGGGTGGGATAAGAATATTTTAGCAATTGAGTTCCAGCACCTGCTGACGCTGGAACCTGATCTGGACATCACCTTGACCGGGTTTGATCTTCCGGAAATCGAACTGATTGTTCATGGCCTGACACAGGATTTTGATGACGGTAATCTCGTAGACGTTAATCCGTCGAAGCCATCAGTAACTCAACTTGGTGACGTTTGGGTGCTGGGCGAACACCGTGTTGGATGTGGTGACGCCACCAAATCCGATGAAGTACAGGCCCTGATGGGCGGTAAGACGGCGGACATGGCCTTTACAGATCCGCCCTATAATGTCGATTATGAAACGAAGGACGGTAAGCACCGCTCCATTATGAACGACGCTTTGGGCGACAAATTTGAGGCCTTTCTACGGGTGGCGTGCGCGAATATTCTTCAGGTCACGAAGGGCGCGATCTACATATGCATGTCGTCAAGCGAATTGCCGGCTTTACAGGCGGCGTTTACGCAGGCAGGCGGGCATTGGTCCACGACCATCATTTGGGCGAAGGATAGCTTCACCCTGGGCCGCTCAGACTATCAAAGACAGTATGAACCCATCCTGTACGGTTGGCCTGAGGGGCGGGGGCATCACTGGTGTGGCGCCAGAAACCAAGGTGACGTCTGGTTTTTTGATAAGCCGGCCAGAAACGACCTGCATCCAACTATGAAGCCGGTAGGCCTCGTTATGCGGTCGATCCGTAATAGCAGTCCCCGCGGCGGCCTTGTGCTCGACCCGTTTATTGGCAGTGGGACGACCCTTATTGCGGCCGAGCGCACGAAGCGCATCTGCTACGGCATGGACCTGGACCCGCTTTATGTCGACGCCACCGTCCGGCGTTGGCAGCGCCACACGGGGCGTGCGGCCATCCATGGCGCGACGGGTAAGACCTTCGACGAAAACGCGACGGAGGGTGCACATGTCTGAAGATAATCAAAAACCTTATGACGTGGGGTATAAAAAGCCGCCAAAGCATACCCGCTACAAGCCTGGCAAGAGTGGCAATCCCAGGGGTAGGCCCAAGCAAGGCCAGCGTAGTATCATAGGGTTATTTTATGATGATCTGCAGAAAATGATGCAACTCTCCGAAGGTGGTAAAGAAGTGAAACTCAGTAAAGGCGAGGGGTTCGTTAAAAGAGTGATCAATGGCGCGATCAGCGGTAATGACCGTAGCATCGCCGCCATGATCAAGCTGATCCCCTTGTTGGAGGAGATGCACCGTAACCACATGATGTTTGAGGCCATGTCTAGGGTGGAAGAAGCGAAACGCTTCTTGCGTGATGACGATTAGTTAGCTGGCGGGGGCTTACGGCCCATGCATCAGCCAGCCCAGCAAGAAGCCAACTATGCCTCCGGATAGAGAAAAGGCGGCGTAAACGATAATGAACTCGGGCCTGCCACCACCACCATCGGGAGACAGGTCATTATGATTGACCGGGTTGGTTCGGTCATTTGCCGTTTGTGGATCATCGATACTCATAGTCTACATATGGCCATAAAGCCTGCCGCAAGGCAACAGAATTGTGACTCATAGGATGTAGACTGAAAAGCAACAAAATTATCTGCTGCAGCTATGGATATTCGGCGGCAAGTGGGTTTAAATGTTCGGCAGTTGCGCGAAAAGCGCAAATGGTCGCAGGAAGAGCTGTCATTTGAGTCTGGCCTGCACCGGACCTATGTTAGTGGTGTGGAGCGTGGTGGGCGTAATCCGACTGTGACTGTGTTGCAGAAACTTGCAAAGGCGCTGGACGTGCCGCCGGCCCGCCTACTTGATCCGGTTAAGGAACCGTCCACGCGGAAATAACTCGACTTCCGGCGATAGTCGAGCATGGTGTCTATATACAGCCGAGTGGCTCTTGGGTATTAGCGGTTGCTGTTAAAGTAATTTTGTAAAATTTTGTTCACGAGTTCTGATTGACTCTCTCCGTTTTTTTCAGCGATGCGCTGTATGAGCGCTTTGTTATTGTCAGCAATAACAATCTGTTTGTATTTCTCTGGGAATGCCCAAGAACAAACATAACAATTCAGGGAGCAACCGCGACAGGTTGTGCTTTTGATGTTATTGCATTGCTCGCAAAGCGGCTGCCAATTTTCTGGCTCATTTCCACCGTTTCTAGACCGGGGTACTCGATGGTCAGGGCTTAATTTAATATGCGGTTCTTGTTGACCGCAGTTGGCACATTTGAAATTATAGCTCTGCTTGATCGCGTCCCACACTTTTTTGTCCGGCTTAGCTCTAGGTTCTCTTTTTGGAGAAAGATCTAGATGCTGTAATTGATATTTTGTTCCTTCCTTAATGATGCAAGTGAAACCCTCCTCTCCTTGAAGCTCTCTTAGTCGTCGAAACACATCTTTATAAGGGGGCAAGCCTTCCGTATTGCGGTGTCTATCAACTTCTGCGCGAACTTCTTTTTCTGTAAGAACTGGGCCTGGTATGCCGTGCCCAACGGGCCAGAATGATTCGAGAATGATCTTATAAATTCGCCTGTTGGCCGGTGTAGGGGCCACAAAACCTGCGATTGCGTCCGCAAGCCATTTGCTCCTTTTTTCTTCGGAAATATTAGGAGTCTTTGTTGGCTCTAAAAGCAATCCTTTGCTTGCACGGCTATTGCTGACCATTGTCGGATACCGCTTTCATTCAAGAAAAAATTTAATTAAGCTAGACTAGACCCAAACTTATGGCAGACTCAATAACGATGAAATTTGCATCATTTTTCTCTGGAATCGGAGGGTTCGATCTCGGCTTTGAACAGGCTGGGATGGAGGCCGTGTTTCAGTGTGAAATTGATTCTTATTGCCAGCGTATCTTACAAAGGCATTGGCCAAAGGTGCCCCTGCATGACGATATCAACACACTCAAACCATCCCAAATTCCTCAAGCTGATCTCTGGGCAGCCGGTTGGCCGTGCCAAGACATCAGTCATGCGAACACCCAAAGGAAAGGGCTTAATGGAAAAAGAAGTGGGCTATTTTACAAATTTGCAGAACTTCTTGCTGCAAGCCATAAACCCAGATGGGTTGTCCTTGAAAATGTGGCAGGCCTCCTCAGTGCAGATGAAGGGGAAGCGTTTGAAGTCGTTATCGACGAGCTCGAAAAGATCGGGTATCTGGGGATCTGGTTCTCGTGTAACACTCTCAGCGCGGGTCTTCCCCACAATAGAGAGAGAATATTCATTGTCGGATCTTATAGATCAGAAAGTGCATATCAGTTCTATTCTGACGGCAGCAAATTGCTTAGGGATTCTGCGCCGGGAGAAAAGGGCAAAAAGGACTCTGGATCCGATTTTTCAGAAGAGTTTATCGGAAACACTCCGCTTTTGGTACAGCGTCGCGGAGGCTTTGGATATACCAAAGCAAAAAGCTATAGCCCCACGATACGCGCCCAGACTGGAAGACATCAGGGCGGCCACACTGACAGACCAATTCTATGTGGCCAGAAACTTGACTTGGACAGAGTGCGAGAAACTCATGGGATTCCCAGAGGGTTGGACGGTCGCAGAGGGCGGCTCATTGGCAACGCAGTCGCCCCTCCCATCGCGAAGTTCATCGCAGGCAAAATATGCGCGATCGAAGAAAAAGGGATTGAAGGTGTCTCCAGAAAGATGAGAATTGCTTAATTTTGGGCTCGCGCATGACTCTCTGCGATGAAATGTCTGTATATAGGCCGCTGCAGGTGGATAATTTTATTTAAAGATTACCGTCTCTGATTTCTTTCAGGGCGCTGTCCACAGTTTCTTTTGCAAGGTCTAAAGCACTTTGGACATTCTCTAAAGCCTGTATTGCGCGGTGAGCTGCCCTACCGGAAGAGTACGGTCCTTTGGGAGGGAGGTCACTTTCATAAGCTGTCGGTACATTGGCAAATGCTGTTCCCTGGTTCACCTCCGCAATTCGTCCCTGGTTCACTCCAAACCAAGCGGCTATATCATGGTGCCTATCACCTCTGCTTAACATGCCTTTTACAAGTGCGGCATCTTTTTCATTCAACCTTCTGCCACTGGGTTCTGCTCGTGTCATGCAGCCTCCACAGAAGAATCTTTTTCCGTTTCTGTCGTATCGATTGACTGTCCATTCATAGTTGAAGCGAAAATACTCGGTTTTGCTCTTGCTGGAGCAAAAAGAACTGGCCACCAAAAGGGCGATCCTCTCCAACCATCTACTTCTCTTCCTTCTTGGCGAAATAAAGCAAGGGTAGGAAGGTGTTCTGAATTTTGTTTAATCACTGTGCGGTCTTGATACGAGTTTGGTTCGTTAGCAAAACGATCGCCGGACTTTCTTTTTCTTTCCAAGACTCTGCCTACTTTTGTATAAATCCAGCATTGATTGCGTTCGCTGGGTGGTGATGCAATACGAGAAAAATACTCTATGGCTGCTTTAAAAGATTCCCATCCAAATTCATAGCCTGGTTCAAATTCTAGGCAGGTTTCTGCAAGAGATATAATTTTTATGGATAAGTTTGTTGGTATTTTGATCGGAACACCGGTATCCAGAGCAGCTCTTGGAATTAACAGATCTATTTCTTGAGTAATGGGAGCTAAAACAGTTTTAGGCTTAGTTTGAAAACCAAATGGGACATGAGCTTGGCCTGGGCGTAATGCAATTATATCTGATGCAAGAATTTTATTCGGCGAGCACGGAATAACGCGATTTGTTTGATCTTTCACCACAAAAGCCACGCCTCGCTCGTGGGCATTGGTTTCGAACGCATAGCGGAGTGCAGAGTCAAATTCATGGATGGAACGTAATGCCATATAATTATTTGCCGTAGTATAAAATCTTGTAACAGCTAAATCTGCTCTGGGGCGGCTGCCGTACATGCGGGCATGCTGAAGAACGGTGTCTTGCTGCATACGGCGCGGCGAACGCCCATAATAAAACCCTATCAGGTTTGGTACGGTTATGCCTCTATCGAGAATTTGTCCACCGATAAAAACGTTATAAGGGGTACGCAATCGCAATTCGGCATTTTCATCGAGCAAGGCTTCAACGTCATTATCCGAATTTACTTTTTCAGTAACAACCGCACCTTTTTGAAAAGCATTTTTTACTTCATCAAAAATGTCCGAATCATTTGGCATAGGTAGGCCTTCTGCTTCCACTGAACGACGAATGTCTATGATGGCCTCGTCGACTAAGGCCCTAAATATTTTATCACCAAACTTAATCGCACTCTTTAATCCGTCTATTATGTCGCCAGAGACTGTGTGCTGCCATGTATGAGAATTACGAGAGGTTTCAACATGCACAATCATAGAATAGCGTTTTAAGGCTTCTCGGGCATGTTTCTGTTGAAGTCGGCGAACAGTTGCTGCAACCACAAATGTAACAAGTGCATGACGCAGCGCTTCAGCTTTATCTGTGGTTAGTACTTGCTCTTTTTTTATACGCCTCCGGTCCTCTTTTTTTAAAGCCGTCAATTCATCTGGATGAACCTCGTGCCATAAGTAATATTCTGACCGTTTATCAGTGTGTTCACCAAAGTAATTGTCTCCTCCAACATATCCCGAGTGGATGGGAACGAGTTCAGTAAAGGCTGGCCGTTTATCTTCAAACGTAAAATTTGTTCCGGGTTGGACCTCATATTCCTCAGGTTGAAGGTAAAGGGAATAAGGGGTTGCGGTAACTTGTAACACTGCTGGGTTGATTAACTCACGACGCAGCTCGTCTATGCGATCTGCGATCCTCCCTTGTTCTATTTCTGCAGAATCTTTTTTCTTGGTAAAGCGTATTGAGGCGAAGTCGGCTTCGTCGTCTATAATTAGAACGCGCTTTTGTGATAGACTCGGATGAGTCTCAGAGAATAGTTTTACAAGGCGCCGAAGATTATTGATTTCTTTTTTCGCGATAATGACCAATTTTTGCTCATCGATTTCCCAATCAGCAAGATCGGGAATACTCATGATATCATAAACCGCGAGTTGCTCAGCTTCACGAAAAATAAAAAACTCCTTGGAGATACGATTTACGGTTTGTTTGGCGAGAGTTTTGGTGCCCTTTGTTAACACGACAGCGACGTCGAATCCTTTATCAAAAGATTCTGCGATTACCCCAAGAAAAGCGCGTGTTTTTCCTGATTGAATCTTGCCGAGAAGCATTCCTGGCTTTCTCGCATCAGTTGGTTGAGAAAGAAGCTGTGCAACTGTGTTGTGCACACATTTTTCTAATTCTTCTGATTCAGGAGAGTCTGATAATCTCCGAGCTTCTTTAAGCCTGTCATAAAAACCTGATGGAAACATATTGGCCTCACACCTAACGGTTACAGTGCAAATTTTACATTAGGTTGCACTGGTTTTATTGAGAGTCCAGCCCCATTTACTTGGAAAGTAAAATATATGTTGTTGGGGGGCAGGCGAGGAAATGTGTGGAGCATGATGTGCCTTGCCATAGGCCCCGCTGTGGTGCATAGAGGTTATACTTAGCATGTTGGTATTATTATGTTTTCTGTGACGTTCGAGTTACGAGAGCGTTCTAAATAGTTTTTGGCGGGTATGTCTAAACGCCCTCGGTTTAATCTTTTTTTGTATGTGCCGGCCTCGGCCTTTTCCGTTCAGCGATGGAACAGGCGTCGGGCCAATAGCGGGCGATGTCGTTGAGTGAGAAGCCCATGGCGCGGACATCGATGATCCAGCACTCGCCGTTTTTGTTGAGGCATTCGACAATGGCTTCAGCAATTTGTTCCGCCATCGGCAGATGCGCCCATTTGTCGGGTGGAGATGACGGTATTTTCTCGGCGTCGTCATAATAATGATAGGCGCCACCACGCGGGGTATGAGGTTCGGATGAAGTCTCTCTCTCGTTTTCAACCTCCACCACAGGGGATGGGTTGCTTTCCGGCACTTTCTCATTCTGGTTGGTGGATTGCACGTCATCCTGCTCAGGTCTCTTGCACATGGCGGCGTTCATGACAGTTTCTCCTGTACAGCGATTTCTTCATCGAGATAGCGAAGGACAAGATCGGCCAGTCGATCAGCGCTGGCGTCGGTATAAATCTCGCACTGCTGGCGGCGGCTGCTCCGGTGACGCAGGCGGTCATAAAGCTTGAGCAAACCCTCGCGTTCTTGCGGCAGAACGGTTTCGTGTTTCTCACGCAACTCTTTGACGTGACGGGCGATGATCTGGTCTGTGATCTCGATGGACGCGTCACTGTCGAGGTCGATCAGGACACCAACCGGCGGCACATTATCCCTGCAAAAGATCTCAATCAGACCGGCGATGAATTTGGCGCGGCCAGACAGGTCGGCAGCCCCATGTTCGGCATTTGCCTCGCCCTCATGCAACACCACAGCCAGAAAACCCAAAGCCGAGTACAAAATACGTTGATCGTGCCGCGTCATATCCGCTCTCCAAGTATCAATGACTGAGGCGGAGATTGTGGGCGATTGGGCTTTCCAGATTGAACGCTGATTTTTGATCCTGATGGCCAGAAGGGAATTTATCTTTTGCGCTTCGGGGCCGATTGAGACGCTATGTTCAATCGGCAGCATGGTTTTAGGCCAAACGTTTTTCGCGGGAGTATCGGTCAATCCCGTAAGACCGGGAGCGTACAAGTGACGCCGTTTCCCACGTACAGGTGAAGTGAGCGCGATAGCTGCGCGCATGCGGCGGTAAATGATAGGCGACCATCATATAGTCATTCGCACCGTTGCGGACGATATTGATGTAGGTGTCGTCATAGAGCGCGTAGAAGGCAGCCCCCATGGATTGCTGCGTTGTGACGCGGCACTGGAAGCGCGGGTAATCAGGCAGATTATCAGGCTCTTCCAGCAGCAGGCATTTCACATCCACCGCTTTGCAGAGCTGCTCCACGCGAGACAGGGCATCTGCGGATTCTCCACCCAAAATCTTCACAAGATGATCAAGAGATTGAACCGCGAACAGGATCGTGCCGCACCGGGAATGGGCGGCTTGCCATAGTTGGGCAAACAGAGCGTTACGGCTGGCATGGCCGGATTGCACGATGATTGTCATGCTGCGGCGCTTGACGCCATCATCTTCCAGAAACTCAAGACCGGCGGCTTCAAAAGTGCTGCGCACGATGTTGGCGCTTTTCGTGGAGATATTCCCCATCTCAAGACTGCGGATGGTGTTTCTGGATAGATCGCATTTGACGGCCAGTTCATCCTGATGCCAGTTCAGGATCATGCGGGCCGCCTTAATTTGTGCGGCGCTGATTATCATGCAGCGTCCTTGTCTACGGCGAGATCTAGCGCGAGCAGAGCAGTCTCCAGACGCTTCTGCTTGCAGAATGGAACGACCTTACGATCAACATCAGCTGCCTGTTCGATACAGACCAACAGGTCATTCGCGGCCTTATGGCCGTAGAGGGTGGTCAATTCTGTGTAGGTAATCAGGTGGCTGGCGTTGGTCATGTTAGGCCACCTGTTGATTGACGGCGACATTCCAGCGATATTCGAGTGGTTGGGGTGTGGGGTAGCGGATGCCATGCACCCGCTCGACTTCTTCCACGATGTACTGCACATAGCCTTCGCCATGGCACATAACGTAACTGTCGAAATTCATGGTTTTCATGAAACACCTCGGGAAGAAAGGGGCTGCATTTATCTACAGACGGGAATGTAAGGGATGGCTGGTCATGAAAGCAATAGAAAACAGGCAAAATGCAGAAAATAATTATTCATTTTCATTTATATGAATAATTATAATTGGTATTAAAGTGTTGTTTGTATAATAAATTGCAACATTAACCAGAATTATGTATAAACATATCCGCCATAACGAGGGTTGTCCATGAGCATAGGCAGGCAAATTAGAGCAGCGAGGGGCTTATTGAAATGGTCTAGTGCCATTTTGGCTGAAAAAGCTGGGCTTACCCGTGACACCATTACCAAGATAGAAGATGATGCCGTACAACCGCGTGAAGGAACGCTCGCGGATATTATCCGTGTTTTTGATGAAAATGGGGTCAATTTCACCGATAACTCTGGCGTCTGCCTGAAGCCTCAAGGGGTTGAGGTCTTGACCGGGCATGATGGTCTGTGCCGTTTCTTTGATCATGTCTACGAGCACGCCCGTAAACACGGGGGCACCATCGTACAATACGGTCTTGAGGAGCATTTTCTAAGCGACATTGGCGGTGACTATGCGAAATTTCACAGAAAGAGGATGTTGGAACTTGTCGAACAAAGAAAAGACCTGAAAGTTTTGGCAATCGTTTGTGAGGGTGACGATAACATTGTCTGTTCCGACTACAATGAATACCGCTGGATACCTAAAGGCCTTTTCTCACCTGTGCTATTCTACATTTTCGGTGAATGCACCGCCGTTATGAACTTCCAAACAGTTCCGGCACCAACAATCATTTTGATGAAGTTCCCGACAATCACAAATGCTTGCCGCAAGCAGTTTGAAATCTTTTGGGGCATGTCAGAGGAATTTGGAACATCCGGAAATGGCTCACAACACAGTGAAGCAAAAATAAAGGGACAACGCATCGCAGACCAAAGCGTTTCCGAAAAGAAATCCCGTCGGGTTTAGGAGGGGGTATGAGCAACCAAACTTACAGCTTCGCCAAATCTCCGATTACCGGTGATGTAAAGGAAATGAACGACTTTCTGCGAGACAACGGCAAGTTGGATGAGATGAAAAGTCTTGCCACACCGTCAGTATTCCAAACCCTTTTGGCGATCTCGCTGAATTGGCTGGTCGTGTTTCTTTTTACCGGCCTTGTTTGCTTCCATTCCTGGTGGTGGCTGCCCGTCGCGCTGCTTGTCATTGGCAGCAGACAGAGAGCCCTTGTGGTTCTTACACATGATGCGTCGCATTTTCTTTTAGCGAAGAACCGTAAAGCAAATGACGTGATTGCGAATTTGTTTCTATGCTTTCCGATGCTTAAGTCGCTAAAATATTATCGAGCAGTACATCTGCCCCACCACGCCTATCTTGGAGATGATGATCGCGACACTGACAAGCTCCACGATCCCGAAGCTATGAAGAACGGATGGCTCGCCGTTTATTTGAAGTATCTTCTCTCTTATGATCTCTGGCTGGCGAATGAGTTAAAGCAGACTTTCGGAAAGATCAGCCTCCGGCACAAATGTTACCTCGCCTTGTGGTGGGGGGCTGTCCTCTCGGGTTTGACTGTTACGGCTGGTGGTCAGTACGCCGCAACGTTCTTGGTCTTGTGGGGTTTGGCGAGAGCGATAGGCTACCACGTCATCACGACCTTTATTATTATCTCGGATCATCATGGACTGCTGCCTGGAACGCTTGTCGGGTATACGAGAAATCATCCCACAACGGGTTTTCTTCGCTGGTTTATTCACCCCCATAACAATGGGCTGCATTTGGCCCACCATTTGGCTCCATCCGTGCCGTTCTACAATTTGAAGAACGCCCACAGACTATTGAACGGTTGGGCAAAGTATGATGCCGCTGAACAATGCGAAACCTATTTCTGGGGGAACAACAGTGTTGTCCATTCGTGGGGCAAGCACAATAGATACCAGTCCGCGCTGGAAATTCTGGAATCAATCGGCGAGGACAGCCCGACGGCGCCGATGCAAAACATCACGCCGACAATCCGCCGTGTGGCATAATCAAAACAACTTTAAAACTAGTGGCAAGAAGATGGGTGCTTTTCTAAGTGAATAACTGTTGGAGTAAGCTTGGAGATCAAGAGGAGTTTTTCCCTTAATCAACCCCGAAATTTTACTTTCGCACAGATAATCCGGGCCGCAACTAATGGCGTGTTCGGTATAATCCCTACCATTCAAGGCGAGTGCAGCTTTTGGCATCTTCCCAAAGGAGCAGCAGCATGAATGGCAATACGGCGCAGATCATTGAATTTCGTGTCCATGCGCATCAGCGCAACAAGCAGCCGCCCCCAAAACCGGTAGCACCTGTTTCGGACAGGCTCAATCACCTCATGCACAATACGGTTCTGACCATCATCGACTATGTAGCCGAGAAAACAAACGTGCAGCGCCATGAAGTGGCTGCGATGCTGGTCAACCGCTACAAATTCCAATCCCCCATGGATCTGACCGTCGAGCAAATGGATGACGCCATACGCTTCCTGATCGACTTCGTTGATGATAAGCGGATGGCTTACTAAGCCTGCTCTTGTTAAAACTCATCCATCCCGGGCACGCGTGAGAAAGCGATTTTACTACCCATTGCCGGTGTGGCCGTACCGAAGCCGACAGTGCCGCGTCCGAACTTACCGTTTAAGTCATCGATAGCTTTCATAAGATTGTTTGGCTTTGGCTGCGCGATATCGAATAAATCCGGCTGGTGTGTTTCCTGCGTGGAGAGGTCATAGACCGTGACGCCCACGCGCAACGGCTTCAGGTTCGGCATTTTATCCCAAAGTCTTGTCATAAGGTCTAGAAGGAAGGTTGTATCCTGGGTTTCCTTGAATGCGATTTCATCGGCGTAATAGCCCTCGGGCAGAATTTTAGCGTGAATGCATAAACGACTGGCATACATGCCCTCGTCGCGTAATCTTTGAGCGACGCGGACGGTCAATTGACGCATAACTTCGATGGCTTTGATCTTGCTGCGCTCGACCGGTGCCAAAACATGTTGATGGCTCATGCTGCGTGTTGGCGATTTAACAGGACTGGATATATCGGCTCCGTGCAGGAGCGCGTGAAAACGGACACCGTAGATGCCACCCCAAACGCGTCGTAGTGTCTGAGCATCAGCATCCCACAGGTCACGCATCGTGTTGATGGCGGCCCGTTTCAGGCGGGCATCCATATTGCGGCCAATACCGCAAATGTCTTTGGGCTGCAGATGCAGGATCGCTTGTGGCATCTGATCTGGGTGAAGCACGGTCAGGCCATCAGGCTTCTGCATGTCAGAGGCCAGCTTTGCCAAAAGCTGATTACTGGCAAAGCCGATGGAGCATTTCAGATACTCTCCAACGTGCTCACGAATTGCGCGTTTGATGTTGTGTGCAAGCATGATGGCGTTATCGGGAATACACTGAACTTTATCCAGCTTGCAGGCGACTTCATCGATTGAGACCGTGGTTTCGATGGGGATGCAGCTTTCGATGGTATCAACAAATTTATGATGCAGTTCGACATAAAGTCTGTGACGTGCCTGAACCAGCCTGAGGGCAGGGCATTTCTTCTTCGCTTCCCAGATAGGCGTTCCTGTTTTAATGCCGAATGCCTTGGCCTCATAGCTCGCGGCAATCGCGCAGGTGCTATCTGTCATGACCGGGACAACCGCAATAGGCTGGCCACGCAGTTCAGGATTCATTTGCTGCTCGCATGAAGCGAAATAGCTGTTCATGTCCAAAAACAGCCAGCGTAGACCGATTGGTTTGTCCATAATGTTCATGATATGTTCTCTACGTCAAAAGGACGCCGTTGAACAGCGTTTCGAATAAATTAAGTCTTAAGTCTGATGCTGCGTTACTGACTGCGAATGGTAGTAACCAGCGCTGATTTTAAAGGGAAAAGGCGAGATAACGTGATGCAGGTGATGGCCATCATGCATCATTTTGGCTTTAGGATTATCGGCTAAGTCTTTGAAAAGTGGCGTCCCCTACGGGATTCGAACCCGTGTTACTACCGTGAAAGGGTAATGTCCTAGGCCTCTAGACGAAGGGGACAAGCCGTCTGCAAGCGGGGCAGCCCCGCCGCAAGAGGGGGGATGATTAGCCGAGCC
>NZ_JAFAND010000048.1 GCF_019232825.1 Paludibacterium sp. | reverse complement strand
CTTAGATCTTCAACGGCGCGAACGACTTGACCAGCTGGTCGATGGCCTGGATCTGGCTCAAGAAGGGCTCAAGCTGGTCGAGCGGCAACGCGCTCGGGCCGTCGCACTTGGCTTGGTCCGGGTCGGGATGCGACTCGAGGAACAGGCCGGCGAGCCCCACCGCCATGCCGGCGCGCGCGAGCTCGGCCACCTGTTCGCGCCGGCCGCCCGAGGCCGCCGCGCCGGACTCGCGCTTCTGCAGCGCGTGCGTCACGTCGAAAATCACCGGCATGTCGTCGCTGATCTGGCGCATCACGCTAAAGCCCAGCATATCGACCACCAGGTTGTCGTAACCGAAGCAGCTGCCGCGGTCGCACAGAATCAACTGGTCGTTGCCGGCTTCGATGAATTTTTCCACGATATTGCCCATCTGCGACGGGCTGAGAAATTGCGGCTTCTTGATGTTGATCACCCGGCCGGTCTTGGCCATCGCCACCACCAGATCGGTCTGGCGGGCAAGAAACGCCGGCAGTTGCAACACGTCGGCCACCTCGGCCACCGGGGCCGCCTGCCAAGGCTCGTGAATATCGGTAATCACCGGCACGCCGAAAGCGTCTTTGACCGCCTGCAGAATCTTCAGCCCCTCTTCCAGCCCCGGGCCGCGATACGAGTGGATCGACGAGCGGTTGGCCTTGTCGAAGCTGCCCTTGAACACGTAGGGAATGCCCAGCTTCTGCGTAACGCGCACGTAGGCTTCCGCCGCATGGAGCGCGAAATCGCGCGACTCCAGCACGTTGACGCCGCCAAACAGCACGAACGGCCCCTGATTGCTGACGGTGACTTCGGGAGTGATCGATACCTTGGACACGATGATTCCTTTGCTTGAAAACAGCCACATCATACAGCCGGAGGCTGCCAGGCGAGAAATTGTTCCAAAGCCATCGGCCGCGCCAACACATAGCCTTGCACCAGATCGCAGCCGTTGTCGCCGAGCCAGGCAAGCTCGGCCTCGGTTTCCGCCCCCTCGGCGACGACCGACAGACCCAGTTCGTGGCACAGCAGAATGGTGGAGCGGACGATGGCGGCATTCTTCGGCGTGCGGTCGACGCCATCGACGAACACCCGGTCGATCTTCAGCTCGTGCACCGGCAGCGTCTTCAGATACCCTAGCGACGCCTGGCCCGAGCCATAGTCGTCGATCGACAGCTTGACGCCCAATCCGGCAAGCCGGTCGAGCAAGGCCAGCGCCTGCGCCGGGTCTTCCATCAGCGCGCTCTCGGTGATCTCCAGGCACAAGGCGTCGGGCGCGAGTCCATAGCGCCGCAGCAGCCCGGCGACCAGATCGGCCAGACCGGGATTGAGCAGATCGTGCGCCGACAGATTGACCGAGGGCACCGTGGTACGGCCGGTCCGCCGCCAGGCGGCGGCATGCGCCATGACCTGATCGAGCAGCCAGGGCGTGATTTCGCGGATGAAACCGGTCTGCTCGGCAAACGGAATGAAGCGCCCGGGCGGCACCAAGCCGCGCTCGGGATGTTGCCAGCGCAATAGCGCCTCGGCGCTCGGCACGCCCCCGGCGCGCAGATCGACCTTGGGCTGATAGAACAGCACGAATTCGCCGCGCGCGAGCGCCTCGCGCATCTCGCCCATCAGCGACAGCTCCGCGTGCGCGGGCTCCGCCCCCGACTCGGCAAAACTCAGCCACTGGCGCCGGCGCGCCTTGGCGGTGCGCGCGGCGAGCTCGGCGCGGCGCAACAGGGTGGGCGCGTCCTGGCCATCCTGCGGAAACAGCGCGATGCCCAGCGTGCCTTCGACGTCCAGCCGCTGCTGGTCGAGCATCAGCGGCGCGCGCAACAGCAAAGCCATCTGCTCGCCCAGCGATTGCGCCGCCGGCAGATCGGCCCCGGGCAGCAACAGCGCGAACTGGTCGGCCCACAGCCGCACCAGCCATTGCCCCTCCTCCAGCAACGGCGACAGGCGCAGGCCGATTTCACGCAGCAGCCGGTCACCCACTTGCTGGCCAAGCGCCAGGTTGATCAGGGAAAAACGATTGATATCGAACACCAGCACCGCGCCGCGCGTGTCCGCCGGCAACGCCTGAAACACCTCGACCAGGCGCGTGCGGTTCGGCAGGCCGG
The DNA here is from genome assembly GCF_019232825.1 of Paludibacterium sp. Classification (GTDB taxonomy): domain Bacteria; phylum Pseudomonadota; class Gammaproteobacteria; order Burkholderiales; family Chromobacteriaceae; genus Paludibacterium. The sequence goes on along the minus strand of NZ_JAFAND010000048.1, from coordinate 30,498 downwards.
TCAGATCGTCCTCATAGGCCAGTCGCAGAATGCGCGCCTCACGGCTGGAAATGGCGTCGCGCATGACCCGCAACGCGCCGAGCAGCTTGCCGATCTCATCGCGCCCACCCACCGGCACCGGACGCCCCAGGTCGCCGCGCGCGATCGCCTCGGCCACGCCCACCGCCTCGCTCACCGGGCGGGTAATGCTCTTGGCCATGCGCCAGGCCAACAGCACGCCCAAGAACAGCGCCCCGGCCGACAGCGACACCACCAGCATGCGCGCCTGGTGCTCGGCTTGGCGCAGTTGCCACAACTCATCGCGCATCAGCTGCTGCTGGGTGTCGGACAGCACGCGCGTACCGTCCAGCAGTGCCGCCAGCGCCTGACGGGTCGAGCCCTCGAACTGCTGCCGCGCCTTCTCCGGCCCTTCCTGCTCGATCAGGTTGACGGTCTGATAGAAACGGTCGTTGTAGGCGCGACGCAATGCCTTGAGCCGGCTCAACTGCGCTTTTTCACTGCTGGTCGAAGGGGTCGGCGCCTCGGCCAAGGCTTTGTCGAGCCGGGTAATCGCCAGATCGGCCGCATCCAGCTCGCCATCCATTTGCTGATACAGGCCGATGCGGCGGGTGCGGTCGCTGGTTTGCAGCAACACCAGCAATTGATTGGCCGCGGTCAGCGCGTGCTGGTTCGCCTGATGCGCCAGATATTGCTTTTGCACCTGCACATCCACCAGCGACTGCGTCACCGTCGATAGGCGGTTAAGCCGCGACAGCGACAGCGCGGCCACCGCCACCAGCAGGGCCAGCATGAGCGCGAACGCCAGGGCAAGACGCATACCGATACGCATCGAGTTCAGCATGGAAACTTTGTCCTTGTGTCCCGCCTGGCCGGCAACCCCACCGCCCATGGCGTCATCGAGTGCTACACTTATGCCATCTTAATAGCCCGAACGACGGCGCGCAGCCAGAACCGTGAAGCGGAGACTGCGCCCTGGCGCAAATACAACAGGCTTTTTATTGTCAATCATGGACAATTTTCCTTTATTTATGTCCAAGATCAAAAACCATACTTCCGCAACAAACTCATAAAACATAAAATTCTGGCATTACACGCTCAAGGGCTAAATAAAAAGCCGAACCCATACGGAGATTTTGTTCATGACCACGCTTGCCGCGCTGCAAAGCGCATTCGACACACTGAATCACGACTACTTGGCGGTGCATAAGACCAAGGAAGATTTGTTCTGGCAAACCTATATGGCCACCTCGGACGACCATGCCGGCTTTGCCCGCGCCGAAGCCGCCTTCAAGGACTTCATTTCCAGCCCAGAGCGGCTCGCGGCGGTCAACGGCGCGCTCGAACAGTTGGACGCGCTGCCGCAAAGCGCGGCGCGCGACGCGCTGATCCATGGCTTTGCCGGCTGGCGCGCGCTATTTCGCAGCAACATCATCGAGACCCCCGAGGCGCGCGCGCTGATGGCCGAGCTGATCGACTTGGAGTCGGCGCTGTTCGCCAAGCGCCGCGACTACAAGATGCAGCACGTCAACGACAACGGCGAGCGCGAGGACGCCACGTTGTCGATGCTGACCACCAACCTCGGCACCAACCGCGACGAGGCGGCGCGCAAGAGCTCGCATGACGCGCTGTTGGGGCTGGAGCGCTGGGTGCTCGACAACGGCTTTATCGACATCGTCAAAAAGCGCAACCAGCTGGCACAAAGTCTCGGTTTCCGCGACTACTTCGACTACAAGGTCAACAAAAACGAACAGATGTCGCCGGAGGCGCTGTTCGCCATCCTGGACGAATTCGAGGCGCGCACGCGCGACGCCAATCACCGGGCGCTGTCGGCGCTCGCCGACCGCCAAGGCCAGGATGCGCTGAGCGGACACAACCTGCGCTTCCACATGAGCGGCGACGTTACCCGTCAGCTCGACCCCTACCTGCCGTTCGCCAAGGCGGTCGAGCGCTGGGTATTGAGCTTCCGCCGGCTCGGCATTCAATACCGCGGCGCCACCATGCAACTCGACCTGATCGAACGCGAAGGCAAATACCAGAACGGTTTCTGCCACGGCCCGGTGCCGAGCTTCTTCGATCAAGGCCGCTGGGTGGCGGGCCAGATCAACTTCACCGCCGACGCCAAGCCCGACCAGGTCGGCAGCGGCCTGCGCGCCATCAACACCCTGTTCCATGAAGGCGGCCACGCGGCGCACTTCGCCAACGTCACGCAAAATTCGCCCTGCTTCTCGCAGGAATTCTCGCCGACGTCGATGGCCTACGCCGAAACGCAAAGCATGTTCTGCGACAGCATGCTGTCGGATGCCGACTGGCTCAAGCGCTATGCCAAGAACAGCGCCGGCGAGGCGATGCCCGACACGCTGATCCGCACCCGCATCGAGGCCGCGCAGCCGTTTGCCGCGTTCAACGAACGCATGCTGGCCGTGGTCGGCTACTTCGAGCGCGCGCTATACGCGCTGCCGCCGGCCGACCTCACCCCGGGCAAGATCCTCGAACTCGCGCGCGCCACCGAACAGCGCATTCTCGGCGTCGCCGTCAGCCCGCGGCCGCTGTTGGCCATTCCACACCAGCTCAACCAGGAATCGGCGGCGTCCTACCATGGCTACCTGCTGGCCAATATGGCGGTCTACCAGACGCGCGCCTACTTCAAGCGCGAATACGGCTACCTGACCGACAATCCCGCCATCGGCCCGAAGCTGGCCGAGCACTATTGGGGCCCGGGCAACAGTATCAACCACAACGCCACGCTGGTGCGGCTGACCGGCGAATCGTTCAACCCGCGCTATCTGGCCGACAGCTGCACCCGCAGCGTCGAGCAAGCCTGGGCTGACGCCGAGGCGCTGATGGCCGCCGCCAAGACGCGCGCGTATCCCGAGGTATTCCCGGACCGGCTGGATGCCACCATCCGTCTGGTCTACGGCGCCGAGGTGATCGCCGACAACGCCGACGGCGAAGCGGCAATGTGCCGCCGCTTCGAAGACTGGGTGGCGCAACACTATCCAGCCAGCGTGCATTGACGTGAAAAAGGCGCCGGAAACCCGGCGCCTTTTCTGTTTCTACCCGCGTTCAATATGCCATCAAAACGTCATCGCAATGAACTTCCTGTAACCCAAATAGCCTATGCTGGTTTTCGTAACGATTCGATTTGAGGATTTGACGCAAAAATGATGGACGTCGTCTGGCTGTCCGACCCCGCCGCTTGGCTGGGCTTGCTGACCCTGATTGTGCTCGAAGTGGTATTGGGCGTCGACAACCTGGTGTTCGTGGCCATCCTGGCCGACAAACTGCCCGAGGAGGAGCGCGACCGCGCACGGCTCGCCGGGCTGTCGCTGGCGCTGGTGATGCGCCTGGTGCTGCTTGCCGGCGCCGCCTGGCTTGTGCGCTTGACCACGCCGTGGTTCACCGTCTACGGCCATCCTTTCTCCGGCCGCGACCTGATCATGCTGACCGGCGGCGCGTTCTTGCTGTTCAAGGCCACCAGCGAATTGCACGAGCGGTTGGAGGGCGAGTTCGAAGTCCACGGCAACGGCCAGAAAAACCACCCGGCCTTCGCCGCGGTGGTGGCGCAGATCCTGGTGCTGGACGCGGTGTTCTCCATCGACTCGGTAGTCACCGCAGTCGGCATGTCCGACCACCTGCTGGTGATGATGACGGCGGTGGTGATCGCCATGCTGCTGATGATGTCGGCGAGCCGGCCGCTGACCGCGTTCGTCAACGCCCATCCGACGGTGGTGATGCTGTGCCTGGGCTTTTTGCTGATGATCGGCTTCAGCCTGGTGGCCGACGGGTTCGGCTTCGTCATCCCCAAGGGTTATCTGTACGCCGCCATCGGCTTCTCGGTGCTGATCGAGGCCTTCAACCAAATCGCGCAGAACAACCGCATCCGCTATCTGGACCGCACGCGGTCGCTGCGCGAGCGCACCGCCAGCACGGTGCTGTCGCTGATGGGCAGCCGCCTGGCGCCCGCCGCCCATGGCGCCGACGGCGCCGAACCGCCGGCCCGCGATGCCTTCACCGCCAACGAACGTGCGATGATCCGCAGCGTGCTGACACTGGCCGAACGCCCGATTCGCGCCATCTGCACCCCGCGCAGCGAGATTCAGCGTCTCGACCTGGGCCAACCGCTGCCCCAGCAGCACCAGGTGCTGCGCGACAGCCGCCACGCGCGCCTGGTGGTGATCCGCGACGGCGCCATCGACGAACCGCTCGGCATCGTCGCGCGCAAGGATCTGCTGGGCCCGCTGCTTGAGGGGCGCGCGCCGGACATCGAGTCGGCCACGCGCCAGCCGTTGGTGCTGCCGGAAAGCGTGCCGGTGCTCAAGGCGCTGGAGAGCTTCCGCCAGCATGCCGCCGAGTTCGCCTTCGTGGTCAACGAATTCGGCAGCCTGGAGGGCATCGTCACGCACAAGGATCTGATGGAGGCGATCGCCGGCGAGTTTCCGGAGGAATACGAGCAGCACGAGCGCCCGGCGCTGGTCGCCAACGAAGACGGCAGCTTCGACGTCGAGGGTGGCTTGGAGCTGGTGACGCTGGCGCAGCACGTCGATCTGGGCCGTTTCGAGGACGAGGACTTTCACTCGGTGGCCGGGTTGCTGATGGACCGGCTGACGCGCATTCCGCGCGAAGGCGACAGCGTGGAGATCGGCGAGTGGCGCTTGACCGTGGTAGTGCAAAACGGCAACCGCACCGAGCGGGTGTTGATCGCGCCCCGGACTTAGGTCTGTGGTGCACTGCCTGCGGCGAGTGCACCCTTCTACGCGAAGACGCCTCCGGGCTCGTAGGGCGCAATCGCCGCGCACTGCGCGGCATTGCGCCAAACACCATGATCGTTAGAACGGCAAGTGTCCCCCACTCACAACACTTGGGGTTAAATCGCCGTGCAATGGCCAGCTATACCCCCTATAAGGACAGGGGTATTGTATAATTCAATCGTTTGATTGATGCCATTGTCAAAAAGCAAACTCGCCAGGATGCACGGCATGAAACCCGACGTGATCACCATTGAATGGACCGCCGAGCAAGGATTTCGCGTGCAATGGCGCCGGCTGGCGGCGGAACAGCTGTTCATCGGTCTCGCCCCGGCCCAGGTCTATCCCCTCGTCCCCCAGCTTTTTAGCCTCTGCGGCCATGCGCAGGCGCTGGCCGCGCGGCTCGCGCTTGAGGCCGCCGCCGGTTTCCCCCGCCCTGCCAGCGTCGAGGACATCGATATCCTGACGCTGGAAGCGGTACGCGACACGTTGCGCAAGGTCTTGCTCGACTGGTCGTTGGCCTTCGACGGCACGCCCGCGCCGCAAGCGCAGCTCGCGCAATGGCGCGACGCGCAAACGCTGCCGGCCATGGCGGCGCTGGCTGAAGAACGGGTCTTCGGCATGGCGCCCGCCACCTGGCTGTCGCTCGGTCTCAATGGCTGGCTCGACTGGCTCGGGGCGCCGCACTCCGGCGTCGCGCGCTGGCTCAATAGCCTACGCGCGGCCGAGACCGGCTGTTTGCTGCTGCCGGTGCTCGACGCCGCCAATCTGGCGCAGTTGTCCGCTACCTGGTTCGACGCGCCATTGCCGGAATGGCGCGGCATGCCTTGCGAGGTCGGCGCGCTCTCGCGCGAGGCCGAGACGCTGGCGCCGCTGCTCTACGGCGGCCAGCTGGCGCGCGCGCGGCTATTGGCGCGGCTCTTGCAATTGGCGCGCTGGCTCAATGGCGCGCGGCTGTCGGTGGAAACGTGCGGCTGCGGCGAAGGCGCGCTCGCGCGCGTCGATACCGCGCGCGGCCCGCTGTTGCACTACGCAGCACTGGATGGCGCCGGCCGCATCGCCCACTACCGCATTCAGCCGCCGACGGCCTGGCATTGCCACCCGCATGGTGTGATCGTCAACACGCTCAACGCGCGACGCGACGCGCCGGAAGCCGAGTGGCGCCGCCAAGTGGCGCTCATCGACCCCTGCATCGCTTATGAAATGCGGCTACAGCCGCGTCACCGGTTTCATCCGGGTTAAGAGAACGGGCGTTCCGCCAACCACGCAAACACTTGTTGCCGGCACGCCTCCACGCTGTGGCGTGCGGTATCCAGGCACAGATCGGGCGCGAGCGGCGCCTCGTAAGGGTCGCTCACGCCGGTGAACGCGGGAATCTCCCCCGCGCGCGCCTTGCGATACAACCCCTTCGGGTCGCGTGCCTCGCACACGGCCAGCGACGTGCTCATATAGATCTCGACGAACCGGTCCGGGCCAATGATCTCGCGCGCCATGTGCCGGTCGGCAATATACGGCGAGATCAACGCCGCCGCCACCCACAACCCTTCGGCATTGAGCTCACGGCAACGCTCGGCGACGCGGCGGATGTTCTCGCAGCGGTCGGCGCGGGAGAAACCGAGGTCGGCGCATAATTCCCGCCGCACTTCATCGCCGTCGAGCAAGTGGCACACCACGCCGTCCGCCTGCCATTGCGCGCACAGCGCGTGGGCCAGCGTGGTCTTGCCAGCGGCGGAAAGGCCGGTCAGCCACAGCGTTTTGGGGTTAGTAAAGGGCATCGGCGCCATCCTCTTCTTCTTGTGACAACAGCGCCAGCAACGGCGCCAATTGCGGTTCATAACGCCGCCAGCGCGCCACGGCGCTGGCGTACAGCGGCTGCCTGACCTGCATGGCGCTAGCGGTGCGCACCGTGCGTTCGGCACGATGAAATTGTAGACACGCATCGTTCCAAGCCAGGCCCAGATAGTCCAACAGCGGCCCGACCGTGCCGGGCAGGTCCGCCACCAAGTCTTCGTAGCGCACGTCGAACACGCGACCGGGCGGCAACGCCTGGCGCCAATGGCGTGCCAGCGCGCGATAGCGCAGCGCATGCCGTCCCAGTGCGGTCAGATCGTCGCTATAGCCGTGGCCGGCATGGAATGGCACGGTGAAGCAGGACACACAGACGTCGCGCAGATCGCGCATCGTATGGATGAAGCGCGCCTCGGGCAACATCAAATGGATCAGCCCCAGGTAAAACACGTTGCCGGGCATTTTGTCGGCGATAGAGCGCGCCGTGGGCGCCAGCCGCCACAAGGCGTCCTTGTAGCTTCGGCCCAGCACGCGCAGCGCCTGTAACGTGACGATGTCGGGCTCGCCGCGCGCAAGCAGACGCAGCGCCTGCTCCGCCAGCGGCCCCATCAGCCGCTGCTCGCCGGCGCCATACACCTCGCCTTGGCTGACCAGGATCTGCTCGACCAGCGTCGAACCCGAGCGCGGCAGGCCGACGATAAAAACCGGCACACGGCCGTCGTCCTCCCTGGCCGGGGCGGTGGCGGCCAACGCGGCATAGCGCGCGAACAGCGCCGGGGTCAGCAACGCCCGCAGCTCGGCCAGCCGGGCGATTTCCCCTGCCTCGTCCCAAGGCTGCATCCGCGCGCGCAGCCGGTTGCCTTCGCTGAACGCGGCGAACGCCTGCGGATACTGGCCGCGCTGCTCCCGCACCCGCCCCATGGCAAAGGCCAAACGCGCCTGCAGTGGCGCCGGCAAATCGCCGCGCTGGCTGTAGAGCGTGTCCAGCGCCGCCAAGCGGGGGTCATCGTCACGGAAGGGCAAATATTGCAGAGCATTCGCCAGGATGACCGGATGCGCCGGCGCGAGCCGCAGCGCCCGGTCCATCCATTCCTCGCCTTCCGTCCGGCGGCCGGCCTCCAGCAGCAAGCAAGCCAGGCTGCTGCACCAGTCGGCGCGATCCGGCTCTTGCCGCAACGCTTCGCGGTAACAGGCCTCCGCCTCCTCTTCGCGGCCGTCGGCCCGCAAGACGTTGGCCAGATTGGCGAGGATATGGGCGCATTGCGGGTCGAGCGAACGCGCCAGGCGCAGATACGACAAGGCCTCGGACATATAGCCGAGGGCAAAACAAGTATTGCCCAAATCGTTGCACAGCGCCGCATTGGGGCCGCATTGCGCCAGCGCGCGCCGCAGCCAGTCCAGCGCCTCGGCATCGCAGCCGCGCGCCGCCAGCGCCAAACCCAAACCGTGGCAAGCGCGCGCCCATGCCGGCGCGCTGCTCAGCACCCGGCGCCAGGCCGTCTCGGCCGCCTCGTGGCGCCCAAGTTGAAACAGCACGTCCGCTTGGCGGCTCTGCAGCGCCAGTGCGTTCGGGCAATGGCTGAGCGCCTCGTCGCACAGGCTTAAGGCGTCCTCCAACTGACCTTGCCGGCATGACAGCACGATCAGCGATTCCCACGACTCGGCCGCGTTCGGCGCGAAGCGCAGCGCCTGACGCCAATGCCGCCGGGCTTGATCGAGCTGGCCCAACTGCCAATACGCTTGCGCGGCGTTGTCGTTCGACCAGGCCAGATTCGGGTCGAGCGCCAGCGCCTGTTGATAGCAGGCCAGCGCCCGAGGCCAAGCGCCACGGCGCGCCCAGTGCAGGCCAAGATTGTTGTGGAGTTCCGGCAATTGCGGCTGGCATTGCAGCGCCTGTTGCAGGCAGGCCGCCGCCTCGTCGTTGCGCCCCAGATCCTCGAGCAGCAAGGCGAAATTGTTCAAGCTCGGCACGTGCCGCGCGTCGGCGTCCAGCGCGGCGCGATAGTGTTGTTCCGCCCCGGCCGCCTCGCCGCGCGCGCGCAGCAAATTGCCGAGGTTGTAATGTGCTTCGGTGTCGTCCGGCGCAAGTTGTAACGCCTGGCGATAGCAGGCCTCAGCCTCTTTGACGTCGCCCGAGGCGCGCTGCGCCAGGCCGGCGAGTTTCCATACCGCGGCTTCCGCCGGATAACGATGCGTCTGCGCCATGGCATGCGGCAGCGCGACCGTCGCCAGGCCCGCGCGCAGCAGCTGCAGCAAGGCCTCGTCGAGTCGGCCGGCGCCATCCAGGCACAGCCCCAGCGGCGCGGCGAGCGGATGGTCGAAGCCCTGGGCGCGGCCCTGGCGCCATAACGCGCGCGCCGCGACGAGGTCGCCACGCGCGTGGCTCGCCAGAAGCGCAGCCCACCAGGACGCCTGTCCGTCCGACGTATCCTGGCCACCCGTTGCCGCTGTATGCATGTCGATTCGCTAGAAGAGAAAAAATGGCGTACGCAGAACATACCGTAAGCGCGTGAACGCGCAACGGTATGAATGTGAAGGTTTGTATGGCTTCTGTTAACAGAAATTTATGCTGCATGCATGTTGTAATGCCCTATAGATGTTGTCTATAGCTAAGCAACTGAATATTAAAAGGAAACATCATGCCATTGCCCGACTCGTTGATTTGGGTCACGCAACATTGGTTATGGCTGCTGCTGACCTTGGCGCTCATGGCGCTGATCTATATCCGCTCGCGGCACAGCCGCGCCCATATCCGTACCTCGCTGCTGCTGATGCTGCTGCTATTGCTGGTGGGGCTCGACATGCGCTATCAGGTGCTGTCGCTCGACGTGCACGTCCCCGTCAACATCCAGACCAGCCTGGTCGACGTCGCCACGGGCCTATTGATCATCCGCGTCTGGGGGCAAATCGCCTTCAAGCTGGTACTGCCGCTGATGCGGCTGCGCCCGCCGGCCATCGTCGCCGATCTGGTCAATTCGCTGTGCTATCTGGTCTGGGGCGCGATCCGCTTGCACGTGGCCGGCATGGCGCTGGGCGAGATCGTCACCACGTCGGCGCTGTTGACCGCGGTGATCGCCTTCGCGCTGCAAGACACCCTCGGCAATCTGATGGCGGGCATCGCCGTGCAGCTCGACAGCACGCTGCGGGTCGGCGACTGGGTGGAGCTCGACACCGTTTCCGGCAAAATCACCGAGATCAGCTGGCGCGCCACCAGCGTGGAAACGCGCAACTGGGAAACGGTGGTCATCCCCAACAGCCTGCTGGTCAAGAACCGCATCGTGGTGCTGGGCAAGCGTCGCGGCGCGGCGGTGCAATGGCGCCGCTGGATCTGGTTCGACCTGTCGCTGGAGACCTTGCCGGCGCAGATCATCGACTTGATCGAAAAATCCTTGCGCGAAACGCGCATTCCGCACGTCGCCAAAACGCCGCCGCCCAACTGCGTGCTGATGAAAATGGAAAACGGCATCGCCCGCTATGCCGTGCGCTACTGGCTGACCGATCTGCTGATGGACGACCTCACCGACTCGTCGATCCGCACCCAGATCGACGCCGTGCTGCGCCGTAACAACCGGCGCATGGCGCCGCCGGTGTACAACGTGCTGATGACCCAAGAGGAATACGCGACCGATTCGCGCCGCAAGCGGCATAGCGAGGAGCGCATGATGCATCTGCGCCGGCTGAGTCTGTTCCAGATGCTGGGAGAGGAAGAACTGCACCTGCTGGCCGATCAGCTGAAATTCACCCCGTTCGTCGCCGGCGACACCATGCTCGAACAAGGCGAAATCCCCGATTGGCTGTTCGTGCTGGTCACCGGCGAAGCCGACATGCTGGTCAGCCAAGCCGGACACGAGCCGGTGCTGCTGAAGAAGCTCTCGCCGGGCGGGTTCTTCGGCGAGATGGGGTTATTGACCGGCGAACCGAGCCCTTACACGGTGCGCGCCGTGAGCCCGGTCGAGTGCTACCGCATTGGCCGCGACACCTTCCAAAGCGTATTCCTGGCGCGCGAGGAGCTGGTCAACTCGCTCACCGACGCCCTGCGCAATCGCGCACAGGAACAGCAGCACCGGCTGGAAGAGCTGCACCTGAAAGCCTCGATGCGCACCGAGGGCGCCGTGCGCGCCACCTTGCGCCGCTTCTTCGGGCTTGAGTGACCGGCGCTACTTGACCCGCCGCCAACCAGGCGCCGGCTGCGGCTGCGGCGTCACCGGGATCAGCTGCACCATGCCGTGGCGCACGCCGGTTTCGGCGATCACCGAGTGGGCGAACGCCGAGACTTCCGCCGACCGCCCGCGCAGCACCACCGCCTCGACGCAGTCCTCATGGCTGATATGGGCATGCAGCGTGGCCACCGCCAGATCGTGATGATCGTGCTGCAGGCTGGTCAGCCGCGACGACAGCTGGCGCTGGTGATGATCGAACACGTAACTCAGCACCGCCACGCACGGCTGGTTGTCATCCTGCGCCAGATCGCGTTCGCCCAATTCGCGCCGCAGCATGTCGCGCATGGCCTCGGAGCGGCTGGTGTAGCCGCGTTGGCGCATCCATTGGTCAAAGGCATCGGCCAGCTCGTCGCTGAGGGAAATGGTCAAGCGCTGCATGATGGGCTCCAGGAATGATCGTCGCGCCGCCGCGATCCCCACCGGGGGCGGCGGCGCAGCCGTCATTCTACCCGTCTAGCGCACGGTGACATGAATCGTTTGATCGAGGCTGCCGCCATAGGCGCGGTGCGCGCCGTCGGCAAACTGCAGCGTCAGCGTATGCTCGCCCGGCGGCAACGGAATATCGGCCTCGGTCTGCCCCTTGCCGTAGTGCAAATGCTGCGCGTCAAAGGGGATGACCTCGCCCGCCGCCACGGCCGGCGCATCGATGATGACGTGGAAATGACCGGTGTTCGGGTCCGTGGAGCCGGCCGGCGCGACCGTCATGCCGTCGACGCCGAATTGCGCGTGCACCGGGCTCGTCACGCTGGCGCCATCCGCCAGCGATTGAAAATAAACGCGCGCGTCGTCGGCGTGCGCGGCCATGGCGCCAAGCAACAGCAAGAGCATCAAGGCGCTGCGGGGAAACAAGTGCTTCATACGGGACTCCTTGCGGGAAAGGGATGCGAGGGGGATGCCGCTCGCGCGGCATCCTCTTAGTACTAGACGCTACTCATTAAATTTCATGGACTAAAACGCATCCGTCCTATCGGCCAGGCATCAAACCGCTTGCCGCGCGCGGAAAATCCCTCGCATTTCGTTGACGGCCAGGGCGGCGATGATCAGCCCCAGCGCCCAGCCTTGGCGCGCGCCGAAATCCTCGCCCCGCGCCAGCACGCCCAAGAGAACGCCCACCATCGGCACGATGAAGTTGGACAGCGAAGTGAACACCGAGCCGCGCTGCTGCACCAGCGCGGTATACATCAGATAGGCAAGCCCAGACCCGAGCACGCCCAGCAACATCAGCGGCACGATGTTGTGCATGCCCCAGCTCAACGACCAGGGCTGATCGAACAGCAGCGCGACCAACAATAGCGGCGCCGAAGACAGCCACAGCATGTTGCGCGTCGAGCGGATCGGCGCGTGGAGCGGGATCTTTTCCATCAAATTCAGGCTGATGCCGAAACTGATCACGCCAAGGAAAATCGCGCCTTCGTAGATCAACGTATGTTGCTCGCTCAGGCCGTCCGCGCCCGGATCGACCAGCACCCAAATGGCGAGGAAACCGAGCAGCACGCTCAAGCCGGAAAACACGGTAAAGTGGTTGCGCGCGCTCATCACGGTGGACAACAGCAAGGTGACGATCGGCACGCTGCCGACGAGCACGGCGGTCACGCTGCTGGACACGTGCTGCTGCCCCCAGGCGATCAAAAACAGCGGCAGCACGGTTTCGAACAAAGCGATCAGCATCAGCAGCCGGCCCAAGGGCAGGCTGCCGGCCGGCTTGGCGCCGAGACGGGGCTCCGGCTTGAAATAAGACACCAGGCTCAAGGTCAGCGCGCCCAACACGGCGCGCGCCGCGGCCACGGTGGCGGGCGGCAGGCTTTCGATCGCCTGGGCATTGAAGACGAACTGCCCGCCCCAGACGACGCCGATGCCCAGCAACAACAAGTAGCTGCGAATCGATGTGGCATTCTGCATGGTTGACTCCTCATATTTGAAAAATTCTTAGTAATATTCTTGCTCTGCGGCACGGAATACCTATAATGCAAGAATACGCTTTTAATACTATCGGACGACAATGAATTACACAACAAAAAACATGGATAAATCGTCTCGCCCCGAGGAACAGCTGCTTCTGTGGATCAAAACGCACGACGCCTGCAGCACCGCCAATCTGGCCCAGGCATTCGGCACCACGACGGAAGCGGTACGACAGCAGATGGTCAAACTGGTCGAGCAAGGCATGGTGGAGGGAGAGGTCTCGCGTAAAGGGGTGGGCCGGCCCAAACAGCTGTGGCACTTGACCCCCGCGGGCCACGCGCGTTTTCCGGACACGCACGCGCAATTGACGCTGCAGATCATCGATTCGATCGACGCGCTGTTTGGCCAAGACGGCATGGCACGCCTGATCACGCATCGCGGCGCGCAGCAATTGGCCCACTATCGGCAGGCGCTCGCCGACGCCGACAGCCTGGCGCAGCGGACGCAGCGCCTGGCCGAATTGCGCAGCGCGGAAGGCTACATGGCGCGGGTGGAGCATGACGGCGGCGATTGGCTGTTCATCGAGGACCACTGCCCGATCTGCGCGGCGGCCAGCACGTGCCAACGTTTCTGCGCGTCGGAGCTCGAACAGTTTCAAAGCCTGATGGAAGGATGGGCGCAGGTATCGCGCGTGGAGCACCTGCTGAGCGACGGCCGCCGCTGCGTCTATCGTCTGAGCCCCGTCTTGGGCACCGATTAACGCCGAATTGTTTTGTAAACGCGGGTAAAGAAATATTGCGGCCGGGCGCTGTCGCAATATTTGGTCATATTCGCGCTAATTTCATCATTTTCGCTTAATTTTGCGTTGTTTCAATGCGAGCGCACCCCTCGCAACGAGACAACGAAGATGAAACGCTATCTCCTCACGACATTACTGACGCTGGTGACGGTGCTGTTCGCCGCCACCAGTTGGGCACAGCATGGCTGGCCGGCCGACTTCTGGGCCTGGCGCCAGCAGCTGATCCTGCTCTCCGGCCTGCTGTTGATGGCCATCATGGCCGCGGCCATGGTCTTGGCCACCCGTGCGCCCTGGCTGGAAAACCGCCTCGCCGGCCTCGACAAGGTCTACCGCATCCACCGCCGTCTCGGCATCGCCAGCGGATTGCTGCTCGCCGCGCATTGGCTGCTGAAGCTGTCGCCGCCGCTGGCTAAGACGCTGGGGCTGGCCGCGCCGATGCTGCGCCATGGCGCCCGCCATGGCGGCGGCTTCTCGCTGATCGGCTTGGCCCATGGCATCGGCAGCTGGAGCGCCTATGCCGTGCTGGCGCTGGTGCTGCTGTCGTTGCTGCGCCTGCTGCCGTACGGTTTCTGGCGCAAGCTGCATACGCTGTTCGCGCCGCTGTTTCTGCTCGGCGCGTTCCATGGCGCCATCCTTTTGCCGGGGGCCTTTTGGCTTACGCCGGTGGGCGCGCTGTACGCGCTGACGATGCTGGCCGGCGGCCTGGCCGCGCTGTGGGTCGTGGCTGGCCGCCTCGGCCACGGCCGGCGCCATGCCGGCACCATCGTGTCGGTACAGACGCCGCAGCCGGGCGTGGTGGAAGTGTGTTGCCAGATGGACGGCGATTGGCCGGGACACCGCGCCGGCCAATTCGCCCGCGTCACCTTTGACGCCGCCGAGGGCGCGCACCCGTTTTCGATCGCCAACGGCGACAACCCCGAGCGGCAGCTGCGTTTTCTGATCAAGGCGCTGGGCGACTACACCGGCCGGCTGGCCGACACGCTGGCGCCAGGCATGGCGGTGACGGTGGAAGGCCCGTACGGCCGCTTCCTGCCCGCCCCGGCGGCGCGGCCGCAAGCCTGGGTGGCGGGCGGCATCGGCATCACCCCGTTCATGGCGTGGCTCGACAGCTTCGCCGGCCATGGCCGCGTGCTCGACCAGGTCGACTTCTACTACTGCGTGCCCTCGGCGGAACAGGCGCTACAGCTGCCGCGGCTGCAAGCGCAATGCCAAGCCGCCGGCGTGCGCCTGCATCTGCTGGAAAGCCGCCATGGCGCCCGCCTGCGCGCCGACATGTTGCCGGAGGTCGACGACGTCTGGTTCTGCGGCCCTCAGGCAATGGGACAAACCTTGGCTGACGACCTGGCGCGGCGGCCGGGGCGCAAGCCGCGTTTCCACGCCGAGATGTTCGCCATGCGCTGATGCTGCCCGCGCTACAGCAGTACCGAGTCGTCGCAGCGGTCGGTGCCCTGCGCCCGGCGCCACAAACCGGCCTGGCCGGATTTCCCCAGGAAGGACGACCAGTCGTTCAAGTAAAAGCGGATCTCCTGCAAACGCTCGCCGCCGCAGATGAAGCGCACGCTGCGGCGGCCGTCGGCGTAGTCCGGCGTCAGCGCGGCGTGCAACTCGTCCAGGGTGACGCGCGCGCCGGCATGCGCGCTCAAGAAGCGCCCGAGGCTGCTGCCGTTGACCCGGTCGGCCAAATCCATCATCTGGCGGAAATAGGCGTTCGGCTGCATGCCGCTGCAACTGCCGTGCTTGCGCCATTCATGCTCGGCCAAGCCATCGCGCACGCCGGGCATCACCCGCTCCAGCCCCGCCGGCAAATCGCCGGGGCGCAGCGGCGTCGCCGGGCAGTTTTGCGCCTCCGGCCACAAGCCGTGCAAGGTCAAATGACGCGCGGCAAAACTTTGCGGATCGGCCAGATCGCCGCACTGCCGCTTCTCGGCGTGCG
Source organism: Paludibacterium sp. (assembly GCF_019232825.1). GTDB lineage: Bacteria > Pseudomonadota > Gammaproteobacteria > Burkholderiales > Chromobacteriaceae > Paludibacterium. Next base: position 15,111 of record NZ_JAFAND010000048.1, on the reverse strand, counting down.
TAGCGCAAAACCCCGGCGCCCAGCTCAGCGCCAAGATCCAATTGCCGGCCTGCGCCGGCAGCACCACCAGCGCCGCCAAGCACCACAGCCAGCGCCAGGTTTTCTTTCCACTCACCCGCATGCCGCCTCCCGTTCCCAAAAAGTTGTCATTGTGCCGTCACCCAGCCATGAAGGGATTCCGCTAAAATACCAGTTCACCGCTTCGAGGCTTTGTTATGTATTGCGATCACATCGATAACCTGTCGTCCTGCCCCCTCACCCCCGCGCTGCGCGATTGCATCGGCCTGCTGCCGCAATTCGCCGCGCAGCCCCCGGGCCGCTACCCGATCGATGGCGAGCGCTGCTTCGCCCTGGTGCAGGAAATGACCACCGTCCCGGCCAGCGAACGGCGGCTCGAGGCGCACGGCCGCTATCTGGACGTGCAATATCTGGTCAGCGGCGAGGAGAATATCGGCTATCTGCCCAGCGGCAGCAGCGCTACCGTGCGCGAGGACCGCTTGGCGGACAAGGACATCGCCTTCTACGACGCCCCGCAGCCGCCGTGCGAACTGGCATTGAGCGCCGGCATGTACGCGATCTTCCAGCCGGGGGAATTCCACCGCCCCGGCTGCGCGGTGACGAACCCGATGCCGATCAAGAAAGTGGTGCTGAAATGGTTACCGGAAGCCAACGTATGAGCCTGGAAGCCCGCGTCACCGAACTCGAGGTCAAGCTGGCGTTTCAAGACGACCTGCTCGATACCTTGAACCATACCGTCACCCGGCAACAGCGGGAAATCGACATGCTGCAGCAGCAGTTGCGCCTGCTCTACCAGCAACTGCGCAGCCAAGGCGCGGGGCACGAACCCGGCGCCTCGCCGCACGAGATTCCGCCGCACTATTGATTCGCCATTTTTGCGCCGATATGCCCGCCGGATAGGCGGGAAATAGCCTATCGGCGCAATACCAATCCCCGCGAAGGCATTTCCCACCCCATGGCATTAGCGTATTCTGACCGGACACGGCGTCAGAACGCCGGGATGATCATGACCATGGGACAAGCAAACAATGCCTTTCGACCACACCCGCCCGCTTAACCGCGGCGACTACCGCACGCTGGCGCTGTCCGCGCTCGGCGGCACGCTGGAGTTTTACGACTTCGTTATCTACGTGTTCTTCGCCGCGGTGATGGGACACGTGTTCTTTCCGCCGCACAGCCCCGACTGGCTGGTACAAGTGCAGACCTACGGCATTTTCGCCGCCGGCTACCTGGCGCGCCCGCTCGGCGGCATCGTCATGGCGCACTTCGGCGACCTGCGCGGGCGCAAGCGCATGTTCACGCTCAGCATTCTATTGATGGCGCTGCCGACTTTCCTGATGGGCCTGCTGCCCACCTACGCCGCCATCGGTTTCTGGGCGCCGATCGGGCTGTTGGCGCTACGCGTGCTGCAAGGCGCCGCCATCGGCGGCGAGGTGCCGGGCGCCTGGGTATTCGTGTCCGAGCACGTGCCGGCGCGCCGCGTCGGCTTCGCCTGCGGCACGCTCACCGCCGGCCTGACCATGGGCATTCTGCTCGGCTCGCTGGTGGCGAGCGCGATGCACGCGCGCTTCACCGAAGCAGAGCTGGTCGACCACGCTTGGCGCATTCCCTTTCTGCTCGGCGGGGTGTTCGGCCTGATGGCGGTCTACCTGCGCAGCTACCTGCAAGAAACGCCGGTATTCAAAGAGCTGGAGGAACAGCGCGCGCTCTTGGCCGAATGGCCGATGAAACGCGTGCTGGCGTCGCACCGCGGCGCGATGCTGCTGTCGATGCTGGCGACCTGGGTGCTGACCGGCGGCATCGTGGTGGTGATCTTGATGACCCCGGGGCTGCTGGCGAAACTGCCGGCCATCGGCGCGGAAAAGGCCTTGCTGGCCAACTGCCTGGCGGTGGTATGCCTGTCGATCGGCTGCGTGCTGGCCGGCAGCCTGACCGACCGCTACGGCGACGGCCCCACCCTCTTGGTCGGCTCGCTGCTGCTGAGCGCGGCCTGCTACGTCTTTTACGGCGGCATCGCCGCCAACCCCGATTGGCTGTTTCCCGGCTACGCGCTCTTGGGCCTGACCGTGGGCACCATCGCCGCCGTGCCGTGCATCATGGTGCGCGCCTTCCCGCCCGCGGTGCGCTTCAGCGGCCTATCGCTGTCGTACAACCTGGCCTATGCGATCTTCGGCGGCCTGACGCCGATGTTGGTGGCGCTGATGCTCAAGCGTGACATATTGGCCCCCGCGCATTACGTCGAAGCGCTGGCGCTGCTAGGCGTGGTGATTGGGTTGGGGCTGAGCGTGAAGCACCATTCGGCAACGCCCGTTACGGCGAGAGGATAGCCAACCGCGCCGCTGCGCGAACGCCCCCTACGTGTGCCCGGGATGGTAGGGTGTAATCGCCGCGCAACGCGCGGCATTGCGCCAACGCCGCCGCGGGAGGCCGCATTCATCCGTCGATAGCGTGAAAGACGGCGCACTGCCTTCGGCGAGTGCGCCCTACGCCTCGGCACGTGTAGCCAAGAGCAACTCAAGTCACTGTTGAATTACATGCTGCAGGCAGGCGATACGGCAGAACCGAAAACCCTATTGCACAAGTTGGCGCACAGCGCACCGCAGTATGAGGAGGTTGTCATGACGATTGCAGAAAGACTCCGAGAAGAAGCCCGGCAGGAAGGGATAGAGATTGGCGCCCAAAAAGGCCGCCAAGAAGGGCGTAATGCCAAGCCCCGCATGGCGGAGCTTGCGTCAAATAGGCAAGAACAGATGTTGCGGGTGGTCTGCCATAGGCTCAAAACCATAGCGTTGGTAGAAATTGACTGCGGCGTGCTTCGCATTGACCACCAAACCAATGCCACCCACCTCGCGCGCGATGCGCGTCACCCGGTCAATTGCATCGAACAGCATATACTCTCCAATACCTTTTCGCCGATGTAATATCGCCGTTGCCAACCGGCCAAGACGAAATACAGGAACCTTGACCGGTAGACGTTTCTTGTACGTCGTCGGAAGGTCGGTATTGACCAGCTCGGCCAAACTGATCGCGTAAAAGCCAAGCACTTCCGTGCTTTGCTCATCGGCTACCGCCACAAAGGTCGAGGAAACCCCCTTCTCTTTATGTTGCTTGGCGATCCGCTTCAACCAACCGTTTAGATCAACGTCACCGCAATCAAAGTGATTTCTATCATGCCGGTCATTCAGTGGCAGAACCATCATCGTTCTTCATCCTCTGATAACGGGCTTGAGCTTGTAGAAATTTCTCATTTCTCGGCGGCGGGTTTTCAATTAAATCGAGAAGTCTCATTGACTCCCTGCGAGTCAGGACAATCGAGGATTCACTCTCAATAACCTTGTCCGCCTTTTCCAGCGCCGCCTGAACAACAAACTGATTCAGCGTCGCCCCCATAATATCCGCTGCAGCCTGCAGCTTTTCCTGCACGTGCTCAGTGATACGCGTGGTCAGCCGTTTTCCTGTATGAGCAAGCATGGCAACCTCTCTATAGCCAATAATGCATCTGATCGAGTATAGGCATATGGCGTCATTTTGTCACACCCGCCCAACCCCGACTGCCGGCGCTCCACGCGTTGCATGGCACTGGCCCGATTAACATGCAGACTTAGGCGCGCCGCGGCCGATCGCCGCCATGCAACGGGCCGAACAACCGCGCACTCACCAGCCCCATCGCCAGAATGCCGAGACCAAACGGCAGCACATCCCCCAGCGCCCTGAGCGCAAAATCGCCCACACGGCAGGTCAGCAGAAAGCATCCATGGGATTTTTGATGGGTGCTGAATAATCAGCAGGCATTCAGCAAGCTGGTGTTCAATCAGCATTGACCGGCAACACTCAAATACACACAACACATTGAAAATAAACAAAATACTTTCTGGCACGATTACTGCTATATAACTGACACAATCAGTTATCAGGAGTCGTTATGACCAGAAAATTGCAGGTAGTGGCTGTTTCCGGCGGTTTGCAACGCCCATCTCGGACCCTGGCATTGGTCGAAGGCATCGTAACCAGCATGGCGCAACGCCTACCCATCGACGTCCATCTCATCGAACTCGGCGAGATCGCTCATCTTTACGGCGGTATCACGCACCCTGCGGCCTTGCCGGACGAGGTCAAAGCCGAAATCGCCGCCGTCGAATCCGCCGATCTACTGGTCGTCGCCAGCCCGGTCTATCGCGCGAGCTTTACCGGTCTGTTCAAGCATTTCTTCGATTTTATCCATTACGAAGCGCTGATAGACGTGCCCGTGTTATTGGCCGCCACCGGCGGCAGCGACCGCCACGCGCTGGTGATCGAACACCAATTACGCCCCCTGTTCAGCTTCTTCCAGGCCTTGACCTTGCCCATCGGCGTCTACGGGGCGGAAACCGACCTTCAGTCCTACCGGGTCAGCAGTCCGGCGCTGCAAGAGCGCATCGATTTGGCGGTCGAACGCGCCCTGCCTTTACTTAGCCACCGCAATGTCGCCATCAGCCTTGGCGTCCAAGCTTGACCGACCTGATCGGGCGTCATGCGAAACAAGATGACAACACGCACTTAACTCTGGCGCGGCACGGAAGACAACCGGCTGCCCAACCGTACCATTAAGAGGAATCAGCATGTCCACGCACACAGCATCCGGCATTGCGCAAGCGTCTGCCACACCGTCGTCCGTTCCGATCATCCGTTCCGAAGCCGAAGCGCTGCAGGTTGCGCGTTCTCTGGTACCCAAGCTGGCGGAGCATGCCGCGCAGCGAGACCGGGAGCGAACACTACCGTTCGACGAAGTCGCGCTGTTTTCCGAAAGCGGACTGTGGGCGATCACGGTCCCCAGGGAATACGGCGGCGCGGAGGTATCGGCGGGTACGCTGGCGGAGGTCATTGCCATCATTTCGGAAGCCGATTCATCGATCGGCCAGTTGCCGCAAAACCATTTCTGCCTGATCGAAGACATCCGTCTGGAAGGCACGCCCGAGCAAAAGCGCTTCTTCTTTGATTTGGTGCTTCGAGGCAACCGCTACGGCAACGCCTTTTCGGAAGCGGGAGGCAAGACGGTTTTGGATATTCAGACACGGGTCCGATGCGATGGCGATGGTTACGTCCTGAACGGCACAAAGTTCTACTCCACGGGTGCTTTGTACGCGCATTGGGTGCCGGTGCTGGCGCTCGACGACAACGACCAGGCCGTGCTGGTGTTTGTCGAACAAGGTACCGAAGGCTTGAAGGTGATCGATGATTGGTCCAGCTTCGGACAACGCACCACGGCCAGCGGCACCGTCGTCGCCGAGAATGTGCGCGTCAGCGCGTTCCAGCTGTTCTATACCCATCGCTCGTACGACCGCCCGACCCTCGCGGGCCCGTTTGCGCAGATCACCACGGCGGCAATCGATTTGGGCATTGCCCGTGCGGCAATCAACGACACCATCCACTTCGTCAAGCAGCACGCGCGGCCGTGGATCGATAGCGGCGTGGAACGGGCGGACCTAGACCCGCTCACCATCGCTCAAATTGGCGATCTGCAGTACCGCCTGCATGCCGCCGAAGCACTCATCCAACGCGCGGGTCGTTTTATCGACATTGCCAAACTGGCGCCGGACGAAGACACCGTGGCGCAGGCGGCCGTTGCCGTCGGCGAAGCCAAGATTGCCACAACGGACATATCGCTGCTGGCGGCAAGCAAGCTATTCGAACTTGGCGGCAGCAAGTCGACATTGGGGCGCTACAACTACGACCGGCATTGGCGCAATGCCCGGGTACACACGCTGCACGACCCCGTGCGCTGGAAGTACCACACGATCGGCAACTTTTACCTCAATGGCGTCAAGCCGGCCCGCCACTCCTGGAACTGAACCAACACCGGAATGCCACCCCATGCGTAAAGAAATCAGGCTAAATGCCTTCACAATCAATAGCCCGGGGCATCTGTCACCCGGACTATGGCGGCACCCCGAAGATCAGTCGCACCGCTATACCGATTTGCGCTATTGGACCGATCTGGCCACCACATTGGAACGCGGCAAGATCGATGGCTTGTTCATTGCCGATGTATTGGGCGTCTACGACGTCTACGGCCGCAGCCCCGAGACGGCGCTTCGTCAAGCCGCGCAGGTGCCGATCAACGATCCGCTGCAACTCGTGTCCGCGATGGCGGCCGTTACGCAGCACCTGGGTTTCGGCATCACCGCCTCCGTGTCGTTCGAGCATCCCTATCCGTTCGCGCGCCGCCTATCCACGGCGGACCATCTCACGCAAGGGCGCGTGGGTTGGAACATCGTCACCTCCTATCTGGACAGTGGCGCGCGCAATCTCGGCCAAGCGCAACAACTGACCCACGACAATCGTTATGAGCTGGCCGACGAATACCTCGAGGTCTGCTACAAGCTGTGGGAAGGCAGCTGGCGTGACGACGCGGTCCAACGCGACGCCGGGCGCGGCATCTACGTGGAGCCGTCCGGCGTCCGCAACATCGACCACCACGGCCGCTACTTTACCGTGCCGGGTTTTCACCTGAGCGAGCCATCGCCGCAACGCACGCCGGTGCTCTATCAAGCAGGCGCGTCCTCCCGCGGCAGACAGTTTGCCGCCCGCCACGCCGAGTGCGTGTTCGTCGCCGCGCCGACTCGCCACGTACTGCGCCAGCAAGTGGATGCGATCAGGCAAGAAGTGTCCCGCCAGGGACGGCAGCCGGACGAAGTCACCATCTTCAACCAGCTGACGGTGATCGTCGCGCACAGCGACGAAGCCGCCCGCGCCAAGTTTGAAGACTACCAACGCTTCATCAGCCATGACGGCGCCCTGGCGCTGATGTCCGGCTGGACCGGCATCGACCTGAGCCAATTTGCCGGGGATCAGACCCTGGAGCACGTGGAAAGCAATGCGATTCAATCGGCCGTCGAAGCCTTTACGGCAGCCGACCCGGAACGCCAATGGACGGTGCGCGAGATTGCCCAATACTGCGGCATCGGCGGGGATGGCCCGGTCATCGTCGGCTCGGCGCAGACCGTCGCCGACGCGCTGGAAGCCTGGGTGGACGAAACCGGTGTGGACGGCTTCAACCTCAGCGCCGTCATCAACCCAGGCACCTTCGCCGATGTGGTCGACTTGCTCGTGCCGGAACTGCAGCGGCGCGGCCTCTATAAGCGGGAGTATCGCCCAGGCACGCTGCGCGAAAAATTGTTTGGCCAAGGCCCAAAGCTAGCCAGTCATCACCATGGCGCCACATTCAGACAACAAGCCGCCAAGCCTGCCTGTCCGGTTCTGGCCGAACCCTGACAGCATGCGCCGCCTGGCGAGGCGCAGTTCCCATTCGACAAAGGAGAAGGTGTGAATATGAGTTATTCAAATAGTGAAACGGCGGTATTGGATGCCGCCCCCCCGGGCGCGGGCGCAAGCGGATTGCGACGCAATTATCTGCGTCTGCCGGAGCTGGTGGCGCAATCCATCGGGCTGGTCGGCGCGTCGGGCGGCGTTGGCATCCTGATTCCAGCGGTATTTGCCACCGCCGGCAACGGGACATGGCTCGCTTATGTGTTCGCCACCGTCGCGCTGCTGTTTTCTTCCTGGAGCATTACCCTGTTTGCTCGCAGCACCGCCTCGTCCGGTGCGCTCTATACCTACGCGGCGCAAGGTATCGGACCGATCTGGGGCGTGATCTGCGGCTGGTCTTTGCTGGTCGCCTACGCCATCGGTGCGGCGGGGATCCTGCAAGGGACGGTCAATACCCTGCTGGTTCTTGCTCGCGAGCTGGGCGTGCTCGGCAAGACGACCCCGCTGTCGGTCACGCTGGCCTTGACCGGCATCACCGGCTTCGCCGCCTGGTATATCGCCTACCGCGACATCCGCCTGTCCACCCGCTTCACGCTGCTGGTCGAATTGCTGACGATCGCGCTGATCACCGTGGTCATCGTCGGCTATCTGGCAGGCAGCGGACACGCCATCGATCATGCGCAATGGTCGCTGGAGGGCGTCAAACCGGAACAGTTGCGCCTCGGCATGGTATTGGCCTTTTTCAGCTTCACCGGCTTCGAGAGCGCGACGGTGCTCGGCACCGAGGCCAAGGCCCCCTTCCGGGCCATCCCGCAAGCGGTCGTCATCAGCATCGTCGGACCGGCGCTGCTGTTCATTGTCGCGTCGTATGGCCTTGTCGGCGCCTTTCATGGCCAACATCCCTCATTGGATCAGGCTGACGGGCCGCTTTCGCTGCTGGCGCACCAAATCGGGCTTGGCAAACTGGGCTTGCTCATCGATGCCGGCGTGTCGCTGAGCTTCTTTGCCGCTTTTTTTTCGTCGATTAATGCGGCTGCCCGCATTGTGTATACGTTTGCACATCAAGGCGTATTTCACGCGGCCACCGGCCGAGCTCACGGCACCAACGCCACGCCGCATATCGCGGTCACCTTGCTGGTGCTCTTGTCGCTGGTCGCCGATGTCATCTTCACCGTCAATGGCACGGCCCTACTGGATTCGTACGGTTATCTCAGTACGATCGCGACCTATGGCTCGCTGCTCGCTTACGTACTCGTGGCGATCGGCGCACCGCTCTATCTACGCCGGCAGGGCAAACTGCGCGGCAAACAGCTGCTGATCAGCATCGTGTCGGTGGCATTGCTGGCGATTCCGCTGGTCGGCAGCATCTATCCCATCCCACAGGGCGTGTATGCCTGGCTGCCGTATGTCTTTATTGCGCTGATCGTCATCGGCTTGCTGTGGTTTCTGGCGCTGCGCTTGTTTGCCCCGGCACGCCTGACGGATATCGAGGCGGAGCTCGTTCATGAACAACCGCACCAATAAAAAACGATAAAGTTTTCCCCTGCACAGAACGCCGGCCCCATTTCGGGGCCGGCGTCATTCATGGCGTATCGAGTGGAAGGAAGGGAGCATTGGGCTGCAAGCAGGGATCAGGAATAAAACGAAGGAATGGGATACTGCCCGTTCAGTGCCCAATCTCCCAATTCTTGCAGCTTGTAGTCGAGCGGATCGTGCAAGCTATGCACGCGCAGATTGCGCCAGAACCGGTCCAGCCGCAACGCGGCCGTCGTCGCGCGGGCACCGGTCACCTCGAACATTCGGCTGGTCAAATCCAAGCCGCTGCGCGAAGCGGCCACCTTGGCGGCGGCGATACTGACAGCGAGACGGCCCCTCGCCGTTTCGCTCAACTGCGCCTCTTGCCGCCATGCGTCATCCAACTGCGCCGCCGCATGATCGGTCAGCAATCGGGCCCCTTCCAGCGCGGCAAAAAACTCGCCGTAGTGCAGCAAGGTGTATGGATCTTTGTTGGGCGTGGCCGCCAACGACGCGGGCCACAACCGGCGCTGTTCGAGCGTGTATTGGCGAGCCTCGCGCAGCGCCCCTTCCGCGATACCCAGATAGAGGTTGGTCAGAATCAATTGCGCAATCAGCGGCCTCAGGCAGGCGAACGGCGAGCTGAGCGGCCCGGGGTTAAGCAGCACTTCGCCAGCCTCCACCCGCACATGGTCGAAGCGCACACTGCCACTGTCTGTCTGGCGCTGGCCGATATTGTCCCAGTCCTGCCTGATCTGCACACCCGCGCGCCCGCTCGGGAAGGCGGCGATCAGCAGCTTGCCTCCCTCCCCCTGCTGGATGGCGGACGCCAGCAGCATGTCCGAATCGGTCGCGCCGGAGCAAAAGCTCTTGTCGCCATGGAACTCGTACCAGTGGCTATACGCTGTCGCTGTCGTGCGTTTATCCAATGGATTGAGGGCATTCCCCCAAAACCAACGCTGCCGCGCAGTCTGTTCGAACCAAGGCTGCCACTGTGCCGGCTGGCCAAACAAGCGTACCGTGGCCAGCAACAGATGGTGAAACGCAAAGACATGCGCCACCGAGCTATCCACCTGGGCCAGCTCGCGCACGACCCGCAGGGTTTCGCTCCAGCTAGCGCCCTGCCCGCCGAACTCAGTCGGAATGCTTAGGTCCAGCAATCCACTCGCGCGCAACGCATCGCGTTCGGTCTTGGGCGTTCCCCCTTGCTGATCACGTAGGGCAGCGGTCTTGGCGAATTCGGCGGCCAGCGTCCTGGCAACCGCCAGCGGCGGCCCACACTCAAGAAGAGACTCGTTCATCAGGCGCTTTCCCGTACGCGATCGGCCGCTGGCGGCACAATATCGTTGGCGATCATTTCACCGAACGGGCCGGTTAGATTGGCCGCGACTGCCGCCCCAGACGCTTGCTGAGGCAATGGCAGCAGCGGGAACAGCAGCTCGGCCACACGATAAGCTTCCTCCAGATGCGGGTAGCCGGAGAAAATGAACGATTCAATGCCGAGCTCGGCATATTCATGGATGCGCGCTGCCACCTCCTGCGGGCTACCGACAAGGGCCGTGCCGGCACCTCCGCGCACTAGCCCCACCCCGGCCCATAGGTTAGGTGAGACCTCCAGATGATCACGCCGTCCGCCATGAAGCGCGGCCATACGTTGCTGCCCCACCGAATCAAAGCGGGCAAAGGCCGTTTGAGCCGCCGCAATGGTCTCGTCGCTGACATGCGCAATCAAGTCTTCCGCCGCTTGCCAGGCTTGTTCGCTGGTTTCCCGCACGATCACATGCAGGCGAATACCAAATTTGACCGTACGGCCGAGCGCGGCGGCTTTGCGGCGGACCGCGCCGATCTTTTCCGCCACGGCGGCCGGTGGCTCGCCCCAGGTGAGATAGACATCCACCTGCTCCGCCGCCAGATCGATCGCCGGCGCAGACGATCCGCCAAAGTACAGCGGCGGATACGGCCGCTGCACGGGGGGATACAAGGTTTTGGCGTTATCGACCTTCAGATGCTTGCCGGCAAAATTCACGGTTTCCCCTGCCGCGACACCGCGCCAGATCTTCAGGAATTCGTCCGTCACTTCATAACGTTCGGCATGGCTCAGATACACGCCGTCGCCTTGCTGCTCGTCCGGATCCCCCCCTGTCACCACATTGATGAGCAGGCGTCCGTTCGACATGCGATCCAGCGTAGCGGCCATACGGGCCGATACCGTAGGAGAAATGATGCCTGGGCGGATGGCCACGAGAAATTTGAGCCGCGTCGTCAGTGGCGCCAGAGAAGACGCGACGACCCAGGAGTCTTCGCAGGAGCGGCCCGTCGGAATCAGCACCCCTTCGTACCCCAACTGATCGGCAGCTTGAGCGATCTGCTTCAAATAGCCGTGATCGACAGCACGCGCCCCCAGGCCGGTACCCAAATAACGGCTATCGCCATGTGTCGGTAAAAACCAGAATACTTTCATAAAACACCTCTGTTTCGAATGAACGCAGAGGAATTAGCATTTTGCGTGCCAATGAAAAATGCACCGAGACCGCGTCTTTCCATTGCATTTTGCTGCTCAGGCAACAGCGCACAATCAGCACTGCTGAATACGAAGCAAATTGCTCGAAACTCACGCTATCGCCGCGGAATGAGAAGCAGCGTGCCAAACGTCTAAATTCAAATTTCGAATATTTTTATTAAAAAAAATCCTTTCCATTATGGACATAAAAGGCCTCTAAATAACCACTGGTTCCTTAGAGACGGAAGGATAGAACAATTGTCCATAACCACCCCGGTTTACGGCCCTGGCGATGCGTTGCTGATTGCCCAGCAGCTGGCACAGCAATTTGCGGCGACAGCAGCAGCGCGCGACGATCAAGGCGGCACACCAAAAGCGGAGAGAGACGCTATCCGTGCCAGCGGTTTGCTTGGCCTTTCCATTGCCAAACAATACGGCGGCGCCGGCGCCGACTGGCAGGAGATCCTGCGGGTAGTGCGTGAGTTTGCCAAAGCGGATAGTTCGGTAGCTCATGTTTTTGCCTTCCACCACCTGATGCTGGCCACGGTGGAATTATTCGGCCGGCCGCAGCAGTGGGAGCCGTGGCATGAAAAAACCACCCGGCTCAACTGGTTCTGGGGCAATGCGCTCAACCCGCTCGACGAACGCACCGTCTGCCGCACGTTCGATCACTGGTTGGAGTTTTCCGGTCCAAAAAGCTTCTGCTCCGGCGCCTTGGATTCGGAAATGCTGGTGATATCCGCCATCCAGCATGGCAGCGGCAAACTGGTCATGGCGGCCGTTCCGACTGGCCGTAGCGGGATTCGGCTTCATCAGGACTGGAACAATATCGGCCAGCGCCAAACCGACAGCGGCAGCGTCCATTTCGAACAGGTCCGTGTCGAGCTCAATGAAATTCTCGACCAGCCCGGCCCGCTTTCCACGCCGCGTTCCTGCCTACGCCCGCTGATTGCCCAATTGATTCTGACCAATATCTATCTCGGCATCGCCGAGGGCGCTTTCGATGAGGCCCGCCATTACACCCTGCACGAGGCGCGTCCCTGGCGCGCGGCCCAAGTCGACCATACCTATGAGGATCCTTACATCCTCAGTCATTACGGCGAATTCTGGGTTGGGCTGGAAAGCGTGCGAGCGTTAACCGACAAAGCCGGCGCGCGGCTGGTTGAAGCCTGGGCGAAGGGCGATGCATTGACAGAAAACGAACGTGGCGAGGTGGCCATCAGCATAGCCGTGGCCAAGATCGCCGCTTCTCGCATCGGACTCGATCTGACCTGTCGCATGTTCGAGGTCGCCGGGGCACGCGCAACCCATGCCGAACTACGGCTCGATCGCCACTGGCGCAACCTGCGCACTCATACATTGCACGACCCTGTCGATTACAAGCTTAAGGAGTTAGGAGAATGGGCCCTCGTCCACACCTATCCGAAACCGACGTTCTATTCCTGAACGAACAGCCGGCCCTGCCGCCCGCCGGCACTCCGGCCTCCCCCCTGATCACGCTGCCCAACTCCCGCGCATTGGCCACGTCGATCCGCGCAACGGCGCAAGTATTCGAAGACCCGCAATCGCTGGCACTACTGGCTCGCATTCAACAGGTCGCGCCCAGTGACGCCAACGTGCTGATCATCGGCGAAACCGGTACCGGTAAAGAGCTGATTGCCCGTCATGTTCACGCGTTGAGCCAGCGAAGCAATCATCCCTTTGTCGCGGTCAACTGCGGCGCCTTTTCCGAATCGCTGGTAGAAAGTGAACTATTCGGCCACGAAAAAGGCGCATTTACCGGCGCCTTTGCCACCAAACCGGGCTGGTTCGAGGCCGCGAATGGCGGCACGGTGTTTCTCGACGAAATCGGCGATCTGCCGTTGAGCGTGCAAGTTAAACTGCTACGCATCTTGCAAGAGCGGGAAGTAGTCAGATTAGGGTCGCGCAAGCCCATTCCGATCGACGTCCGGGTCGTCGCCGCGACCAACGTCAGGCTGGAAGAGGCCGTGGCTGCCGGGCATTTTCGTGAGGATCTCTTCTACCGGCTCCGGGTTGTGCATCTCGCCCTGCCCCCCTTACGGGACCGGCCGGGCGACATTATTCCATTGGCACACCATTTCATTGACGAATACCGCAACCGCCTCGGCTATGACGACATTCGCCTCCATCCTGAAGCCGTGCGAAAACTATTGTGCCACCCATGGCCAGGCAATATCCGCGAGCTGGAAAACGCCATTCACCATGCATTGCTGATCAACAAGAACAACATCGTCGATGCCGATGATCTTCACCTGTCATCGTTGCACATCGGCCGCAATGCAACGCGCCCGACCGGCCGTAGCGAGACCGCCCCGCCAGGGGAAACAACCGATGCGCGGCAAGCGTTATACGATGCCCTGCTGACACTGTTCGAGGGCCACAGCGAGCACCTATACGACGACATCGAAGAATCGGTGGTACGCGCCGCCTACCACTATTGCCATCGCAATCAAGTACAGACGGCCAAACTACTGGGGATCAGCCGCAATATCATTCGTGCCCGACTGATCAAGATCGGCGAAATTTCAGCACTGAAATGACCATTGGCGCTCAATGAGTTGGGCGTATTCGCCGCAGGCAATACGCCCACAACTATCGATTCATGGCACCGTGCGCCGCGGCCGATCGCCGCCATGCAACGGGCCGAACAACCGCGCACTCACTAGCCCCATCACCAGAATACCGAGGCCAAACGGCAGCACATCCCCCAGCGCCCTGAGCGCAAAATCGCCCACACGGCAGGTCAGCAAATAGCCGACGGCGAGATTAAAAAATCCCCACAGCACGTTGACCGTCGAAGACGACAACCCTTTGCCATGCGGCTGTGCGAACGGACTCTGAAATGGCTCGCCACACACGCCGCTGACAAAATGCGGAATGGCATTGGTGACAAAGGCTCCGCCGAAAAAATAAGCAACCCAATGCAGTTCACTCATTGCCTACCTTCCTCGTGTCTAGTTGGAAATCGGCCAGCCGCCGCAGCAACCCCACCGCCTCGGCAAGCGTTGCCTGCTCTTGCTCGGAAAACTGCGCTTGCAGCGCGCGGATCAACCAATCCTCTTTCGCCGCCCTGCTCGCTTGCAGCTGCTCTCTAAATGAGGACGTCAGATCGATCAGGGTTTTGCGACCGTCACGAGGATCGGCCTCGCCTTTGACTACACCGAATGCCTCCAGGCTCGCGACGGTGATGCGCATGGATTGCGGCGTCACCTCCTCCGCCCGCGCCAAGTCGGACACCGTGGCCGGGCCGTCACGCTCCAGCAGGGTGAGCACCGACTTTTGCGCCGAGGTGAAGTCACCGGAGAGCGAATGTTTGCGTGCGCGCCGCACCAGTTTGCCCACGGTGACACGTAGGTCGCCGGCAAGTACCGCCAAGTCGGTCTGGTTAGATTTATTCATGCCGCAAACATAACATATATGCAGTTAAACTGTACAACTAAGCTGTATATTTTTATCACACATTGCGTGATTGGGTAGCGTGCGTTCGCGAAGCAACGCACGGCCTACGGACTCGCCCAAGACCGTGCATTGCCTACGGCGAATGCACGCTACAAGGCTTGAGCAGACGCTGTCACTGAGGGGAAAAACCGCGGACGGCGGGTGCGGGGTTTTCGGTCAGCCGCGCTCCCTTGTCATCGCACAACAGGCTCGATTAAGGTGGGCGGTGCGGCATCCGCCGCAAACAGGCGCGGGCCTTGAGGTGACCAGACCCCAAGACCCGCTAACCAAACCAACTACCCAGGAGTAGTCGATATGGCTGTTGTCCATGGTAATGCAGTTTCCGCCCCCTATTCAAACCAGCGTCTCCGCCA
>NZ_JAFAND010000004.1 GCF_019232825.1 Paludibacterium sp. | reverse complement strand
TCCTTGAGCAGCAAGATCAACTGCTGCGCGTGCACCGGCGTCGACTCGAAACCAAAGCGGCGATAAAACGCCTCAGCGTCGGCATCAATAGGGTGCGTGAGCAGCGCGCGGATACCGGCTTGTTCGGCAATCGTCAGAGTGCGGCGGATCGCATCTTGCAACATACTGAAACCAAGGCCCTGTCTTTGGTAGTCGAGATCGGCGGCAAGCCTCGCCAGAATGACGAGTGGAATCGGGTAGTGGCCCATGCCTCGACGAATCCGCTCAGGTGCCTCCAGTGTATCGATCTGCCCCACGGTTAGGCTGAAGTAGCCTGCAACGTGATCGCCATCGCAGACCACAAAGGTTCTGGCTGATCCGCTACCTTGGGCTTGACGTGCATGGCGTAACAGCCAATCGGTGAGCGCGGGTTTTCCACAGTCAAACCCCTCCAACTGGTGGTGTGCGCCGAGCGGTTCAGGTGCCGATACACTCATTTCTTGGCCCAAACTGGGCGTCGCGAGAACAGGTCAGTCAGGCCGGGGTTGTCGGACTCTGGCCGATCCAACATTTCTAGAAGTGCTTGGTATTGACTACCGGAAATCATGAATAAGCGCTGGTCGAGCAGGGTCTGTTCGGCCGCCTGATACGCGGCGTCCAGGATGAAATCTGTCAGCGACTTGTGTGCGACTTCGGCCGCGCGGCGCAATACGGTCTCCTGTTCCGGGGTCGCTCGCAGACCGAGACGAGCGGATCGGGTGGTTGTGGCAGACATGGCCGCCCTCCTTGCGTACATTTGACGCAATGTTAGTACAAATGACGTACGCCGTCTAGATGACTGGTCAGCCAACCGTTTGAGTTCCACCCTGCGTTCCTCTGTCAGTGATGGAAGCATACTCTGCCGATACCTTACGGTATGCATACTGTTTTCCCTTTGATGGAAACAGCCCGGTGATGTGCCGGGCTGCTATCTACGTCTCCAGATTTTAGAACGGTTATTTGTGCGGTTTGTGTGGAGGTCCTTTTTCACGATGCCGCACGGCGTAGAGTACAAAAGCGGCCAAGCCAGCGACAAATATTCCTAAACCGACGAGTGATTCAATGGCCATTTCCGCTGTTCTCCTTAGGACTGACTGAATGTCTGCAGCAAAGGGCAAGCGCTAGCAAAACGACGGCGAGCAGCAAGAGTGCCGACACCGTGCTGGTACCGACCTTTTGCTCGACCATGCCGCCTGCGACGCTGGCCACGATGCAGGCCGTTGCCAAGTTGTCGCAGACTTTTGCCAGGCCATCTAATTGAGCGTCATTAAACATCAAGGTTCCTCAAAAAAGATCGCTTCCCACTCTCTTGTCTCAGGCATCACAACAACCGCACAACGCACTCCGCCTGCTGGCGCAACGCGCGGCACGGCGCTTCCATCTGTGCCTGCATCTCGTCGGGCAACTGTTCCTGAATCAGCCGCAGCATGCGTTCGGCGCGAGTGATTTCGTAGGCGTGCGGCGATAGCGTGACCGCCAAGTGTTCCAGTAGCGGCAGCAGATCGTCCAAGCCGGCGGCGAGGAGCACGTCGGGCGCGGATTGGCGCAGGCGGTTGAGCCGGGCGTGCTGATCGATGAGGCGGGTGAAGGGATAGTGAGCGTGCATGACAGACCTCCGTGTGTGGAAATCCGCCCAAAACAGTGGGCGGGGGCTGTCCTTACGCTCTTAGCTCAGTCAAGAAAGCGTCCGAGGGCCTTGCGGAAACACCTCGCAGCCCCCGGCGAAAAGATACGCCGGCCAGGATGAACCTGGCCGTCGGGGACGACTGAACTAAGATTTGAAGGAGTCCCCAGCCTAAGATCGACCGCAACCGGGCGTCGAACATGCGCGGTCGGGGTTTTTCATCCTATTGAGCTATGCGTTTTTGCCGAACGGGTAGGGCAAGGATCGCACGCCATGCCTACGCGATCTTGATGGCAATAGTCTGATATGCCATCGCTGGCGCCTTAAAATCGCAAAAATCTGTCGGAATTCTGTGCTTTCGAAGTTGCCCACCGGACTTGCCGCCGTTTTTATGCCCTGCCAGCAGGCCTGTTTTGTCGCGCCCGCCGGCTGGGAATATTCCAAGATCCCCGCTATTAGCGCTGTTTTATATGGATATGAGACATGATGAATGCGTAGCGGTAATGGTGGCGGTGCTTTACTCAATTTGAATGAATTTTTGGCGGTTTCCACGGCCTTCCGCGCCAACAATCCCATGGTAATCTCGCTGGAAAATGAAACGTCGCGGCATAGCGGCGAGATATCTATTGTCCGGATAAACCGTGGCAATTGTCGATAGAAAAGTGGCGTGCGTTTTTATCACGTCATTCACTCAATTCCAACTTAAAAGACGAGCATAATTATGAGTGGCTATAACGCCGTATTGGCACGCAATACAGGGAATGCACCGAAGAATATCGGTCTTTATTCGCAGACCGTGGCTTTCTCGCATTACAATAATCTGTCGGCGCAATTGCCGATCGATCCCAAGTCGGGTGAATTGGTCGCCGGTGGCGTCCAAGAGCAGGCTAAGCAGTGCTTCAAGAATATCAAGGCCGTGGTGGAAAGCATCGACCATGTGATGGACGATGTGGTGCGAATCACGATTTTCGTCAAGAATATCGCCGACCTCGATACGGTGAACGACGTTTATAAGTCGTTCTTCTCCGGCTATGTCCCGGCGTTGACGACGGTTGCCGTCGCCGCCTTGCCGATGAATGCCTTGGTACAAGTGGAAGCGCTGCTTTCCAACGGCGAAGGCACCATTCCCAATGCGCCGCAGGCTGGCGATTTGGTTAAGCTGGCACGCAACACGGAAAATGCGCCGCAAAATTCGCTGTCGACGCAAACCGTGGCTTTTTCTCACTACAATAATATTTCGGCTCAATTGCCTATCGATCCGAAATCGGGAAAATTGGTCGCTGGCGACGTAAAAGCGCAAGCCGGTCAGTGCTTCAAGAATATCAAGGCGATTTTGGAAGGTATCGACGTTCCTTTTGACGATATCGTCAAGATTAATATCTTCCTGAAAAACTTCTCGGATATTGACGCCGTTAACGAAGTTTATTCGACTTTCTTCCCGGATTCGGCCATTGCCCGCGCCGTCGCTTATGTGCCGGCACGCACTGTCGTAGCCGCCGCCGCATTGCCGATGGATGCTTTGGTGCAAATCGAAGCCGTTGTGTCGCACGGCGACGGCACCCCGCCGCAAGCCGTTGAAGACCGCCACGGTATCGTCATCAAGGCCAACAACACGGTGAATGCGCCCAAGTGCGCGCTGTCGACGCAAACGGTGGCTTTCTCGCACTACAACCATATCTCGGCACAATTGCCGGTTGACGCTCAAACCGGCGAACTGGTTGCCGGCGGCGTCAAAGAGCAAGCGGGGCAGTGCCTCAGCCACATCAAGGCGATTGTGGAAAGCATCGGCCACGAGATGGACGATGTGGTGAAGGTTAACGTGTTCCTCAAGAACATCGACGATATGGCTGCCGTGGACGACGTTTACGCGACCTTCTTCCCCAGCTACGTGCCGGCGCGCCGTACCGTGGGCGTAGCGGCTTTGCCGAAGGGCGCGTTGATCCAGATCGACGCGGTGGTGTCGCATGCGGAAGGCACACCGCCCAAGGCCTAACGAGGCTCGGGCGAAGGCGGCATCGCCTTCGCCTACGGTCAAAAAGGAAGCTGAAAATCGTGTTCAGCTTCCTTTTTTTGTGCCTTGCCATGCTGAAATGCTCGCCGGGTAAGGGGTTTCAGGAGAAAATGTCCGCTGACTAGTTCCCTCTCCCTATCCATACCATGTCAGAAAGCACGATCCACTGGGATTTCCCCAACCCTTTCACGCTCGCCCTGTCGCCGCAGACCGAGGATATCGACGGCCTCGGCCACACCAACAATGCCGTCTACGTGCGTTGGTGTGAACAAGCCGGCTGGGCGCATTCGATGGCGCTGGGTTTGGGCGTTGACGACTACCGGCGGCTGGACCGCGGCATGGCCATCCGGCGCGGCGAATACAACTATCTGCTGCCCACCGCCGAGGGCGAGCCGCTGCTGCTGGGGACGTGGTTGATCGCGGGAGACAGTGCCGTGTCCGCTTGCCGCTGCTTTCAGCTGGTGCGCCTCAGCGACCAGAGCACGGTGTTGCGCGGCAAATGGGAGCTGGTGTGCATCGAGCTCTCCAGTGGCCGGCCCAAGCGTTTTCCGGCGGAATTCAAGGCCGCTTATCAGCCGGCGATGGTGACCATCGCGGAGGGGGACTAAGGGGTGTTTGGTGCAATGCCGCGCGATGCCTGTGAAATGGCTTGACGCGAGATCGCGGCAACAGCAGTTGAATCGACTCGGGGTACTGCGAGGGCATGCCAACTGGCCAGGTCGGCACGAGAATGCAAGGGAAAACGTTAGCTTTGATGTTGCGTTTGCACTTGGGTGGCGGCGGCGTTGACCGCTTGTTCGGCGTCATGGCTGCTGCCCGCCAAGGCCATGTTGCAGCCGTAGAAGAACACGAACCACGAGATCATCATGCCGATTTGCCAAATCGTTTCAGGCTTTTGGCGGGCAATCATTTTTTTCAGTTTGTTCATAATACTGGCTCCTTTTGACACGCTGTCCGCGCTTAAACCAGATTTCGACCTGGCCGGAAAAAATTGAAGGGGACCGTGAGCAAAGGCAATAAACTGGCCTGGTTATCCTTTTGGCATG
>NZ_JAFAND010000117.1 GCF_019232825.1 Paludibacterium sp. | reverse complement strand
GATGCAGCGCTAGAAGCGCGTCCCGCCGCAGTGTCATTCACTGCAAGGGGCAAGCGACAACGCGATGCGCCGGCTGATACCGGCCCCGAAGGGCTGGCCATTTACCAGGCCAGCGCAGTTCACAAATAGTTTGCAGACAGGCCCTAGTGTTGGCTGAACGTGTCGCGGGCGAACAGCGCGGGGAACCAGCGCCGCCATAGCGCCACCACCGCCAGCGTGCCGATACCGCCCAACACCACGGCGGGCACCGTGCCGAACCAGGCCGCGGTGATGCCCGACTCGAACTCGCCCAATTGATTCGAGGTGCCGATAAAGATGAAGTTGACGGCACTGACCCGGCCGCGCATGGCGTCCGGCGTTTCCAACTGCACCAGCGACGAGCGCACCACCACGCTGACCATGTCGCTGGCGCCCAATACCACCAACGACAATAAAGACGGCACAAACCAGCGCGACAAGCCGAAGACGATCGTGCTTGCGCCAAACAACGCCACGGCCCAGCCCATTTTGCGGCCGACATGGCGGTGCAGCGGATGGCGCGCCAGATAGAGCGACATGCCGAGCGCGCCGATGGCCGGCGCGGCGCGTAACAGCCCCAATCCCCACGGGCCTGTGTGCAGGATGTCGCGCGCGTAGACCGGCAGCAGGGCGGTGGCGCCGCCCAGCAGCACCGAGAACAGGTCGAGCGAAATGGCGCCGAAAAGCACCGGTCGTTCGCGGATGAAATGTACGCCGGCCAGCGCGGATTGCAGGGAGATCGGCGCCTTGCTCGCCGCGCGCGCCCCGGCGGGCAGGCGCGAGAGCAAACCCGCCGCCGAGAGGTAAGCGGCCACGCATGCCAGGTAGACGCTGGCCGCGCCCAATACGAACACGAGCCCACCCACCGCCGGGCCGACGATCACCGCCGTCTGCCGCGCCGAGGCGGCCATCGCCAGGCTCTTGGGCAGGTGCCCTTCCTCCACCAGCGTCGGCAGTAGCGATTGCATGCTGGGGCTTTCGAACGCCCGCGCGGCACCGGTCAGCATCGCGCAGCCGAAGATCAATGCCAGGCTCTGATGATCGGTCAGACAAGCCAGCGCGAGCGTGAACGCGCCCGCCACCTGTGCGAGTTGCGCGCATTGCGCGATGCGGCGCCGGTCAAAGCGGTCCGCGGCTTGGCCGACGATCAGCGTGAGCGCGAGCTGCGGCGTGAATTGCGCGAGACCGATCAATCCGAGATAGAACACGCTGTGCGCCAAGGCGTAGACCTGCCAGCCAAACGCCACGGCCAGCATTTGATACGACAGCGTGGAGCAGCTTTGGCTGGCGAGAAAGTAGGGCAGTATGCGCCGTGCCGGCGCGGGGGAAGTGGGCATCGGAATGCTGTGGGTGTGTCGGTAGAGGAAGAGAGGGATTTTAACCTTCTATGGCACAAAAAGGCCAACTGATATGCCTTAGACATGCGCAGGGCAATCGATTGTCTTGAGGCCTGCCAGGAGGGGGGATGCGGAGTGGGAATGATCTGGCGCGGGTGGGGGTGAAATATTAGCCGGTTAAAAGCATTATTGGAAATAGAGCGGCTAACGAGAAGATACGGGTAATTATTTGCAAATGTCATGGCATGTCGCAAATATGAAAAATCACTTCCATATCTCAAAATTTAGCCATGGGGCTATTTGTCGAAAATCAAACAAAAACAAATTGTTCTATAGAATAATGGGCGCCGTCGTATAGGCTTAAACAACCTATTTTCTCCTAAGCTTTCCTCGCGGAAAGAGACCGAAGCGCCTACCGCCCGTCAAATGATTTCCTGACGGCGCCAGGCCGTTGCCGGGACGTTTAGAGGTATGGGAATTTCCGGAGTTGCCGTGTCGCACGGATATATTTCCGGTTCTCGCCAAAGAAATCAGTCAAGCGAACGCTGATATAAAATCTACCCCATAGATGCTTCGTTTCGCGTGTCGCAGTCGATACTGCTCGCGATCGATCCAGCGCTTTTCTCGGAGCGCGCCACGATAAACGTTGCGAACCTGAAAACCGGCCGGCCTGTAATGCGATCTGTTGTCGCTATAGCGCCAGTTTATTTTGAAAGAGCCTCCCGCGCGGTCGTCCGATCGATCGGTCGCTCTCCAACCCAAGGTAGGATAAACATGACTTATTTGAAAGTAGCGGTAGGTTCGGCGCCCTCGACTTGCTTCGAGACCACGCGTGCGCTGGTTAACCTGGCGGAAACCGATTTTACCGACGTGGGCGCCATTGTCCTGGGCATGGAAGATGTCGCTGCCGGCCGTATCGGCGACCTGGCTGCCAAGGGTCTGGAGATTCCGGTGTTCGTCGTGACCGGCTGTCACGAGAAGCTGGCCGCCGACGTGCTCAAGCGCATCAATGGCGTTATCGAGCTGGGCAAGCAATCCGCCGTGCACTACGGCCGTCAAGTGGAAACCGCGCTGACCAAGTACGAAGCCAGCCTGTTCCCGCCGTTCTTCGGCATGCTCAAGCAGTATGTCGAAATGGGCAACTCGGCCTTCGACTGCCCGGGACACCAAGGTGGCCAGTTCTTCCGTAAGCATCCGGCCGGCCGTCAATTCTTCGAATTCTTCGGCGAAACCCTGTTCCGCGCCGACCTGTGCAACGCCGACGTGAAGCTCGGCGACCTGCTGATTCACGAAGGCGCGCCGCACGATGCGCAAGCCTACGCCGCCAAGGTGTACAACGCCGACAAGACCTATTTCGTTCTGAACGGCACTTCCGCCTCCAACAAGGTGGTATGTAACGCCCTGCTGGCACGTGGCGACCTGGTGCTGTTCGACCGCAACAACCACAAGTCCAACCACCACGGCGCCTTGATCCAAGCCGGCGCGACCCCGGTGTACCTGGAAACCGCGCGTAACCCGTTCGGCTTCATCGGCGGCATCGACGCGCATTGCTTCGACGAAGAATACCTGCGTGGGCAAATCGCCGAAGTGGCGCCGGAACGCGCCAAGGAAGAACGTCCGTTCCGTCTGGCCATCATTCAGCTCGGCACCTACGACGGCACCATCTACAATGCTCGCCAAGTTGTCGACAAGATCGGCCACCTGTGCGACTACATCCTGTTCGACTCGGCTTGGGTCGGCTACGAGCAATTCATCCCGATGATGAAGGACTGCTCGCCGCTGCTGCTCGATCTGACCGAAAAGGACCCCGGCATCATCGTGACCCAGTCGGTTCACAAGCAACAAGCCGGCTTCTCGCAAACGTCGCAGATCCACAAGAAGGACCGTCACATCAAGGGTCAGAAGCGCTACTGCAACCACAAGCGCTTCAACAACGCCTTCATGCTGCACGCTTCCACCAGCCCGTTCTACGCGCTGTTTGCCGCGCTTGACGTCAACGCCAAGATGCACGAAGGCGAACTGGGCCGCAAACTGTGGGCCGACTGCGTGAAGATCGGTATCGAAACCCGCAAGATGCTGCTCGAGACCTGCAAGCACATCCGTCCGTTCGTTCCGGTTGAAGTCGATGGCAAGAAGTGGCAAGACCACGACACCGAAGCGATGGCCAACGATCTGCGCTTCTTCGAATTCCAACCGGGCCAGAAGTGGCACGCGTTCGAAGGCTACGAAAAGGGCCAGTACTTCGTTGATCCTTGCAAACTGCTGCTGACCACCCCGGGTATCGATGCCGCGACCGGCAAGTACACCGAATTCGGCGTGCCGGCCACCATCCTGGCCAACTTCCTGCGCGAAAACAACATCGTGCCGGAAAAGTGCGACCTGAACTCGATCCTGTTCCTGCTGACCCCGGCCGAAGACATGGGCAAGATGCAGCACCTGGTGGCGCTGATCGCCCGCTTCGAACGCTATCTGGACGAAGACGCGCCGCTGTCGGAAGTTCTGCCGACCGTTTACGCCAACAACGAAGCGCGCTATCGCGGCTACACCATCCGTCAGCTGTGCCAAGAAATGCACAACCTGTACGTCAGCCGTGACGTGAAGCAGCTGCAGAAGGAAATGTTCCGCAAGTCGCACCTGCCGAAGGTCGTGAAGAATCCGCAAGACGCCAACATCGAATTCGTTCGCGGCAACGTCGAGTTGATCGCGCTGGACAAGTCGGAAGGCCGCATCGCCGCCGAAGGCGCGCTGCCGTACCCGCCGGGCGTGCTGTGCATGGTGCCGGGCGAAGTGTGGGGCGGTGCCGCGCTGAAGTACTTCCTGGCGCTGGAAGAAGGCATCAATCTGCTGCCGGGCTTCTCGCCGGAACTGCAAGGCGTGTACATCCAAGAAGACGAAGACGGCCGCAAGCGCGCTTACGGTTACATGCTGAACAAGTAATCGCTGCGTCAGTCGTCAACAACGGCCGGGTTTTCCGGCCGTTTTTTCGTTGTCGCGCTGGTCGTTGCACCCCCGACAGGCGTCATGCCTGCCGGGGGTGTTTCTCTTTGCGCGTCTGATGAATGCCCCTATTCCATGTCGATCGGTTCGCGGGGGGCAGGTTTGGGAAAATCGCCTTTGTATGGATTCAAGCTAGAATAAAAAAAACTCAAAGGCCGGGTGGTGTCTCATGCCAATCTCGAAACGCCTAGTCATCACGCTGGCGCTGGCGCTTGCCGGAATGCTATTTGTAGGGGGGTTCGGTGTTTGGGAGCTGAGCAAGTCTCAGGCGCGCCTTCATTACATTTCGCGCAATATCCTTCCGCGCCTGAAAAGCATGAACGATGCCAGGCATGCTGTGAGCAATATGCGGGCCAATATCTGGCGTTTCATGTATTTACCCTCCACCCTCCAGCGTCAAAATGCGCTTGTGCAAATCGCCGATGCGGAACTGCTGTTTGACCAGTCCATGGCGGATTACCGCAGGCATGACGATTTGAGCATCGAAGACAGGAGATTGCTGGTTCAGGACATCCAGGCCTTGGAGGTCTATCGTGCCAGCCTTCACCGCATCATGACGCTGGAGATGGCCGGCAAGAGGGCACTCGCGAACGAAGCGTTGCTCAATGATGCGCCGCATGCCTCGGACAACGTCACTGCGGCACTGTCCAGACACTATGTTTTCAATGTTGCGCAGGCCGATGACCTCGACCGGCAAAACAATGCGCGCTATCACATTGTTTTTGTTTTGTCGGTCGCGGTGATTTTCGCCACCGTGCTGTCCTTTGGGCTGCTGTTCTTTTTTCTTTACCGGTACATCACCGGATCGCAAGCGGCCTTGCAAGAAGCTGCCCAGAGCGACCCGCTGACGGGATGCCTGAATCGTCGCTACCTGATTGCGGCCGGAGAAAAGCTGATGCTGCTCCAACACCGCACCCAGGCGCCAACCAGTGTCCTGTTCATCGATCTGGATCATTTCAAGAGCGTGAACGACCGTTTCGGACACTTTGCCGGGGATGCCGTCATCCGGGCCACCGTACAATGCGTTGCGCGGCGCCTCAGAAAATCGGATGCTCTGGGCCGCTATGGCGGTGAAGAATTCGTCGTGATCCTGCCCAACTGCACAAAAGGCGATGCCATGGCGCTGGCGGAGGACTTACGAAAGGAAGTGGCGCAGATATCGGTCCATTACCAAGAGGGGGTGATTCACATCACGGTCAGCATTGGCGTTGCCGAATGTTATTTGGGAGAAAGTTCGGTCATGGCGGCCATTGACCGGTCGGACAAGGCCATGTATCTCGCCAAAAGCAGCGGTCGGAACTGCGTGGTGAGCGGCTGAACATCGAGGTGGGGATGGCGAGGCTGCTATCCGCCTGTCGGCGCGATTAATGCCGGGTTAAGCCAGCCAGGCTAGTATGGCGTAGCCAAATTATCGTAACGTCATGGAGTCAGTCTGATGAACAAGTCCGTCCTGATCGCCGCGCTGCTGCTCGCCACCGCCAGCGCATTCGCCGCCGGTCCGGCCAGCGAGCGCCGCGCGGTGTTCAAGCATTACAAGCAAGCGCTTGGGAGCATGAACAAGCAGCTCAATGCCGGCAATTTCGACCGTGCGCAATTCGCCGCCGCCGCCAAGTCCCTCGCGGCCGAGGCGCATGCGCCATGGCAGTATTTCCCTGCCGACAGCAAAACCAGTGACACCCGGTCTGAGATCTGGAGCAATCCGCAAGGGTTCAAACAGGCGTCCGACGACTTTGAGGGCAAGGTGAGCAAGCTCAATCAACTCGCCGCGGCCGCCGACGTGGCGCTGGTGCGCGCGGGCTTCCGCGAGGTGCAGCAGTCCTGCAAGGCCTGCCACGACAAGTTCCGCAACTGACTGCCGCGCGCGGACTCACTTTTTGGCGCGGCGGCGCCTCCATTGACGCCAGCCGTGCCAGCCCCACACCAGCGCCAGAAGCGCCAGCACCGCCACCCATTGATAGTGACGCAGATCGGTAAACAGCCGGTGCGCCGCCTTGCCGAACAGATAGCCGACCCCGCCGACCAGCGGCGCCCAGATGGCGGCGCCGAGCATGTTGTACAGCATGAAGCGCACGACCGGCACGCCGCTGGCGCCGATGATGATCGGCCCGGCGATGCGCAGGCCATACATGAAGCGAATCGCGACGATGATGCCGCGCTGGTAGCGCAACAGCAGCGCATTGACCGGGTCCACCTTGGCCGCGAGCGCGGGGAAGCGCGCGATCAGCTTCGGTCCCAGCGTTTTGCCTAGCAGAAAGAACAGTAAGTCCCCGAGGCTGCCGGCAATGAAGGCCAGCGCCGTTACCAGCGGAAACGACAGATAGCCTTGATGCGCGGCGAAGCCGGCGAGGATCAGAATGGTTTCGCCCTCGAGCAAGCAGCCGATGAAGACGGCCCAGTAACCGTAAGTGGCGAGTAAGGCAGAGTAGTGCATGATGCGCGCGAGGTGTCTCTCGATGGATTATGATAAATTTACCAGATGGCCTATGCGTGGGGCTTGCTTTAATTCAACTTGATCGCAGTGGATCCCAATCCGACGAGGTTAACAACTATGTACCGGATCCGCCGGGCGCTATCGTGCGCGCTGTTGTTGGCCAGCGCGTTTTGTCAGGCGCAAAGCACGATGAACGTCGTGCTGTCTAACGATGAATACCCTCCCTATGTCAGTGAGCGGCTCCCAGGTTTCGGCGTGCTCTCGCGCGTGGTGACCGAGGCGTTCAAGCTGCAAAACGTGCAAGTGCGTTATGTATTTTTTCCCAATAACCGCACCTTGCAGTCGGCGCGAACCGGCGCCGTCGACGGCAGCCTGGGCTGGGCCAAGACGCCCGAGCGTCAGCGTGACCTGCTGTATACCGATCCGGTAATGAATCTGCGCATGGTGTTTTTTCAGCGCAAGGACCATCCGGTGAAATGGCAGCAATTGCGCGATCTGGCCGGCTATCGCATCGGGGCCACCACCGGCAATACGTATTCGGACGAGTTTGCCCAGTTGCAGCAAGCGGGCGTGCTGAAGGTTGAAACCGCGCCGGACGACGTGGCGAATTTTCGCAAGCTGATGGCTGGTCATTTGGACCTGTTTCCGATCGATGCCGAGGTCGGCGCGATGCTGCTGATGCAAGCATTCAGCGCCGGGCAACGTCAGCAGATCGAAATGCAGGGCACGCCGTTTTGGAGTGCGCCCATGCATGTGGTGATCTGGAAAGGGCAGCCGCAAGCAGCCGAGCTCGTGCGGCGTTTCAACCTGGGTTTGCAGCAGCTGCGCCGCACGGGGGAGTTCAATCGTCTGGTCAGCGATACGCGCGAACAGATCTACCAGCGCGGCACGCTGCCTTAGTCCTCGCCGCCGGTTTCGAGCTCCGCGCGCAGCCGGGCGAAGTGTCGATGGATGGCGGCGATGTTGGGCGTGATGGCCGTGAGCCAGTCGGCGCGTTGTTCCGGGCTGATCTCACGCAGATAATCCTGCATGTCCTCGTCCTCTTGCCCCTCGAAGGCCAGCGCCATGATCGGCGCCAACAGCTCCGCCTGCGCGGGGTCGTCCAGCAACGGCCCCCAGTCGTCGTAGTCCAACTGCATGCCCTCGACGAAGCCCCGTGCCCAGTCGTTGCCGCGGAACACGCCGTGCTCGTCGGCATCGAGCCAAGGGTGGAACGGCAGCTCTTCCTTCAGCGTGCGCGCGATCTCCAGCCAGTGACGCATCAAGAGGCTGGCGAAACGCTCCAGCGCCTGGTTGCCCGGAAAAGCGGCCTCGTCGTCGAAAGCCTCGCCCAGAATGATCTGCAGGCATTCCGTCGGCTTGACCGGCATCGGGCCGCATAGCAGCGCGGTGAAAAAGCCGTCCAGTTGCTCGAGGTTCATGCAGTCCTGATCGCTGAACCGGGCCAGGGTATCGGCCAGGCGCTGATAGTCCCGGTCGGTCAAGGCTTCAAATGTCATGATGAGGCTCTCGCGTGGGTGAGTCGGCATTATCGGCGCTTTGGCGCGCAAAGGGGGAAAAATCTACGCGCGTCGGGGCGGGAGTGGCCCCCTCGGCTTGTCGCAAGGTGGTTCTGTCCGCGCGCATGTCCGGCTGTCAGTATGAGCACATTCTAATGGATGGGTTTCCCGATGTCTGACTTCGAACCGACCGCGCGCACGCGCATGCGACACTGTGCCCACAAGGCACGGTACGATCGCGACACCGTCTACCAGATCATAGACGACATCCCGGAGTGCACCATTGCCGTATGCGAGCCGCAAACCGGCTTGCCACGCCAGATGGTGTCGACCCACTGGCGCATCGACGACGCGCTCTACATCCACGGCAGCAACGGCAGCGGCTTTTGCAAGCTGTTGGCCGCCGGCGTGCCGGCGGCGGTGTCCATCGCCGCGACCGATGGCCTGGTGCTGGCGCGGTCCGCCTTCGATACCTCGATCAATTTCCGTTCGGTGTCGGTCTATGGCCAGTTCGAGGCGGTGCGCGCGCGCGACGAACAACTGGCGCTGTTGCAGGCCTTCTACGAAAAACTGGTGCCGGGACGTTGGGAAGAAGTGCGCGCGCCGACGCCGCAGGAGCTGGCGGCCACCTTTGTGCTGCGTTTGCCGCTGAGCGAAGCGGTGGCCAAGGTGTCCGAGGGCGAGCCGGACGACCAGGCCGAGGCGCCGGACGTCTGGGGCGGGGTGCGCGTCTATCGCCACGGCTGGGGCGAGCTCGTGGCCGATGGCGCGAGCGGCGATAAACCGCTGCCGGCGAGTCTGCGCCGCCTGCTCGAAAGGTAATCTCCGCCGAACCGCTGGTGACGGACCTTAGGCGCGGGACTTGGCCTGCAAGATGGCGTAGATCTGATCCTTGAGCAGCAGCTTGCGCTTCTTCAAGGTTTCGATCTCTTGCTCGCTCAAATGCGCCTGGCCCGCCTCGGCCTGGGCAATGCGCTCGTCGAGCGCGTTATGCTCTTCGAACAGCCGCTCGAAATGCCGGTCGGTTTGCTTCAGTTGAGAGATCAATTCTCGGTGCTCGCGAAACATTGTGCCTCCCCAGAGTCATCGGTCTTTCTTTCAGCCTACGCCGCCTGACGGCGGATGGCATGAGAAAATGCGGTTCATCCCCCCGCCGTTGTGATTGCGCAAAAAATACTGTTGCGATACACGTAGCTTATCAATGTGGTGAGGGAGAAATGATGTTGCGTATCCGCCAAGCCCGCGGTATCGATGCCGCCGGCGTGCTGGGCCTGCGCCGCGCCGCGATTCTCGCGCATTGCCCAACGCATTATCCGATGCCTTTGCTGCAGCGCTGGGTCGAGGGCGGCGTGACCCCGGCGTTCGAAGCATTCGTTGCCGAGAAGGTTTATCTTGGCGAACGGGATGGGGCGTTGCTGGCATGTGGTGCGCTCGATTCTGACAGTGGCCAGATCGATGCCGTGTTCGTCGATCCGACGGCAAACGGCCACGGTTACGCGCGCGCCATGATGGCGTTTCTGGAAGAGCGGGCGCGGACGCTTGGGCTGGAAACACTGCGTCTCGACGCGACCTTGAATGCCGCGCCATTCTACCGGCGGCTGGGTTTCATCGGGGATAGCCAGGGGCGCTACGATTCGCCGCGAGGTTTTAGTCTGCCTTGCATTCCCATGAGCAAGACGCTGCTGCCCGGCGGGTGACGCAGGATAGAAAAACGCCCGGCGCAAGCGCCGGGCCAACGTAATACGCGGTGAAAACGGTGTCGCTCAAGCGGCAGTTCAACTGCCCTGGCGCTATAACAAAACCGTTCGGTACAGTTATAGAGTTGACGTGGGGGGATTGTCAAGTAAACTGTACTAATTGGTTTAATTAAAGGGGGGGCCGTGCGGGTCAAAAGCGAAGCCAAACGCGCCAGCATTGTCCTGGCGGCGAGGGCGGTCTTTCTGGAGAAAGGCTTCGAGGCCAGCACCATGGCCGACATCGCTCTGAGCGCCGGCGCCTCCAAGGCCACCCTGTATAGCTATTTCCCCTCCAAAGATGCGCTCTTTCACGAAGTGATGGACCAGCATTGCGCGGCGCGCTTTGCCGGCGCCTTCGGCAATCTGCAGTTCGACGGCGACTTGGCGGCGTCGCTGAACGCTTTCGGTCAGTCGCTGATGACCACGTTGTTGTCTCCCGATCTGGTGGCGATCCGGCGCAGCGTCTTTGCCGAGGCGAACCGCTCGCACGTCGGCCGTTTGTTCTATCAGGATGGTCCGTTACGCGGCATGACGCTGCTGTCGCATTTTCTGCAGGGGCAGATGGCGGCGGGGCGCCTGCGCGCGCATGACCCGTGGGTCGCGGCGCGGCATTTGCTGTCGCTGTTGGAAGGCGACTATCCGCTACGCGCGATATTGGGCGTACCGTTGGCCACCGAAGCCGATGAGCTTGCCCGCCATGTTCAACAAGCCGTCGATCTGTTCTTGCGCGGCTATGCCCCGGCGTGACGCGCCGACGCTGACTATATTCAATTGTGATATTTTCCCCTTGTCCGTTGGCTAGGAGAAAACGCATGCGTGTAAGGTCCTGGTTTCGACGATGGTTGGCCGTCGGCTGGCTGTGTTTGCCGACGCTGGCCGTCGCCGCGCCCCCGGCCGATAGCTCGGCGCCTGCCGTCGAGGCGGCGCGGCTGGTGGTGTTTCAGCGCGACATTATGTTGTTCCGCGTGCCGCTCTTTGGCGCGTCGCCAGCCGAGCGCGCCGAACGCGCCGAGGCGCTGGTCGATCAGGCGCTGGCGCAGCAGGGGCCGTTGGCGGTGGCCGTACAGCAGAGCTCGCTCGGACAGTTGGTGCTGGTTGGCAACCGGCTTGCGTTCGTGGTGACCGGCGGCGACGCCGATCCGCTGGCGCAGGAGACCGCGCAAACGGTCGCCGAGCGCGCGGCAGGTCAGCTGCGCGCGGCGGTGGCCGCCACGCGCGAGGCCAGCAATCTGCGCGCGCTGACGCAGGCCGTCGGTCTATCGCTGTTGGCGACTGCGCTCTATGGGCTGGCGCTGTGGGGCTGGCTCAGGCTTCGGCGCATGCTGGCCGCGCGGCTGGTGCATCTGGCCGACCGTAAAGTCCGGACGCTGAAAATCGGCAATACGCCCTTATTCGAGCGCCGCCATCTCTACCTGTTGCTCGGCCGCGCGCTGACCGCCTGCGGCGTCTTACTGATCTTGCTGCTGACCGACCGCTGGCTGAGCTTCGTGCTATTGCGCTTTCCCTACACTCGGCCGTGGGGCGAACAGCTCGATCACTATCTACTTGCCTTGTTCGGCGGGCTCGTCGAATCCATGGCCGGCGCCATGCCGGGGCTCATCGTGGCGCTGGCGATCTTTTTCTTGGCGCGCATGGCCACCGTGTTCGCCGGCCATATCAGTCAGCGCCTGGCGGAAAACGGCAGCGCCTGGCATTGGCTGAGCGTGGATACGCTGCCGACGACGCGCCGGCTGTTCAGCTTCGCCATTTGGCTGTTTGCCTTGGCCATGGCCTATCCCTATCTGCCGGGGGCGCAGACCGAAGCGTTCAAGGGTTTGTCGGTGCTGTTGGGGCTGATGGTGACGCTGGGCGCGTCGAGCATGGTGGGACAGGGGGCGGCCGGGCTGATTCTGACCTATACCCGCACCTTTCGTCCGGGCGAATACGTGCGTGTCGGCGAACACGAAGGTACGGTGATGGAAATGGGGCTCTTCACCACCCGCATCCGCACCGGCATGGGCGAGGAACTGACGCTGCCCAATGCGCTGATCACCAGTAGCGTCACGCGCAATTATTCGCGCACGGTGGTGGGCGCCGGCTACATCGTCGACACCTCGGTCAGCATCGGCTACGACACGCCGTGGCGGCAAGTGGAGGCGATGCTGATCGAAGCGGCGCGGCTGACGCCGGGCATTCTGGCCGAGCCGGCGCCGCGGGTTTATCAAACCGCGCTGGGCGATTTCTACCCGGTCTACCGGCTGGTGGCGCAGGCGGTGCCGACCGCGCCGCAGCCTCGCGCCGAGGTGCTGTCGGTGCTGCACGCCAATATTCAGGATGTGTTCAACCGTTACGGCGTGCAGATCATGTCGCCGCACTATATGGCCGATACGCCCGTCACGAAGGTGGTGGCGCCGGAGGACTGGTACCGTCCGCCGGCCGCTTGATTTAGCCGCGCGGCGGCACTTCCAGACCGCGCTGCACCGCCGGGCGCGCGACGAAGGCTTGCAGCACGCGGTCGACCTGCTTGAAGTCCTGGTAGCCGACGAGCTGGCCGGCATCGTAGAAGCCGATCAGGTTGCGCACCCACGGCAGGATCGCCATGTCGGCGATCGTGTACTCGCTGCCCATGATCCAGTCGCGCCCGGTCAGATGCCGGTCGAGCACCCCCAGCAAGCGGCGCGACTCGTTGACGTAGCGGTCGCGCGGACGCTTGTCCTCATACGCCTTGCCGGCAAATTTATGGAAGAAGCCCAGCTGGCCGAACATCGGGCCGATGCCCCCCATCTGGAACATCACCCATTGCAGGGTTTCATAACGCAGCGCCGGATCGGCCGGCAGGAAGCGGCCGGTCTTCTCGGCCAGATAAATCAGGATGGCGCCGGACTCGAACAGTCCGAGCGGCTGACCGTTCGGGCCGTTGGGGTCGAGGATGGCCGGAATCTTATTGTTGGGGTTGAGCGATAGAAATTCCGGCGACATTTGATCGTTGCGCTCGAAACTGACCGTATGCGCCTCGTAGGGCAAGCCGGTCTCCTCCAGCATGATCGATACCTTGACGCCATTGGGCGTGGGCAGCGAATACAGCTGCAGGCGGTCGGGATGCTGGGCGGGCCATTTACGGGTAACGGCGAAATCGGACAGGGTTGTCATGCGAATTCCTTTTGGGGCGATTTGCGTAGGCGCATAGCATAGTGCAAATGCCTGAGGCTGTGTCGTCTCACTGATTGGGCCGGCCGACATTCACCATCCAGGCGATACCGAAACGATCGACCAGCATGCCGAAACCCGGCGACCAGAACGTGGCCTGAAAAGGCAGGGTGATCTGACCGCCCTGTGCCAGTGCCTGAAAGCAGCGCTCGCCGGTCGCGGCGTCGTCGAGGTTGAGCGAGAGCGAGAAGCCGGCGTGGGGCACGGCCGTGGTGCCGCAATCGCCATCGGACAGTTGCAGCTGGCTCGTACCGATTTGCAGCGTGGCATGCATGATCTTGTCTTCGGTGCCCGGTTCCGGCGCCCGGCCGGCATTCGGCGGCGCGTCCTTGAAACGCAGCATCATCAATACTTCGGCATTCAGCGCTTGTTGGTAGAAGGCGATGGCCTCCTCGCCGCGGCCATGGAAGAACACATAGGGCAATACATTCATCGGGTGCTCCGGTTCGGGGAAAAATACCACTATAGACGGTGAGCTTGACATTGCCGATGGATGTGTCTACCCATACGTCATGGCTGCTGGTGCATAAAAAGTTGAACGCGTTTGGGGAGATCCCGGTGAATCGAAGACTTTTTCTCGGTGCGGTCGGCGCCTTGGCGCTATCTCCCGCATTGCGGGCCGCGCAGCCGCAGATGATGGGGCCGATGACGCCGATGGGCGTGCCGATGCGGGTGCTGGTGGCGCATCCGACGCGCGTGGTGCAGCAGTGCCCATTCTGGTGCTGGGCGGCATCGATCTCGATGGTGTTCCAGAGCTATGGCCATCCCGTCGATCAAGCCGACATCGTGCGCCAGAGCTTCAATTCGAATGTCGCCGTTTGCGCCAGCGGAAACAGCACCGTGATCGGCAGCGCGTTGAGCGATAGCTGGACCGATCAAAACGGCGACAGCTTCACTTCGCAGGTGAACGCCGCCTACGATTTTTATAACGGCCTGTACGCCATCAACAACATCATCCTGATCGACCAACTGAGCCAGGACCGGCCCTTGCTCTACTGCAACACGCATCACGCGATGGTGGTGGTGACCGTCGATTACTTCGCCACGCCGATGGGGCCGAACGTGCGGGCCATCGGCGTGATCGATCCGTTTCCCGGCAGTCCCGAATTCCACTGGCTGACCCCGGCGGAGATGTTGCCGGCGAACCAAGGGGGCGAGATGACGTTTTTGGCGTCGGTCGATGTGAGCTAAGGCGATGGGGTGAGCCCGTGACTGCCGGAGCCCTGATCGAGATTGAGAATGATCTTGAGCGCGTTTAGCGGGTGCAAGAGCGAGATGCCGCGATCCTTGGCATCGATCTCCGCTTCCACCTGGTAGAACTTGCTCGGCGGCAACAAGAACGACTCCTCATCCTCTAGCGTTCCCCCCTGCTGCAGGATGTCTTCGTTGTAACGGTTCAGAATGAATGCAAGCGCCAACGTACGAGTCGTCATCGGGGCCGGTGCCGTTCATTCTCCAACGTTAGAATCAGTTCTTGGCCCAGTTTTTTTGCCTTGGTGAGGTATTTGCCGCACAGGACCGCGTTGTCCAACATCCGGGCAACGCGTGTGTCAACGAACCGGCTCATTTCCTTGCGGAAATGGTCGGCTGTCTCCGCCGCATCGAGTTGCTGCAGCTTTGCTTTGAGTTGTATGCGGAAATCGTCCGCAGTCCAGCCATAAGCAAAAATTTTCTGCCGGACCAACGCATAGTCCGGCGCTACGTTGGCGTCGGTGAGGAACTTGATATCCCAAAGATCGCGCGCTTTCAAAAAGGGTCTGGCGCCGAGCGCTACCAACTTGTCGGCGAGGATCTCGTTTTGGCTCTCGGCCGCAATGATCATCTGGCGCAGCGGTTCGGGAAGGTGCGGGTAGTTGGCTGTGATCGATACCAGTTCGGGGTCGTGCGCCGGCACGCCAGCAACTTCAATGTGGATGACCTGGCTTTGTTTGACGCGAGGGTCCGCATTCGGAATTCTGATCTTGGCGCTCCAGCGCGCTACCGGTACGCCTTCGTGGTGACTTGGTGTTTCCTCCGCCGGTTCCTTCACTTCGACTTCCAGTCCATAGGCGCTGGCAATCTCACGCTGCAGAATATCGGCAAATGGTTTCATGGATCGGGGATCAAACGATGTGCCGCAGGTAAAATCCAGATCTTCGGAATAGCGTGTCCCCTGGTAGCACAGACGAAGCGCTGTGCCGCCCTGAAACACCAAGTAGCGGGCTGCGTCACTTTCCGTCAGCGCGTACAGAATCTCGTAGTGCAAGATTTCTTTCAGGATGGTCGCCATGGGGACGCGCCGTTCATTGGCATACCGGCCGGCGAGCTCATGCAAATCCATTAGGTTACGCAGCAGTGTCATCCATTGCTCCCATAATCAGATCAACATTGCGGCCAACCCGCTTTAGGTCTCTGACCGCCGCTTTCGGTCTAGCCACCAACATCCGGCGTGTCGCATCGAACGCGACATCGTCGCGCAACGAGGAGGGCGCGCGCGCGGTATGTGTGAATTCGATGGTGCCGAAAGGTGTCTCAAAGATTTGGCTACGACCTGTAGTCATGACCGTCAGCCGCGAAGGAATTTGGGAAATCATTCCAGCATCCGACAATGCTGACTCCAAACTCAGATAGTTGACGTCCCAAGGTCGTAGGAATGCCACCAGCGTAGTGAGAATATCCGGCGGCATGCGCCGGGATTTGGGGTTGAGGTATAGCCCTCTAGCGACACGACAAATCACGCCAGCTTCTTGATGGTCGGCGAGGGCTTTTTGCAGACCCCGGGGGGACTCATTGGGAAACAGGCGGCGGATAGTCGCCGAAGAGAAAATCCAGACGCCGCGCTGGTCCCACTTATCCAGTTCCTGCATCAAGGCTTTGAGTTTCATATCATCTGAACACTAAGTGAACATTTGAGTTCATTTTAGGGTTACATGGATGCGGATGCAAAATTTATCTATACACAAAATGCACTTTTAAATTCAGTTTACGTGTACTTGTGCCATGACGGTGTTGGCACTATCGCCAAGCATGCTTCCTGCGCGTATCGCGCAGTTTCAGCATTTTCTGACGGTGTTGCCCAATTGTCTTTTCGGCGTCTGCTGGATATCGTGGGGATTGCGGCGAAAGCCGCAACAGGCGCGGCCCCGAGGTTTCGCACACCTCGGAGCCGCTGACCACACCAACTCTGCAATCCCTTAACCAGGAGAAGTTGATATGGCTATCTCACATCGTACTGCAATCTCCACCGCCGCTTCAAACCGCGACCTCCAGCAACTGCCGCTGTTCTCTCTGATCTCTGAACTGTGCGCGCCACGCGCGGGCCAAGCCGACCCCGGCATCTGCCGGCTGATCATCGATAGCCGTCTGCCGTGGTCGTCGCTGCGCGTCGATTCGGAGCGTTCTTGGATGTATTTGCCGGAACCGGTGCGAACCCGGCGCGTGGCGGGATGCGTGATCTTAACCGCCGAATAAGGCGTTAACCGGAGGCGAGGGGCTTCGCCCCTCGGCCGAAGATCGGGCAGCGTGCGTTCGCGAAGCAACGCACGGCTTGAATGGCTTACTCCTGCGACCGGCCTCCATTGACGGTGCGGTAGAGGGCACCCAGAATGCGGGCGTAATGACGAGATCGGTGTAAGTAGATAAACGCCCAGGCACTTCGCGACAAAGCTCGTCATGATCGTAAGCGCGTTATGAACGCGTCAAAGCTGGGTACCGAACTTTTCGTGGCCTCTCATCCGAGAGGCCACTGTCATGATGGTAACGATGAACGCTACGGTCTACATGGATGAAAGCGGCGATTTGGGGTGGTCCCACGCTCTTCCATAAGGGAGGGCGGCACTTTGTCTGAATTGCTGGTCGGTTCGAAAGCCATTCTTGCCAGGCCATAAAAAAAGACAGCCATTCACCCCGTGAGAATGGACTGTCTCTGGATCGAGTCGGGATGCAGACGGCTTACTCCGACGTTTTCTCCTCGTCCTGCGCCTTGCTGCGGTTGTCGTAGTAGTCCTTGTTGGCCAGGTAGTGCTGGTAGCGCGCTTCCTTTTTCGCCGCCGCTTGTTTCTGCACCTGGGCCAACGCCTCGGCTTCGGCCTTCTTCTTGGCTTCCTTGGCCGCCTTGCCCGCGGCGATGCGCTCGGCTTCCGCGGCTTCCAGCGCGGCGATTTCCTCGCGGCTCTTGCCTGGGCCGGTCTTCTCGAACCAGGCGACGCTTTCCACGTGCGCGGTGTGCGGGAACATGTTGATGATGCCCGCCGCCTTGAGCGTGTAACCCTTCAGGTGCACCAGGATACCGGCGTCGCGCGCCAGCGTGGCCGGGTTGCACGACACGTACACCAGCCGTTGCGGCGCGGTGTCGTCGTACAGTGCCTTGACCAGTTGCACCGCGCCGTCGCGCGGCGGGTCGATCAACATTTTGTCGAACTTGCCGAGTGCCGCGAAGCTTTCGTCGGTGACGTCGAACAGGTTGGCCATCTCGTAGCTGACGCGATCTTGCAGGCCATTGTGCGCGGCGTTTTCGCGCGCGCGGCGCACCAGCGCCTCGCTGCCTTCCATGCCGTGCACTTGGGCGCCGCTACGCGCGATCGGCAGGGTGAAGTTGCCGATGCCGCAGAACATGTCGGCGATGCGTTCGCCCGGCTGCGGATCGAGCATGCCCAGCGCGCGCTTGACCATGATGGCGTTGATCTGCGGGTTGACCTGGGTGAACTCGGTCGGGTTGTAAGGCATCTCGATGTTGTATTCGGGCAGGCGGTAGGTCAGCCGCGGCGCCTTGTGCGGA
This sequence comes from Paludibacterium sp., assembly GCF_019232825.1. Classification (GTDB taxonomy): domain Bacteria; phylum Pseudomonadota; class Gammaproteobacteria; order Burkholderiales; family Chromobacteriaceae; genus Paludibacterium. The sequence goes on along the minus strand of NZ_JAFAND010000117.1, from coordinate 65,546 downwards.
TAGAACGGATAACAGGTCTCCGGCCCCTTGGGCTGCAGCCACAGCTGCAGCGGGCGTTCGCCGGTGTGCTGGTCGGCAAAGGCGCGTAGCTTCGCTTCATCGTCCTGGGTGATGGCGTCCATATTGCGCAACACCAGGATGTCGACGTTTTCGCCCACCGCCAGCTCGACTTGCGGCATGCGTTCGCGGATCGATAGCCGGGCGATCAGATCACGCAACGGCATCAACAGCGCCGAGATGTGCGGCGGCAGGATGTGGCATTCGTGCATGTCGGCGATGTAGCTGGAGCGCTTCTCGTGGAAGCCGACCAGCACGGTGTCCTTGCGCGGAATCCAGCGCGCCGACAGGCGGGCGCGGTGGCGGTAGCCCCAGGCCGGACCGGCGATCGGCGTCAGCATGCGCTCGGCCTTGACCTTGCCGATGTGGCGCAGATTGTCCTCGAGCACGCGTTGCTTGATCGCCACTTGGGCGGAGAAGTCGACGTGCTGCATCGAACAGCCGCCGCAGGTGTCGTAATGCGGACAGCGCGGGGTGGTGCGGATAAAGCTTTCTTTCAGCACCGAGACTGTGTCGGCGTTTTCGAAAGTGGGTTTTTTGCGATAAGAGCGGTATATTACACGCTCGTAAGGTAGCGCTCCGTCGATAAAAATGGTTTTACCATCGACATGCGCAACGCCGTGCCCTTCATGGTCGAGCGACTCAACCAGGGCCATCGTTTCGGACGAATTCATTGTTCGGTGCCAAATCAACCACTAAAGAGTCGATTTTCTCAAAAAGCGGCGTTTCGCGCAGCGCTTTTTGTATCCATGCCGCGGGCGGCAAGTTAAATCAGAGACGGGCAAAGCGGAATGAAGGTCGGGATGGTCAAGTTCGTGGCAAGCATGGGACTGTTGCTGGCATGCGTCGGCGCGCGCGCCGGATTGCCCGAACCGGATGTGCAAGTGGCCGACAGCGGCCGTCAGGTGGTGATCAACGTGCCGCAAACCCGCCTCTTTCTCTATCAGGATGGCAAGCTGGTGAAGTCGTGGCCGGTGGCGGTGGGCAAGATGCTGACCGGCACGCCGACCGGCAGTTTCGACATCACCGGCATTTACCACGATCCGACCTGGCACGTGCCCAAGTCGATTCAGGACGAAATGCGCGCGCAGGGCAAACCGGTGCAAACCGCCGTGCCGCCCGGGCCCGATAATCCGTTGGGCAAGGTGTTCATCCGTTTTGGCGAGCCGGGGCTCGGTTTGGGCATGCACGGCACCAACGCGCCGGGGAGCGTGCCGGGTTTCCGCAGCCACGGCTGTGTGCGCCTAAAGAATCCCGACGCGCTCGACTTGGCGAGTCTCGTCAGCGTCGGCGACGCGGTGACCGTGGCCTACCAGGCGATCTTGCTCAATCAGGACGACGCCGGGCATCTGTGGCTGACCGCCTACCGCAATCCTTACGGACACGATGACGTGTCGATGCCGTGGCTCGGACAGGTGCTGCTCAAGTGGCAGCACGATCATAAAGTGGCGATTTACGGCAATCGCGTCGACGAGGCGCTGCGGCTGCGCAACGGCAAACCGGTGTGCCTGACCTGCCGAGGCAGCTTGCCGGACTACCGCGTCGTGTCGCTGACCGTCTTCCGCTGGCTGTCGAGCCCGCCGGACAGTACGCTGCCCGGCGACAGTTCGGCGCCGTCGCTGCCGCGTCCGCCGGCGAGCGAATCACAATCGCAGCTCTGATTACCCATATTTCATATTAAAATCGACGTTTTCCTTCCCTTTCGTGGCCAATGACGCTCATGACGCAACTGTCGGCTGATCTGTCGGCCTGGACGTTGGCGCGCGACTACGCGCCAGGTGACGGCACCGGGCCGCATGCGCACGCCGAGGGGCAACTGATCGTGGCGATCAGCGGTGTGATGACGCTGCAATGCGGCGACCGCATGTGGCTGCTGCCGCCGCAGCGCGGCGTGTGGATGCCGCCCGGCATGGCGCACTGCATGCGCGCCCGCGGGGCGGTGTCGTTGCGCACGTTGTATGTGATGCCGGACTCGCTCTATATGACGCGCTTGCCGGCAGAGCCGCGCGCGCTGACGGTTTCCGCGTTGCTGCGCGAGCTGATCCTGCGGCTGGTGCGCACCGAGCGGGTGCGATGCTCCGATGAGCGCGAGCAACGCCTGATGCAGTTGCTGGTGGATGAACTGGCCTGGTCGGACGACCTGAGCCTGCCGATGCCGGTGAATGCCGACGAGCGGCTGGCGCGGGTGTGCGCGCAGCTGGCCGCCGATCCGTCCGACCCGCGCGGATTGGATACGTTGGCGCGCGCCGTCGGCGCTTCGGGCCGGACGCTGTCGCGCTTGTTCGTCAGCGAGTTGGGCATGTCCTACCAGCTGTGGCGGCAGCATCTGAGCGTGATGAACGCGCTGCCGCGCCTAGCGGCCGGCGAGCCGGTCAGTACTGTGGCGCTCGATCTGGGCTACGACAATCCCGGCGCCTTCGCCGCGATGTTTCGCCGCTTGATGCGGCGTTCGCCCTCTGACTATGCCCGGCAGGGCAAAGACTGAACTTGTCCGATTCGCCGCCGTGATTGGCGCGTTGGCAGCGGCGCGTCCAGCGGAGTCTCGTTAGCATGAGATTGTCTCTTTTGCCGGACCAAGATTGATGGCGCAACCCAATACCAACCCCCACCCGTCACACGGCGGCGGCATCGTGCCGTTGGCTTGCCTGCTGGTGTTCATGGCGCAGATGGCGACCACCGTGTACTTGCCGTCGCTGCCAGAGGTGGCGCGCGATTTGGCGCTGACGCCGAACCAGGTCGAGTTGTCGATTTCCATCTTTGTCTTGTCGGCCGCCGCGCCATTGCTGTTGTGGGGCCGGGCCGCCGATCGCTGGGGGCGGCGCGCGCCGCTCATGGCGTCGCTGTGGCTGTTCTTCGCCAGCAGCCTGGGCCTGGCGTTTTGCGCCTCGTATGGAGAACTGCTGTTACTGCGTGCCGTGCAAGGCGCGTCCGCCGGCGGCGCGACCATCATCGGCCGCATTCTGGTGCGCGACCAGTGGCAAGGCAACGAGCTGGCGCGCCGTTTGTCCTTGTTGTCGATGGCGTTCATCTGTGCGCTGGGCGGCGGGCAGTTCGTCGGCGGCTTGATCGCGCGTTATGCGCGCTGGCCGGCCGGTTTCGCGGTGATGGCCGTCGCGGCGCTGGCGTCGCTGCTGCTCACGCGGCGGGTGCGCATCGCGCCGATGGCCGCGGCGGGGCAAGCCGACGGCTGGCGGGCGGTCAAGACGCTGCTTGGCCGGCCGCGCTATCTGCTGGCGGCAAGCGCCGGCGGCTGGGGCTACGCGGTAGTGGTGACGCTGCAGCAGGCGAGCCCATTCGTCTTCCGGCGCCATTTCGCGCTGGGCGCGACCGCCTTTGGCGCGCTGGGGCTGCTGTTCGCCGGTTGTTACCTGGCGGGCTCGCTCTTCGTGCACCGCTGGGCGCTGCGTCACGGCGCGCGGCAACTGCTGCGGCACGGCGGGCTGCAACTGGTGCTGGCGGGGTTGGCAATCTGGTTGTGGATGGGGCTGTGGCGCGGGCAGGGTGCGTTGGGGATGCCGCTGTTCGTGCTGCTTTACGGCTGGGCGGTGTTCAGTCAAGCGGTGGTGTTTCCCAACAGCATGGCGCTGGCGGTGGACGACGGGCGCGACCAGGGCGGCATGGCGATGGCGCTATGCGGTTTTCTGCAGCAGATGCTGGCCGGTGTGGCCGCCATGCTGGCGCTATGGCTGCCCGAGGGCACAGGCTGGAGCGTGGCGGCGTGCGTGTTGGGCGCCGCGGCCGGGGTTTCCGCCTGGCGCGGCGCGCGCCATCGGTCGTAACCGATTTGCGGCGGCTTTTGCCGACAGCGTACAATAAGCGTTTATTTTTCCCTGCTGGACCCGACTCATGATCCGTACCCGTTTCGCTCCGAGCCCGACCGGTTTTCTGCACATCGGCGGCGTGCGCACCGCGCTGTTTTCCTGGGCCTTTGCCCGCAAGCACCACGGCGTGTTCGTGCTGCGCATCGAAGACACCGATCTCGAGCGTTCAACCCCGGAGTCGGTGAAGGCGATTCTCGACGGCATGCATTGGGTCGGCCTGGATTACGATGAAGGCCCGTTCTATCAGACTCACCGCTTCGACCGTTATAAGGAAGTGATCCGGCAGTTGGTGGACGCCGGCCACGCCTACTACTGCTATTGCAGCAAGGAAGAGCTGGAGGCGATGCGCGCCGAGCAGGAGGCGCGTGGCGAGAAGCCGCGCTACGACCGTCGCTGGCGCCCGGAGCCGGGCAAGACGCTGCCGCCGGCGCCTGCCGGCGTCGAGCCTGTGGTGCGTTTCAAGACGCCGCTGGATGGCGTGGTGGCTTGGGACGACGCGGTCAAGGGCCGCATCGAGATCAGCAATCAAGAGCTGGACGACTTGATCATCGCCCGTCCGGACGGCAGTCCGACCTATAACTTCTGCGTGGTGGTGGACGATTGGGACATGCAGATCACCCATGTGATCCGCGGCGACGACCACGTCAACAATACCCCGCGCCAGATCAACATTCTGCAGGCGCTGGGCGCGCCGCTGCCGGTGTACGCCCACTTGCCGATGATCCTCAACGAGAACGGCCAGAAGATGTCGAAGCGCCGCGACGCGGTCAGCGTGGTCGACTATGCCGACCGCGGCATTCTGCCCGAGGCGCTGCTCAACTACCTGGCGCGTCTGGGCTGGGGCCATGGTGACGACGAGTTCTTCGACATGCCGCAGTTCATCGACTGGTTCGATTTGAAGGACGTCAGCGCCTCGGCGTCGCGCTTCGACGGCGAAAAGCTGCTGTGGCTCAACGCCCAGCATATCAAGTGCGCCGACCTGCAGCGGCTGGCCGATCTGGTGACCCCGCGCCTCGCGGCCGAGGGCATCGCGCTCGCCGATGGCCCGGCGCTGACCGAGGTCCTGGCGCTGGTGCGCGAACGCGTGCAGGACGTCAACGCGCTCGCGCGCGAATCCGACTACTTCTACCGCAAACGCGAAGCGTCGGCGGAAGACGTGGCCAAGCATCTGCCTGAGGAGGCGCGCGCGCGCATGACGCGTTTCGCCGAGCGGCTGGCGGCGTTGCCGAGCTGGAGCGCCGAGGCGATTCACGAATTGTTCAAACCGTTCTGCCAGGATGAGGGCATCAAGATGGGCCAGCTCGGCATGCCGTTGCGCGTGCTGGTGTGCGGCACCGCGCAGACGCCGTCGGTGGACGCCGTGCTGGCGCTGATGGGCAAGGAAGAAGTGCTCAAGCGCATGAAAGGCTGATTTTCAACCCCGGGGTGCGGCATGCCCCGGCGAGGACCGTGCATGCAGACTCCGGATATTCTCCAAGCCCTGCTGGTGATTGTGCTGTGGGGCTTTAATTTTGTGGTCATCAAGTGGGGCGTGGCCGACGTGCCGCCGCTGTTGCTGGGCTGCCTTCGCTTTAGCGCCGTGGCGTTCGCCGGTCTTTTCTGGGTGGCGCGGCCGCGCCTGCCCTGGCGTTGGCTCGCACTCTACGGTCTGACCGTCGGCTTCGGCCAGTTTGCCGGCCTGTTCTGCGCCATCAAGTTCGGTATGCCGGCCGGCCTGGCGTCGGTGGTGCTGCAGTCGCAGGCATTCTTCACCATGCTGTTTGCCGCGCTGCTGCTGCGTGAGCACTGGCGCGTGAGCCAGCTCACCGGGCTTTTGTTGGCGGCCGCCGGGCTGGGGCTGATCGGCGCCACCCATGGCGCCAATATGACGCTGCTGGGCTTCGTGTTGACACTCATCGCCGCCAGCAGTTGGGCGATGTCGAACGTGGTGGTGCGGGTCATGGTCCGGCGCGGCATGCAGATCGAACCGCTGGGGCTCGTGGTGTGGTCCGCCTTGGTGCCGCCGCTGCCGTTTTTGGCCATGTCGCTGTGGCTGGAGGGCGGCGCGCGCGACTGGCAGGCGCTGACACATTTCTCCTGGGGCTCGCTGGCTGCGGTGGCCTATCTGGCCTTGGCCGCGTCGATGCTCGGCTACGGCATCTGGAGCCGGTTGTTGTCGCGCTATCCGGCCAACTCGGTGGCGCCGTTCTCGCTGTTGGCGCCGCTCGTGGCGCTGGTCTGCTCGATGTTGCTGCTGGGCGAGCAGCTGACCGCGGTGCAGGCGCTGGGCAGCGTGCTGCTGCTCGCCGGTCTGGTGGTCAACGTACTGGGGGGACGAGTGGCTAATTTCTTATTAAAACAGGCACGTTAGGCTGTTTTTTCTCAAGTTTTCCTTTAAACGGACGAAGAAGCGGTTGACGTTTGCTGGCATTGGTTCATACCATTCGAAATATTACAAATGGGGTCTGACATGAAGAACACCTATAAAATCATTCCGCTGCTGCTGTTGTTGGCCGGCTGCGCTCACGCCGACAACCCTCAAGTCATGACCCCGCCCGCCGCCCAGCCGGTGGCCACCGTACCCGCGCCGATGAGCACGCCCGACGTCGCATCGACCGATGCCCGTACCGGCGTCGGCTATGTCGGTGCTGGTATCGAGCCGGAAGCCCCGAAGGTGGTGGTCAAGGAAGTCGACCCCTATCAACCGATCAAGGTTCGCGTCACCGGCGAAGGCACGGTACCGGTATCGCGCTCGCTGACCGCCTCGCAACGCAAGCTGCTGTCGATCCGCGCCGCCAAGCTCGATGCCTTCCGCGCCATCGCCGAACAAGTCCAGGGCATGAAGCTGGTGGGCAACAGCTCGGTGGCCAACATGGTGTCGGTCAGCGATAGCTTCCGCACCTATGTCGATGCCTACCTGCGCGGGGTGAACATCGTTTCCACCTCGATGCACGCCGACGGCTCGAGCGAGGTGATCGCCGAGATCGTGCTGGACAAGGATTTCTACCTGCAATTCAAGAGCGCGCTGCAGCAGACCGGCAGTGTGATGAAGGCCGCGCAGCAAAGCGGCGCGCAAGGGGTACAATGCGGCGTGGACAACAGCGCCTGCGCCAATGCCCGCTACGGCAGCAACTTCTATAACGCTCAATAATCCAGGATGGCCATGCGCCTGAACCGATTCTGCGCCGCCCTCGTGGCGGCTTTGTTTTGTGTGGCGGCGTCCGCGGCGCCGATCGAGGCTAACGGCACGGCGCCCATGGACGCCGGCGCCACCGCCGCGCGCGAGATGGCGATTCAGGACGCGCTGCGTCAAGCGGCGCTGTCGCAAGGGGCGCAGGTCGACTCGGCGCAGTATATGAACTCCGGCCAGGTGAGCGAATCGACCAGCCTGTCGGCGGCGCCGATTTCCGGCAAGGTGCGCGTGCTGGAAGAGCACGAGGAGGGCGGCCTTTACCAGGTCCGCGTCAGCATCGATCCCGATCCGGCTACCGCGCATACGGCGGCCGGCTGCCGTTCGCCCGTCGGTCGCGCGCTGCGCCGCCGCGTGGTGGCGGCATATTTCTATATCGATCATGAGGCCGACGCGAGCGACCTGGACGCGCTCGGTGTGCGCCTGGCGCACGATGTGGCGCGCCGCCTGGCCCAGCGCAGCAATGAATTTGCCGCGCGCGACGCCGGCAACATCGGCGTGCTGCCCGACAGCCATTTGACCGAGCCGGACTTGGCGGCGAGCGCCGTGCGCCAGTTGGCCGCGAGCACCAATAGCCAGTTCGTGGTCACCGGCCGGGTATTGTCGGCGGCGGTGACCAACCGCGGGCCGCGCCTGACGTTTTTCGGTTCGACCATCTCCAGCCAACAAGGCCTGTTCTTCAACGGTCCGCCGGCCGCGCTGTTTGGCCCCGGGCTGATCTATCGTTCGACCGCGCGCGAATTTCAGCTGGAGCTGTGGATTTACGACGGCTTGACCGGCAGCCTGCTGCGCACTCAGCAATTCTCCACCATCGCCACCGGCTACGTGCAGCCGAAGACCCCGCTGGTGTACGGCACGGAAGCCTTCTGGCAGACCGACTACGGCGAGGAGATCAACACGCTGATGGACAACGTCACCAACGAGGTGGCGTCGACGCTCAGCTGCATTCCGTTCTCGGCGCGCGTGCTGCGCGTGGCCGGCGACCAGCTGTTCCTCGACGCGGGCGGCCTGGATGGTCTGCAGGTGGGGGACAAGCTGCTGGTCTACCGCCAGCGGTTGTCCAACGCGGTGATCGACCCGCAAAGCGGCCGCGAGCTTGGCGTGCCGGAAACCCTGCTCGGCGACGTCTCGCTGATCCAGGTGCAGCCGAACCTGTCTGTGGCGGTGGCGCACGGCGCCCGCGCCGCGGTGCAGGCGGGCGATTTGCTGCGCTTCGTGCCGCGGCGCTGATCGCGCCGGTTGCCGCCATCATCGAAAACCGCCCTGAACCGGGCGGTTTTCGCTTTTCCAGCGGCTACCAGCAAGTGGTTGGGAAGTCGTGTCCATTGGGTTTGGGGTACTCGAACACATGGCAGGTCTCGCCGGTATTGAGGTTACGCACCTTGATGTGTTTGGCGAAGTTGGGTAAGTTGGGCGGGACGTATCCGCCGTTGTGCCATCCTTCCAGGATGGTGCAATGGCTGGGGCCGGCAGCGGCGGCAGCGGCCAAGTTGGCGTCCTCGGAGTAGTTGACGGCGGCTTGGGCGTGGGTGAAGTTTTTATGGACGGCATCCGGATCGATCTTGCAATTGGCCAGAGCGTATTGACTGGCCGCCAGGGCCAGTACAGCGAGAGCAAGTTGGCGCTTCATCGTCGTTTCCTCGTTATCGGATTGATCGCGTGCACGGCGTGCACATGCCAATGACGAAGTGGCAGCGGCTTTGGTGAGGAACGCGCGAACGAAAAAAAACCGCCTTGCGGCGGCCGTATGGAGAGGAACTGTCGGCACTATAGCCAACCCGCTGCGGCGGCGAAGCGGTCTGAAAGTGGGGGCTGGCACAAGGACGAGGATAAGGCGGGAACAAAAAAGCGCGGTTGCCCGCGCTTTTTCATGTCCACGATCCGCGTTCAGCTCGTCGCGAGCCAGCTCTGCGGATGGCTTTCCAGCCAGCTCTTGATGGCGCGGGCGTCTTGCACGCGGCGCTGGCCGCCGCCGGCGGACAGGATGACGATGATCAGCGGTTGGCTGCCGACCGTGGCTTCCATCACCATGCAGTGGCCGGCTTCGTTGATGTAGCCGGTTTTTTGCAGCGCGATGTCCCAATTGCCCTCGCGCACCAGCGCGTTGCTGTTGCGGTACTGCAGCATGCGGTTGGAGACCGAGGTGATCTCATGTTCCGACGTGGTGGTGAATTCGCGGATCAGCGGGTAGTTTTGCGCCGCCTTGACCATGCGCGCCAGGTCGCGCGCGGTGGAGGTATTGCGCATGTCGAGCCCGGTCGGGTCATAGAACACCGTGTCGCTCATGCCGAGTTGGCGCGCCTTGTCGTTCATGCGCGCGACGAAGGCGCGGGTGCCGCCGGGCAGCGCGGTGCGCGCCAGCGCGGCGGCGGCGCGGTTTTCCGACGACATCAGCGCCAACAGCAGCATTTCCTTGCGCGGCAGCGTGGTGCCGACGGCCAGACGCGAGCGCGTATGCTTGACGCGGTCGATTTCGGCGTCGGTGACGGAAATGTCATCGTCGAGCGCGACGCCGGAATCGATCAGCACCATGGCGGTCATCAGCTTGGTGATCGAGGCGATGGGCTGGCGCTGGTCGACGCGTTTTTCATAAATCGGCTCGCCGGTGGTGCCGTTGAGCACCAGCACCGACTGAGCCGACAGGCGCGGGGCGGTGTAATACGCCATTTGTTCCGCCACGCGTACGGTTTCTGCAGTGTGAAGAGGGGTGGCCGAGGCGCCAAGAGGGAGCGCCGCGGCAGCCAGGGACATGGCCAGCCAGCCAGCGAAATGCTTCAACATCAGTACTTTCCTTTGCCTGGCGGAACCCTTCAAAAAACCCCGCCGATACTGCGTCGACAGGGGTTTTTGAGGAGGTCCGCCGTGAGGGATAAATGTTCTTAACCCTATTCTAATCAAGCCCAGTTTTTGTGTGGGTATTAATTCATAAAATTTTGGGAAAATTACCGCGGAGAATGCGGGTTTGAGCAACTGCGCTAAAATACTAGATCGTTTCTTTGCCGGATATCGCCGCCATGCAAGTCAGCTTTCCTGACAGTCCGTTTTTGTTGAATCAACCGTTTCCGCCCGCCGGCGACCAGCCGGAGGCGATCGATCACCTGGTCGAAGGGCTGTCCGATGGGCTGGCCTACCAGACTTTGCTCGGGGTGACCGGCTCCGGGAAAACCTTCACCATGGCGAATGTTATTGCGCGAACAGGCCGCCCGGCGATCATTATGGCGCACAATAAAACCTTGGCCGCGCAACTTTATGCCGAGATGCGCGAGTTCTTTCCCAACAACGCGGTCGAGTATTTCGTCTCGTATTACGACTACTATCAGCCGGAAGCCTATGTGCCGAGCCGCGATCTTTTTATCGAAAAAGATTCGAGCATCAACGAGCACATCGAGCAAATGCGGCTGTCGGCGACCAAGTCCATTCTGGAACGGCCGGACTGCGTCATTGTTGCAACAGTTTCCGCAATATATGGTATTGGCGACCCATCCGACTACCACCAAATGATCCTGCATCTGAAGGAAGGCGAGCGGCTGGAGCAGCGGCAGATCATCGCCCGCCTGGTCGGCATGCAGTACGAGCGCGCCGAGGTGGATTTCCGCCGCGGCACCTTCCGGGTGCGCGGCGACGTGATCGACATCTTCCCGGCGGAAAGCGCCGAGCTTGCGCTACGCATGACGATGTTCGACGACGAGATCGAGACGCTGACGCTGTTCGACCCGCTCACCGGCGTCACCCGTCAGCGGGTCGGCCGCTTCACCGTGTTCCCGGGCAGCCATTACGTCACGCCGCGCGACACGGTGCTCAAGGCATGCGAACAGATCAAGCTGGAGCTCAACCAGCGGGTGGAATTCTTCCAGCGCGAAGGCAAGCTGGTCGAGGCGCAGCGCATCGAGCAGCGCACGCGCTTCGACTTGGAAATGCTGTACGAAATGGGCTTCTGCAAGGGCATCGAAAATTATTCCCGCCATTTCTCCGGCCGCCAAGCGGGCGATCCGCCGCCGACCCTGATCGACTACCTGCCGAAAAACGCGCTGATGTTCATCGATGAATCGCATGTGACCATTCCGCAGGTCGGCGGCATGTACCGCGGCGACCGCGCGCGCAAGGTCAACCTGGTCGATTACGGTTTCCGCCTGCCTTCGGCGGTGGACAACCGTCCGTTGACCTTCGAGGAGTTCGAGCGGCTGATGCCGCAGGCGATTTTCGTGTCGGCCACGCCGTCCAATTACGAGGCGACGCATGCCGGCCAGGTGGTGGAGCAGGTGGTGCGCCCGACGGGCCTTGTCGACCCGGAGGTGATCGTGCGTCCGGTGACGACCCAAGTGGACGATCTGCTGTCGGAGATCCGCCTGCGCATCGACGCCAGCCAGCGCGTGCTGGTGACCACGCTGACCAAGCGCATGGCCGAGCAGCTGGCCGACTACTACACCGAACACGGCATCAAGGTACGCTATCTGCATTCGGACATCGACACGGTGGAGCGGGTGGAAATCATCCGCGATCTGAGGCTCGGCATGTTCGACGTGCTCATCGGCATCAACCTGCTGCGCGAGGGGCTCGACATTCCCGAAGTGTCGCTGGTGGCGATCCTGGACGCGGACAAGGAGGGGTTCCTGCGCTCCGAGCGTTCTCTGATTCAAACCATCGGCCGTGCCGCGCGCCATTTGCATGGCCAGGCAATTTTATATGCTGATCGCATTACTGACTCGATGAAGCGCGCGATGGATGAGACCGAGCGCCGGCGTCAGAAGCAGCTGAGTTTCAACGCCGAGCATGGTATCGTGCCGGCCGGGGTGAAGAAGGAAATCAAGGACCTGATCGACGGCGTCTACCATGGCGGCGACGCGGAAGGCCGCAAGCGTTCGCTCGACCGGCGCGTGGCGCGCATGGACGAGAAGGAGCTGGCGCGCGAGATCAAGCGTCTGGAGAAGGAAATGATGACGGCGGCGCGCGACCTGGATTTCGAGCGCGCGGCGCAACTGCGCGACGAGCTGAAGGCGCTCAAGGAAGCCGCCTTTATCAATGGGGAATAGGAAGGCCACGCGATGATCGATGCCACTCGAGGCTATGCGGTGCTGTTCGTCTGTCATGGCAACATCTGCCGTTCGCCGACGGCCGAGGCGGTGATGAGGCGCCGTGCCGCCCGGGCGGGGCTTGGCGCGGTGCTAAGGGTCGACTCGGCCGGCACCAGCGACTGCCATGTCGGCGAGGCGCCGGACCGGCGCTCGCAACGCGCCGCCGGACAGCGCGGCTATGACCTGTCGGCGCTCGTGGCGCGGCAGGTGGCCGACGACGATTTCGAGCGTTTCGATTTGATTTTGGCGGCCGACCGGCAGAATTTGGCCAGCCTGCGCCGCCGTTGCCCCGAGCCGTTGCGGCACAAGCTGGCGCTGATGCTGGACGTCTTGCCCGACGGCGGGCAGCGCGAGGTGCCTGATCCTTATTTCGGCGGGCCGTCGGGTTTTGATCGCGTACTCGATTTGCTCGAGGCGGCATGCGACGGCTGGATCGAAAAAATCCGCGCTATGTAGGCTATGCGTTACAAGTAGTGAATGGTGTTGGCAACTGCTAAGCTAGAGCCATGTGTCCAAATAACAAGGGGAGCATGTAATGGAACGCGTGCGTTCGGACCAGCCGTTACAAGTGCTGCCCAGCCTCAGCGCAGACGTCATTTTGCCCCTCACGCCCGGACGCATGCCGCTGGCGCGCCAGACGGTCATCGTCATCGGCTCGTCGACGGGCGGCACCGAGGCGCTGCGCGTGCTGCTCACGGCTTTGCCCAAGGAAATGCCGCCGATTCTGATCACCCAGCATATGCCGGAAATGTTTACCCACTCGTTCGCCGAGCGGCTCAACAGTCTGTGCAAGCTGGAGGTGCGCGAGGCGCGCGACGGCGAACGGCTGGCCGAGGGCACGGTGTATATCGCGCCGGGCCACTCGCATCTGATGGTCAAGGCGGCGCCGACCATCGGCTACGCCACGGCGCTTTCCAGCGGCGATCCGGTGAACCGCCACCGGCCCTCGGTGGACGTGCTGTTCCGCTCGGCGGCCAATGTGGTCGGCCGCAACTGCCTGGCGGTGATCTTGACCGGCATGGGACGCGACGGCGCCAACGGCATGCTGGAGCTGAAGCAAGCAGGCTCATACAATATCGCCCAGGACGAGGCGAGCTGTGTGGTGTTCGGCATGCCCAAGGAGGCGATCGCCAACGGCTCGACCCACGAGATACTGCCGCTCAACGCCATCGCCAACCGGTTGATGGCGCTGGCCAAACAAAGACAACCGACTAACTGACATTCTGATCCGATGAATTTTCTTCCTGTTCTGGTGGTTGAGGACGACGACGATTTGCGCGAGGCGATCGTCGATACCTTGACGCTTGCCGGGTATCAGGCGCTGGAGGCGCAGGACGGCTCGAGCGCGCTGACGTGTCTGCAGTCCAAGCCGGTCGGACTGATCATCTCCGACGCGCAGATGGCGCCCATGGACGGTTACGCGCTGTTCGACGAGGTCAAGCGGCGCCATCCCGGGTTGCCGTTCATCCTGATGACCGCCTATGGCGTGATCGAGCGCGCCATCGACCTGCTGCGGGCCGGCGCCACGCACTATCTGTTGAAGCCGTTCGAGCCGCAGCAATTGATCGCCGAGGTGGAAAAGCATCTGTTGCGCATGCCGGAGGGGGACGGCGACGACGTGGTGGCCGAATCGGCGGCAATGCGTCAATTGTTCTCGCTGGCGAGCCGCGTGGCGCAAAGCGATGCCACGGTGCTGCTCTCCGGACCGAGCGGCAGCGGCAAGGAAGTGCTGGCGCGCTATATCCACCGTCATTCGAAGCGTAGCGGCGGGCCGTTCGTGGCGGTCAATTGCGCCGCCATTCCCGACACGCTGCTGGAGTCGACCTTGTTCGGTCACGAGAAGGGCGCGTTCACCGGCGCGAGCCATGCGATGCCCGGCAAGTTCGAGCAGGCGCAGGGCGGCACGCTGCTGTTGGACGAAGTGACCGAGATGCCGCTGGCGCTGCAAGCGAAGTTGCTGCGTGTGCTGCAGGAGCGCGAGCTCGAGCGGGTCGGCGGCGCGAAAACCATCCGTCTGGATATCCGCGTGGTGGCCACCACCAACCGCGACATCCAGTCGTTTGTCGACGACGGACGCTTCCGCGAGGATCTGTATTTCCGCCTGAACGTGTTCCCGCTGAAGATCCCGTCGCTCGCCGCGCGACGCGAAGATATTCTGCCCCTGGCACGGCGTATGCTTCATAAGTACGGACAGGCGGCGGACAGAGCGCATCTGACGCTGTCCGCCGAGGCGGAACGTCAATTGACGGCCTATGAGTGGGAGGGTAACATCCGCGAACTGGAAAACGTGATGCAGCGGGCGGTCATTCTTGCCGCCGGACCGGCAATTCTTGCCGCCGATCTGATGCTGGATTCGCATTCCGGGCTTGCGCAACAGGTTACCCTGCGCGCCGAACCCCTGACCGATGAGGCGGATGCCGATATGCGGTCGTTGGAGAAGCGCCATATTCTGGAAACCCTGGCGGCCGTGGGCGGCGTGAAGAAGCTGGCAGCCGAGAAGCTCGGCATCAGCGAACGCACGCTGCGCTACAAGCTGCAACGCTACCGCGAGGAAGACGGCGGAGCGGCGGCGCCACCATCGTAACGAGTTTGGGAGTTGACCATGTCGACGCAAGGAATCGATCAGCTGTTAAGCGAGCTTAGATCGGCTTCCGCCTTGGCCGCGGGCAAGCCGGCCGCCGCACAACAGCAAGATGGAACCCCTCAGGTTGATTTTGCCGATGTGCTGAAGTCCACCATCGATCAGGTGAACTCTGCGCAGCAAACATCACAGGAAATGCAGAAGCAGTTCGAGCTGGGGGACGAGGGCGTCAATCTGCAAGATGTTATGGTATCTTTGCAGAAAGCCAGTTTGTCGTTCCAGACCATGGTCCAGGCGCGCAATAAACTGGTGACCGCCTATCAGGATATTATGAATACCCAGGTCTAGCGCTGTCCTGTCAGCTTGCCGGCAGCGGTTAGAACCGAAAGCTAAAACCACTGTATGGCAGATCTGGCAGAAAACGAAAATCTTCCCGCGTGGCGGGTGCGCGTCAATGAAGTGCTCGAGCGCTTCAAGGCACTGCCGCCCAATAAGAAGTTTCTCTTCTACGGCGCCGTGGCGGCGTTGTTTGCCGTTGTCATCGGCCTCGCCCTGCTCAATCGCGAGCCTGCCTACAAAATTCTGTTCGCCAATCTGGCCGACCGTGACGGCGGCCAGGTAACCGCGGCGTTGCAGCAGATGAACATTCCCTATCAGCTTGGCGCCGGCGGCGTGATTTCCGTGCCATCCGACCAGGTGTACGACGTGCGCCTCAAGCTGGCCGCCCAAGGGCTGCCCAAGGCAAGCGGTGTAGGCTTTGAGCTGATGGACAATCAGAAGTTCGGCATCAGCCAATTCGCCGAGCAGGTCAATTACCAGCGCGCCATCGAGGGCGAGCTCGCGCGCACCATCGAGTCGATCGAAGCCGTGCAGACCGCGCGGGTGCATATCGCCACGCCCAAGCAAAGCGTGTTCGTGCGCGAGCAGGAGCCGACCACGTCGTCGGTAATGTTGAATTTGTATCCCGGGCGCGTGCTTGACCCGGGCCAGATCGCCGGCATTCTGCACCTGGTGTCGAGCGCCGTGCCCGGCCTCGCGGTCAAGGACGTCACCATCGTCGATCAGGACGGCAACCTGTTGTCGCAGTCGCCCGATCTGGATGCCTCCGGCAACGGCCTCGACTCCCGTCAGCTCAAATACGTGCGCTCGGTCGAGGACGACTACGCCAAGCGCATCGAAGCGATCCTGGAGCCGATTTTCGGCAAGGGCAACGCCCACGCTCAAGTCAGCGCCACGCTGGACTTCTCTCAGGTCGAGCAGACCTCGGAAACCTACCGGCCGAACTCCAGCCCCAATCCGTCGTCGACCCGCAGCCAGCAGATCGTTGAAAAGCTGAATAATCAAAGCACCCAGCCGACCGGCGTGCCGGGTTCGTTGTCGAACCAGCCGCCGTCCGCCGCCTCGGCGCCGATCACGCTGCCGCCGGGCGCGTTGCCGGGCACGCAGACGCTGTCCGGCCAGGCGGTGGGGCAGAATGGCGCCGTCGAGCGCGACATCACCACCAATTACGAGGTGGACAAGACCATCTCGCATACCACCCTGCCGCAGGGCATTCTCAAGCGGCTGACCGCCGCCGTGGTGGTCAACTATCGCAATTTGCCCGACCGCAACGGCGATCTGAAGCCGACGCCGCTGACCGCGCAGGAGATGGCGCAGGTCAACAACCTGGTGCGCGAGGCGGTCGGCTTCAACCCGCAGCGCGGCGACAGCGTCAACGTGGTCAACGCCGCTTTCGCCGACGCGCTGGCGCCGGTGACCTTCAAGGATAAGGCCATTACCTTCGTCGGCGACAATGCCGTCACCATCCTCAAGTACGTGCTGGTGGCCATTGCCGCGCTGTATCTGCTGTTGGGCGTGGTGCGTCCGGTGGTGCGCGAGGTGATGCGTCCGCCGCGTCCGCCGGCGCCGGAGCCGGGAGGGGAGCCGGGGTTCGCCGTCGAGGGCGGGCGCCTGCTGGCCGTGGCCGGCGACGAGGAGCTGGTGGACGAGAACGGCGAGCCGCTCTCCGAGGAAGAGCGCAACAAAGACCCGCGCTACCTGCAGCGCAAGCACTATGCTGACAATATCGAGCAGGCTCGCGAGATCGTGAAGTCCGATCCGCGCATGGCTGCTCAGATCATCAAGGAATGGATCAGTTCCGATGAGTGACGCCGGAGTTCACCGCAGCGCCGTGCTGCTGTTCAGCCTTGGCCAGGCCCACGCCGTCGAGGTGTTCAAGTATCTCGGCCCGAAGGAAGTGCAAAAGATCTCGCTCGCCATGGCGGCGATCAACAATCTCAGCCATGAGGAGATCGACAAGGTCATCTCGCAGTTTCGCGAGGAGTGCCAGGCGCGCGCCAGTATCGGCGCGTCCGACGAATACCTGCGCAACGTGCTGGTCGAGGCGCTGGGTCCGGACAAGGCCGCCAACCTGCTCGACCGCATCATGCAGGGCAACGATCACAGCGGTATCGAGAGCCTGAAGTGGATGGACCCGAGCTCCGCCTCCGATCTGATCCGCAACGAGCACCCGCAGATCATCGCCACCATCCTGGTGCACCTCGACCCCGATTTGGCGAGCTCCATCCTGGCGTATTTCCCCGAGCGGCTGCGCAACGAGGTGCTGATTCGTACCGCCACGCTGGAAGGCGTGCAGCCGCAGGCGTTGCGCGAGCTCAACGACGTACTGACGCAGTTGCTGTCGGGCTCCGACCGCCTCAAGAAGAGCGCGGCCGGTGGCGTGGGCATGACTGCCGAGATCCTCAACTTCATGGGCAACACGGTCGAGGCGTCGGCGCTCAACTATATCCGCGAATACGATCCCGAACTCGCGCAGCGTATTCAGGACAAGATGTTCGTGTTCGAAAACTTGCTCGAAGTCGACGACCGCTCCATTCAGACCATCCTGCGCGAGGTTCAGACCGACTCGCTGGTGGTGGCGCTCAAAGGGACCAGCACCGAACTCAAGGAAAAGATCTTCCGCAACATGTCGCAGCGTGCGGCGGAAATGTTGCGCGACGACTTGGAAGCCAAGGGACCGGTCAAACTGTCCGAGGTCGAGGCCGAGCAGAAGGAAATTCTCAAGGTCGTGCGCAAACTCGCCGACGATGGCCAGATCGTGCTAGGCAGCAAGGGTGGTGATGAAGGACTTGTCGAATAAGGGCATTATCCCGGCCGACAGACTGTCCGATTGGCAAAGCTGGTCGCCGGGCGAATTGCAGACCGGACCCAAGCCGCCGCCACCCGAAGAGCGGCCGTTCGAAGGCTTGACCCCCGAGCAGGTGCGGGCGTTGACCGAGAGCTTGGCGCCGGGTGAGGCGCGTGCGCCGGTCGAGCCGCTGCCCGAGCCTGACGATATCGAACAGGCGCCGCCGGCCCCGCAATTGGGGTACCCGACGGCCGCCGAATTGGAATCCATCCATCAAGAAGCCTGGCAAACCGGCCACGATGCCGGCTTGGCCGCCGGCGAGGCCGAAGGGCGCGAGCGGGGCTTGGCGCAAGGGCGTGCCGAAGGGTTGGCCGAAGCGCAGCAGCGTTTTGCCGATGCCTGGGCGCCGCTGGCCAACCTGGCTGCTAGTTTTTCCGGCGCGCTCGGCTCGCTGGAGAGCGAGCTGGCCGAGGATCTGCTGGCGTTGGCGGTGAAGCTCGCCGAGCGTTTGGTTGCCGCGCATCTGGCCGTTGATCCCCGTGCTATCGAACCGCTGCTGCGCGAGGCGCTGGCCGCGCTGCCGTCCACGTTGACGCAGGGGCGGCTGCGCGTGAACCCGCAAGACCTGGAAGTGGCGCGCGCCTTTTTGCAGCAGGAACGCCCCGAGACGCTGTGGCAATGGGTCGACGATCCGTCGGTGCCGCGCGGCGGCTGTCTGTTGGAGACGCCGTCCCTGAGCCAGGCGCTCACGCAACCGGTTCGGCTCGCCGCCATGGCGCGCGCGTTGGGCTTGGCGGAGGAGGCTGGCGATGACGACGACGGCGACGACACCGTTTGACGCGCTGGCTGCGCGCCAGCGCCAGTTTTTGAACGAATGCGGGCAAGTGGCGCAAGAGGCGGTGCTGTCGCCCGCCAGTGGCCGCCTGGTGCGCGTGACCGGCATGGTGATGGAGGCCGTGGGTCTCAAACTGCCGGTCGGCAGTGCCTGCCAAGTGGTGCTGTCCGAGGGGCACCGGGTCGAGGCCGAAGTGGTGGGCTTCTCCGGCGACAAGTTGTTTCTCATGCCGTTGACCAACGTGCATGGTCTGCAGCCCGGCACGATGATCATGCCGATGACGCCGCATCACCCGCCGCACTATGGCAAGGCCGCCGTGGCCTCCCGGGTCAATGGCCCGGGGGGGCGGCTCGTGCCGGTCGGCGATAGTTTGCTTGGCCGGGTGCTGGACTCGCTCGGTCGTCCGCTCGACGGCCAGGGGCCGATCCATCCCGAAGCCTTCTTCCCGTTGCATAGTCAGCCGATCAATCCGCTGGGCCGTTCGCTGGTCAAGGACGTGCTCGACGTCGGCGTACGCGCGATCAACGGTTTGTTAACCGTGGGCCGCGGCCAGCGTCTTGGCTTGTTCGCCGGCTCCGGGGTGGGCAAGAGCGTGCTGTTGGGGATGATGGCGCGCTTCACCCGTGCCGACGTGGTGGTGGTCGGCCTGATCGGCGAGCGTGGCCGCGAGGTGAAGGACTTCATCGAGAACATCCTGGGCGAGGAGGGGCGCCGCCGCGCCGTGGTGGTGGCCGCGCCGGCCGATATGCCGCCGTTGATGCGCCTGCATGGCGCCGCCTACGCCACCGCTTTGGCGGAGTATTTTCGCGACCAGGGGCGCGACGTGCTGCTCTTGATGGATTCGGTAACGCGTTACGCCATGGCGCAACGCGAGATCGCGTTGGCGATCGGCGAGCCGCCGGTGACCAAGGGGTATCCGCCATCGGTGTTCGCCCGCTTGCCGCAGCTGATCGAGCGCGCCGGCAATGCCGCCGAGGGCGGCGGTTCGATCACGGCGTTCTATACCGTGCTGTCGGAGGGCGACGACCAGCAAGATCCGGTGGCGGACGCGTCGCGCGCCATTCTCGACGGCCACTTCGTGCTGAGCCGCGAACTGGCCGAATCGGGGCACTATCCGGCCATCGACATCGAACAATCGATCAGCCGGGTGATGGTGGATGTGGTCGAGCGCGAACACCTCGACTTGGCGCGCCGCTTCAAGCAGTTGTATTCGCGCTATCAGCGCAACAAGGACCTGATCAGCGTGGGCGCTTACGTGCCGGGCTCCGACCCGTTGCTCGACGAGGCCATTCGCCGTGAGGCGCAGATGGCGGCGTTTCTGATGCAGCCGATGCACGACGCGCACAATTTCCCTTCCACCGTCGAGCAGCTGCGTAACGTGCTGCGCTGACCGGATAGCCGCGCATGGCACACAGCAAATACGCCCTGCTGTTGAACCTGGCCCAGGAAAAAGTCGATGCGGCCGCCGAGCGCATGCGCAAGGCGCAGGCAAGCCAAGTGGCCGCCCAGGGCAAACTCGCGCAGCTCAAGACCTTTTTGCAGGAATACCGCCAGCGGTTGACCGATGGCGGCATCCGCGGCATGGGTATCGGTCAGTGGCAGGATTTTCAGCGCTTCCTGCGCCGGCTGGACGAGGCGGTGGAGATTCAGCAGGGCGAGGTGGATCGCTGCATGCAGCGATTCATGCTGGAGCGCCAGGCCTGGCATAACGAGCGCAAGAAGCTCAAAGCCTACGAGAAGCTGATGGCGCGCGAGGCGGTGCGCCTGCAGCGGGCGGAAAACCGCCGCCAGCAGAAGAGCACCGACGAGTTCGCCTCGCGTCGTTTCTGGGATCAGACGCATTCGGAAGAGTAACTGGCACGCTAATTGCTCGTTGTTGGGCAACTTAGGGGAGGTTTGCACGATGGCCATTGCTCTGTCTATTTCACCCGCTGTGCCGGTAGCGTCCGCGGCGACATCGCCTGCGGCGGCTTTTAGCGCGCAGCCGGTCTCCGCCCAAGGCAGCGCCGGCAGTGGAGCAGGCGCCTCTGGCGGCAATGCCGCCTCGTCGGCCGGACAAGCGGCTCAAGGCGGCCAGGCCGCGCAAGGCAACCAGTCCGCCAAGAGCGGACAGGGCGCGCAGAGCGATCAATCCGCGCAAAACACCCAAAATACGCAAGGGGCGCAAAGCACCCAGAACGCGCAAAACACCCAAGCCAACCAGACGCCGGATCAAGCCGGACAGAACGTGTTCGCGCGCATGCTCGATGCCCAGCTAGGCACGCTGGAAGAGACGCAGAGCACGACCGGCACCTTGTCCGGCACGGCGGCGCAAGACAGCGGCAAGCCCGTCAAGCCCGCCAAGACCGCCACCGGCGGCACGGCCGCCAATGCCAATCCGCTGCCCAATCCCGCGCTGCTGCTGGTCGCGCAGACCGTGCCGGCCGTGCCCGCGCAGACGGCGGCCAATCAAGCCGATGATGGCGATGGCGCGCACGGTGCGCCGCAAGGCGCCGCCGGCGTGGCCGCCGCGACGGCCACGCCGTTGCCTCAGGGCGCGGCGGCAGGCGCCGGTAAGGACGCGCAAGACGCCGCCAATCTGAACGATGTGTTTCAGCCGCTGACCGGCAGCGACGGCGGCACCCTGCAAAAATTGCCGCAAACCGCGCAGCAGCAGCCGACAAATTTGCCGCAGGCGCTTGCCGCGCAACAAGCGAACCTGGCGCAGCCATCGCAGCAAACCGCCAAGCCGACCTTCACCATTGCGCAGCAAGTCGGCACGCCGGCATGGACCAAATCGCTCGGCGACCAGGTGATGGGCATGGTGACGCTCAAGGCGGATACTGCGCACATCCAGGTGAATCCGCCCGAATTGGGGCCGATTGACGTGACCCTGAAGATGGACCCGCACACCAATACGGCGCAAGTCACCTTTACCGCCGATTCAGCCGCCACGCGCGCCGCGCTGCAAGACAGCCTGCCGCGTCTGCACGCCATGATGTCTGCCAGCGGCATCCAGCTGGGCGATGCCCAGGTTTCCAGCGGCCAATCGCAACAACAGCAGCAAAATGCCCGCAATGGACGCAACGCCATGCAAAATCAGCCGGCCGAAGGTGAGGAACTCGATACGCTGGCGACGATTAAAGCGGCGCGAGGAGTGCTCAGTATCTTCGCTTGATCTTGACCTTTGTTCAGCACATGTTGGATTCTGGAAGATATAATAAAAAATTAGTTTAGAATCTCGGAATACCAACATTACAGGCTGACAGGCAATGGCAGAAGATAAAAAGTTGGATAAGGGTGCACCTCCCGAAGAAAAACCACGTGGTGGCGGCAATAAGATGATGATGGTCGTCGTCCTGCTGCTGGTCGTGTTAATCGGCGGCGTCGGCGGCGTCGGCTACCTGTTCATATCGGGCCACCTTTTTGGTGGCGGCCAATCGCAGGCTGCCGCGCAACCGAAGAAATCCGATGTGCCGCCGGTCTTCTCCAAACTTGATACCTTTGTCGTCAATCTGTCCGGCCAGACCGGCGCGTTGTTGCAGGTGGACATGCAGTGCGAACTGTCAGACGCCGATGCGCAAAAGCGTCTGACCGACTATATGCCTAAGGTGCGCAGCGCGGTGATTCTGCTGCTGTCGGCCAAAACCGTGGAGGAGCTCGGCACGCCCGAGGGCAAGCTGAAGCTGAAGAATCAGGTCAAGCAGGTGATCAACGGCGCCATGGATAGTGGTGGCGACGAGCCTGTGAAGAGCGTTTTGTTTACCTCTTTCATCATTCAGAATTCGTAGGCTATGGGCGACGAAATCCTGTCCCAGGAAGAGGTTGATGCCCTATTACGGGGCGTCACCGGCGAGAATGACGAGGACAACGGCGGCGGCGATTCGGAAGGTGTCCATAATTACGACATCGGCCGGCAGGAGCGTATTGTCCGCGGCCGCATGCCGACGCTCGAAATCATCAACGAGCGTTTCGCGCGTAATTTGCGCATCGGCCTGTTCAATTTCATCCGCCGCAATGCCGAAATTTCCGTGGGACCGGTGCGGGTGCAGAAGTACAGCGAGTTCATCCGCAATCTGGTCGTCCCGACCAACCTGAATCTGGTGCACGTCAAGCCGCTGCGTGGCACGGGCCTGTTGATTTTCGATCCCGATTTGGTGTTTTTGGTGGTCGACAACCTGTTCGGTAGCGACGGCCGTTACCACGTGCGGGTCGAGGGGCGCGACTTTACCCCGACCGAACAACGCATTATCCGCCGTCTGCTGGAAGTGGTGTTCAACGAATGCCAGAAGGCGTGGGAGCCGGTTTATCCGATCGAGTTCGTTTACTTGCGCTCGGAGATGAACACCCAGTTCGCCAACATCGCCACGCCGACCGAAGTGGTGGTGGCGGTGACGTTCCATATCGAATTGGGCGCGGGCGGCGGCGATTTCCACATCTGTCTGCCGTATTCGATGGTCGAGCCGATCCGCGATATTTTGTCGAGCACCATGCAGGCCGACCGCACCGAGGTCGACAATCGCTGGATCAGCCTGATGTCGCGCCAAGTACAGTCGGCCGAGGTCGATCTGGTGGCGACGCTGGGCGCGACCCAAGTGACGCTGGGACAGATTCTCAATCTGAAGCAGGGCGACGTGATCATGATGGATATCCAGGACAAGATCGTGGCCGACGTGTCCGGCATTCCGGTATTCGATTGCAAGTACGGCACGCTGCAAGGCCACTATGCGTTGCGTGTCGAAACCGTGCTGGCCGGCACCAATGAGTTTGCCGATCAGCCGGGGGGAGGAAGCGAACACGATGAGTGAAGAGCAAAACGCCGGCGCAGCCGCCGAAGAAGAAGTGTCCATGGACGACTGGGCTGCCGCGATGGCCGAGCAGGAGGTGGTCGACGCCGCCCCCGAGTCGGTTGTGGCGGAGGCCCTGCCGGCCAGCAACCTGTTCCAGGACCTGGGCGCCGGCACCGATTCCAGCGGCAACGTGCCGGCCAATCTCGACATGATCCTGGACATCCCGGTGCAACTGACCGTGGAACTGGGCCGCACCAAGATCGCCATTCGCAACTTGCTGCAATTGGCGCAAGGCTCGGTGGTGGAGTTGGACGGGCAGGCCGGCGAGCCGATGGACGTCCTGGTCAACGGCTGTCTGATCGCCCAGGGCGAAGTGGTGGTGGTCAACGATAAATTCGGTATCCGCCTAACGGACATCATTACGCCGGCGGAGCGTATTCGCCGACTGCAGAAATGAGGTGGCGGGCGGCGTGGCTTGCCGGTTTGCCGGGATTCGCCTGGGCGGCGGATGCCGCGCCCGCGGTGCCGTCCGGTTTGGCTGGGCTTGTGCAGGTGCTGCTGGGACTGGCGGTGGTGCTGGCCGCGATCGTCGGCTGCGCTTGGCTATTCCGTCGCGTGTCGAGCGGCGCGATCGGCATCCCGCGCCATCTGCGCGTGGTGAGCGCGGTCATGGTCGGCCAGCGCGAACGGGTGGTCATCGTCGAACTCGACGATCAATGGCTGGTGCTGGGGGTGACCGCGCACTCGGTCAACCTGCTTGAGCGCCGGCAGCGGCCGGCCGGCGGCGAGACGCAGTCGGACACCGCGGCGGATCCGTTCGCCCGCTGGTTCAAGGCCGCTCTGCAACGCCAGCGGCCCGCGAAAGACGATAACAATCAATGAAACGCTTGATTCCGATTTTTGGGCTGTTTTTGGCCCTGGCGCCGCTGGCAAGCCACGCGGCCGGTTTGCCGATGATGACCAGCACCCCCGCGGCGGGCGGCGGGCAGAATTACTCGCTGAGCATCCAGATGCTGCTGTTCATGACCGGGCTGACCTTCATCCCGGCCATGTTGCTGATGATGACTTCGTTCACGCGCATCATCATCGTGCTGTCGCTGTTGCGCCAGGCCATGGGCACCACCACCACGCCGCCTAACCAGGTGCTGGTGGGGCTTGCGCTGTTTCTGACGCTGTTCATCATGGGACCGACGCTGGACCAGGTCTACGCCACCGCCTGGCAGCCGTTCTCCGCCGACAAGATCAATTTCGATCAGGCGCTCGACGCCGCCAGCAAGCCCATGAAGACCTTCATGCTGCGGCAGACGCGCGAGAAGGATCTGCAGTTTTTCATCGAAGTGTCGCAGTCGCCGCGCCCGGCGACGCGCAACGACGTGACGATGAAAACGCTGATTCCGGCTTATGTCATCAGCGAGTTGAAGACGGCTTTCCAGATCGGCTTCATGGTCTACATTCCCTTCATGATCATCGACCTGGTCGTCGCCAGTATCCTGATGGCCATGGGGATGATGATGGTGTCGCCGGCGATGATTTCGCTGCCTTTCAAGCTGATGCTGTTCGTGCTGGTGGACGGCTGGACGCTGCTGATGGGTTCGCTGGTCCAAAGCTTTTACACCGGCTAAGCGCATAGGGAGCCTGCCATGACCCCGGAACTGGTCATCAACATCGTTCAAAACGCGCTCTACGTGCTGATCCTGATCAGCGCGCCGGTGTTGCTGGTATCGCTGGTCGTCGGCCTGTTCGTCAGCATCATGCAGGCGGCGACGCAGATCAACGAAATGACCCTGACCTTCATTCCCAAACTGCTGGCGCTGTTTCTCACTTTGGTGCTGGCCGGCCCGTGGATGCTCAACACGCTGATCGATTACACGGTGCGGTTGTTCAAGAGCATTCCCAACGTCATCGGCTAGGACGCCGCAGCATGGTCACCATCAGCGATACCCAGATCAACGCCTTGCTCGGCCTGTTCATCTGGCCGTTCACGCGCATCAGCGGCATTATGATGGCGGATCCGTTCTATTCGTCGGGCAGCACGCCGCGCACCTATAAGGCCGGCTTCGCGTTGTTTCTCACTTTGCTCGTGACGCCGGTGCTGCCCAAGTTTCCGGTGATTCCGCTCGTGTCGGCCGAAGGCGTGGCGATGCTGATTCAGCAGTTGTTGATCGGGCTGTCCATCGGCTTCGTCATGCGGCTGGTGATGGGCGCGGTGGAACTCGCCGGTCTGATCATCGCCAACCAGATGGGCCTCGGCTTCGCCACTATGTTCGATCCGCAGAACGCCTCGCAGGTGCCGACCATCGCCACCATGCTGACGCTGTTCGTCACGCTGCTGTTTCTGGCGTTCAACGGCCACCAGGTGGTGCTGGCGACGCTGATCGACAGCTTTCAGGTGATGCCGATCGGCAAGACGGTGCCGTGGCAGACTTGGCGCGTGTTGGCCGAGTGGGGGTCGCACCTGTTCTTCTGGGGGTTGTGGCTCGCGCTGCCGGTGATCGCCGCGCTGTTGATGACCAACTTGGCCATCGGCGTCATGACTCGCGCCTCGCCGCAGTTCAACATCATGTCTTTCGGTTTTCCGCTGACGCTGACCATCGGCTTCGTGGCCCTGTACATCTCCCTGCCGATGATGGTGCCGATCGTCGAGCAGATGTATCGCGCGGCGTTCTCCTTCGCGCTGGAAATGTTCCGCGTGACCGCCAAATAGCGCGCCGAACTTTTTTCTACTATGTGTAGTCAACCATAACTCATTATTTTCGCGGGTTGATTATCATGCGTTACCGCTTCGCAGCGCCGGCGGCAGCCTTGTGCCTGTCTCTGCTCGCTCTGCCGGCTATGGCGGCGCCGGTTAACTTTCTCTTCGCGAGCTCGGGCGATTTGCCGCAGCTCGCCGACTTGCTTTCCCGACCCGACGTCGATGGGGCACAAGTGGTGTACACCTGGAAAAATCTGGAGAAAGGCAAGGGGCAGTACGACTTCTCCGCCATCGAGGAAGACCTGGCCTACACCCGGAAGCTGAACAAGAAACTGTTCATCCAGATCCAGGATCGGTTTTTCGACCCCAAAGCCCGCAACGTGCCGGACTACCTGATGGCCGAGCCGGCCTACAAGGGCGGCATCGTGCCGCAGGTGGACAACCCGGGGCAGGGCAAGCTGCCGGCCATGGGCTGGGTGGCCCAGCAGTGGAACCCGGCGGTGCAGCGACGCTATCAGGCGCTGCTCAAGGCGCTGGCGGCCAAATTCGACGGCCGGGTCTACGGCGTCAATCTGCCGGAAACCGCCATCGACATCGACCAGAAGCGCGACGCCACCGGCTTTAGCTGCGAGCGTTACTTTCAGGCCGAGGTGCAGAACATGCAGGTGGCCAAGAGCGCCTTTCAAAAATCCCAGGTGGTGCAGTACGTCAATTTCTGGCCGTGCGAATGGGAGAACGACCACCGCTACATGTCGCGCCTGTTCGCTTTCGCCGCCAACAACCATATCGGACTTGGCGGGCCGGACGTCGTGCCGTACCGCAAGAGCCAGATGAAGAACGCCTATCCGTTCTTCAACCGCTACAAAGGCAAGTTGCCGATGGTGGCCATGGCGATCCAGGAGCCGACGCTGACCTACACCAACCCGAAAACGAAAAAGCCGTTCTCCAAGGACGAAATCGTGTCGTTCGCCACCGATTATCTCGGTGCGAATATTCTGTTCTGGACGCCGGAAACGCCTTGGCTTAAGCGCAAATGACGTCCCTCGGTCAGGGTAATGCGTAAACGTCGCCGGGCTGCTAGAATGCCTGCACGTTGCGCGACGCGCGGTCAAAGCCTCGCGCCGTCTCGTTCCGGATTCAAACCGGGCCGCGCCCGTTAGGGCGGCGGCCCTTCATGTATTGAGGCGACTATGGCAGGACATAGCAAGTGGGCGAACATCAAGCACAAGAAGGAACGCGCCGACGCTAAGCGCGGCAAGATCTTCACGCGCCTGATCAAGGAAATCACCGTGGCGGCTCGCATGGGCGGCGGCGACGCCGACATCAACCCGCGTCTGCGCCTGGCGGTGGACAAGGCGCTTGACGCCAATATGCCGAAGGACAACATCCAGCGCGCCATCGACCGTGGCACGGGCAGCCTGGAAGGCGTCGACTATGCCGAAATCCGTTACGAAGGTTATGGCATCGGCGGCGCGGCGGTGATGGTCGATTGTCTGACCGACAACAAGACCCGCACCGTGGCCGACGTGCGCCACGCCTTCTCCAAGTATGGCGGCAACATGGGTACCGACGGCTGCGTGGCGTTCCAGTTCACGCACTGCGGCTACATGGTGTTCGCGCCGGGCGTGGATGAGGACGCGATCATGGAAGCCGCGCTCGAGGCCGGCGCCGACGACGTGGTGACCAATGAAGACGGCTCGATCGAGGTCATTACCGCTCCGTACGAATTCACCGACATCAAGGCCAAGCTCGAAGCCGCCGGCTTCAAGGCGGAGATGGGCGAGGTGACGATGCGTCCGCAAAACGTGACCGAGCTCGCGGGCGAAGACGCCGCGCGCATGCAGAAGTTGCTCGACGCGCTGGAAGATCTGGACGACGTGCAGGAAGTGTATACCTCGGCCGAATTCGACGAGGAGTGATCGGCGCCTCGCGCGTCGTGGGCAAAAACGGCAGGCGCGCGCCTGCCGTTTTTGTTTGCCGTCATGCCTTCCCGGCCATGCGGGGCAGGAGTCCACGCCAACTGCATACGGGTGTACACTGCTCTACGTCTCAAGCTCGAAAGAACCCATACCATGAAACAGATGCACGAAGACCGCCGCGCCCGTTTGATGGCGCACATCGGTTCGGGTGTGGCGGTGTTGGCCACCGCGCCCGAAGCGATTCGCAATGCCGACACCCACTATCCCTACCGTTCCGACAGCTATTTCTGGTACCTGACCGGCTTCGGCGAACCCGGCGCTGTGCTGGTGCTCGATGCGACCAATAACAAGAGCATCCTGTTCTGCCGCGCCAAAGACCCGGAGCGCGAGGTGTGGGACGGTTTCCGCTATGGCCCGGAAGGCGCCAAGCAGGAATTCGGCTTTGACGAGGCGTATCTGATCGACGAGCTGGACCAACGCATGCCCGACATTCTGGCAGGGCAGCCCGAAGTGCACTGGCCGGTCGGACGCAACGCGGCGTTCGACGTGCGGGTGTCCGGTTGGCTCGACGCGCTGCGCGCGCGCTTCCGTACCGGCGTCGAGGTGCCGACGCGCTTTGTCGACGTGTTGGCGCAACTGGACGAGATGCGCATCGTCAAGGACGAATACGAAATCGGCATCCTGCGCCGCGCCGGCAAAATTTCGGCCGAAGCGCACGTCCGCGCGATGCAAGCCACCCATCCAGGCATGAACGAATACCAAATCGAAGCCGAGATCCTGCATACCTTCATCCGTCAGGGCGCGCGCTTCCCGTCGTACGAAAGCATCGTGGCCGGCGGCGCCAACGCCTGCACGCTGCATTACGTCGGCAACAACCACCGTCTGAACGAGGGCGAGCTGCTGTTGATCGACGCCGGTTGCGAGCTCAACGGCTATGCCGGCGACATTACCCGCACCTTCCCCATTAGCGGCAAATTCAGCGCCGCGCAACGCGACGTCTACGAAATCGTGTTGGCGGCCGAACTCGCCGCCATCGAGACGCTGCGCCCGGGCGCGCGGCTGAACGAGCCGGGCGACGCCGCGCTGCGCGTGCTGGCGCAAGGCATGGTCGATCTGAAGCTGTTGACCGGCACCGTCGACGGCATCATCGAATCGGAAGCCTATCGCCAGTTCTACATGCACGGCGTCGGCCACATGATCGGCCTGGACGTGCACGACGTCGGCAAGCGCAAGGTGGACGGCGAGTGGCGCGAGTTCAAGCCCGGCATGTGCACCACCATCGAGCCGGGGCTGTATATCCGTCCGGCCGACAACGTGCCGCCGGCACTCGCCAACATCGGCATCCGCATCGAGGATGACGTGCTGATCACGCGCGATGGCCGTGAAATCTATACCGCCGAAGTGCCCAAGCGCATCGACGACATCGAAGCGCTGATGGCCTGATCCCGGACCGGCAACCGATGAATAGAGACGTTTTGCACGGCGACGTCGCCGTGATCGGCGGCGGGCCGGCGGGAGCGCTGGCCGCGCTGCTGTTTGCCCGCCAGGGGCGGCATGTGCTGCTGTTCGAGGCGCGCGCGGAGGGTGAAGTGATTCGCGACGCGCGCGCCTTGGCGCTGTCGGCCGAAAGCCAACGGCATCTGGCCGAGGCCGGCGGCTGGCCCGCCGGCTTGCCGGCCACGGCCATCGATACCGTGCACGTGTCGCAGCAGGGCTGTTGGGGGCGCACGCTGATTCGCGCCGCCGACGTCGGTTTGCCGCACCTGGGGCAAGTGGTCGACTACGCGGCGTTGACCGCCGCGTTGGACGCCGAACTCGCCGCGGCGGGCGTCGACGTGCTGTGGGGTTGTCGCGCCGAGGCGCTCGATACGCTCGCCGGCTTCGCGCGCGTGCGCTATCACGGCGCGCAAGGCGCGGGGGCGGCCACGGCACGGCTGGCGGTGCTGGCCGAGGGGGGCGCCTTGATCGACACGCTGGCCGGCATTCACCGCGATGAGCACGACTACCATCAGACGGCCTTGCTGGCGCAAGTGCGCTTCGATGCGCCGCACCGCGGGGTGGCCTACGAGCGCTTTAGCCAGGATGGGCCGCTGGCGCTGTTGCCGTACGGCGACGGCTGCATGCTGGTCTGGACCCGCAGCCCGGCCGATGCCGAGGCGCTGCGCGACGGACCGCCCGAGGTCCTGGCCGCGGCGCTGCAAAAGGCTTTCGGCGAACGGCTGGGCGCGGTGCGTTCGGTCGAACGGCCGGCGACGTTCCCGCTGCGGTTGCGCCGCGCGAGCCGCGTGACCGGCCGGCGCGTGGCGCTGATCGGCAACGCCGCTCAGACCGTGCATCCGGTGGCGGCGCAAGGGTTGAATCTGGGCATCCGCGACGCGGTGACGCTGGCGAGGTTGACCGCCGGCGCGGCCGATCCGGGAGAGCCCGCGCTGCTGGCGCGCTATGCCGCCGCGCGCAAACCGGATACCCGGGCGGTGATCGGCTTTACCCATGGCTTGATGCGCGTGTTCGAATCGCGCGACCCGCTCGTCGGCGTGGCGCGCGCCGTCGGCATGAACCTGCTGGACGCCTTGCCGCCGCTGCGGCGCCGTTTCGCCGGCCATCTGGTCTTTGGCCTCGGGGGCGACGTATGAGCGAACCGGTTTTCGACGTCATCGTCGTCGGCGGCGGTCTGGTCGGCGCGAGCCTGGCCTTGGCGCTGTCGCGTCAAGGGCGCGCTGTGGCGCTGGTGGAGCCGCGCCCGCCCGAAACCGATGGTCTGGAGGCGGGCTGGGATACGCGTATCTACGCCGTCAGTCCGCAAAACCGCGATTTTCTGGCCGGGCTTGGCGCTTGGCCCGATGCGCGCCGTATCGGTCGCGTCGCCAGCATGGACGTGCGCGGCGACCGCGATGGCCGGCTCTCCTTCAGCGCCGCCGAGATCGGTCAAGTCGAGCTCGCCGCCATTGCCGAGAACCGCTGGATGCTGGCCGCGTTGTGGCGCGCCATCCGCGCGAGCGGCATCACCGTGGTCGAGGGGCGGGCGCAGCGTTTCGATACCGATCCGCGCGCGGCCCGTTTGACCATGGACGGTGGCGCCGTGCTATCGGCGTCGCTGTTGGCCGGCGCCGATGGCGCCAACTCCTGGCTGCGGCGCGAGGCCGGCATTGCCGCCTCGGTGCGGCCTTACGGCCAATCCGGCGTGGTGGCCAATTTCGCCTGCGCGTTGCCGCATGGCGACTGTGCGCGGCAGTGGTTTCTGGGCGATGGCGTGCTGGCTTGGCTGCCGTTGCCGGGGAACTATTTTTCCATGGTGTGGTCGACATCCGATTCCGAGCGTTTACTGGCGCTGGATGCCGCGACCTTGGCCGAAACGGTCGCGCGCGCTGGCGGCGGCGCGCTGGGCGCCTTGACCGCGATTACGCCCGCCGCCGCGTTTCCGCTGCGGCTCATCCGCCCCGATAGCGTCATCGGCCAGCGGCTGGCGCTGTTGGGCGATGCGGCGCATACCGTGCACCCGCTGGCCGGGCAAGGGGTCAACCTGGGCTTTCAGGATGCGGCCCGGCTGGCCGAGCTGATCGGCCGCCAAGGCGATCCGGGCGAATGGGCGTTGCTGCGCCGTTACGAGCGCAGCCGCAAGGAGGCGGTGCTGACCATGCAGATGACCTGCGACGGTCTGTTCCGCTTGTTTCACCAGACGGCGCCAGGGCTCGCGCATTTGCGCAATACCGGTTTATCGCTGGTCAATCATCTTGGGCCGCTCAAGCGGCTGCTGGCTCGCTTTGCCGTGGGCTTTTAACAAGGAACGACATGAACAAAACCCTGATTCGCCTGGCAGTGGCCGGGATTTTGCCGGCGCTGTTGTCTTGCGGCGCCAACGCCGACAACAACGGCAACGCCCAGCTTGCCGCGGTGAAAAAAGCTTTCGAGCAGCGTTTCACCGACCGCCAAGTGCTGGCGGTGCGCGTGACGCCGCTCAAGGGCATCTATGAGATCGACGTTCAGGGTAACCAGATCGTCTACGCCGATCAGAAGCTCGATTATCTGTTCGTCGGCGACCTGATCGACGTGAAAAGCGGCCAAAGCCTGACCGAGGCGCGCCAGGCCGAGCTCAACCGCGTGGCATGGAATGTCTTGCCGCTGACCGACGCCATCAAGGAAGTGCGCGGCAACGGCGCGCGCAAGCTGGCGATTTTCACCGATCCGGACTGCCCGTTCTGTCATCAGCTGGAGAAAGAGGGTTTGGCCGGTGTGGATAACGTCACCATCTACACCTTCCTGTTCCCGCTGACCCAACTGCATCCGGATGCGATGCACAAGGCCAAGCAGGTTTGGTGCGCCCCCGACCGCCTCAAGGCGTGGCGCGATTGGATGGATAACGGCGTCAAGCCGTCCGGCGACGACGCGTGCGACACACCGATCGACCGCAACCTGGCGCTGGGCGACAAGCTCGGCGTCAACGGCACGCCGGCGCTGGTGTTCGGCAACGGCCGCCTTGTGGCGGGCGCCATCCCCAAAGCGCAGCTGGAACAGCTGCTCGACGCCAAGTAATTCCCGCCCGTTCGCCAGCCATGCACCCATGGCTGGCGATTCTCGCCTAATTGTTCCTCAGGAATGCCCGCGCGCGCCGGTCTAGAATCCGCGCACCATGGCTAGACTTGACCTGTTCATCGCCAGCATGGGGCTAGTGCCCTGGCTGCTTGGCGCCTGCTCGCTTCACCCCCCGGATGCCGCGCCCTCGACAGGGGAGAGCGCCATGTTGGCGCGCGCGCGTGAGGCCGCGCAAACGCCGGCGCCGGTCGATGGCGGGCTGCGGCGCTTGACGTTGCCCAACCGGCGGATCGGTTACTTGTCGGCCCGCGGCCGCTACCTGATCGTGTGCGACGGCGAATGCCGGCGCGCCGCCAGCCCGTCGCTATTCGCCGCCGGCATGGCGGCGGCCGGCCATCGGCACGCGTCGCTCGACGGGCTGGAGGAGGTGTTCTTGCCGCATGGCCAGATCGTGTACGCCGATCCGGCGCGGCGCGGCGTGTATTGGGGGCGCTTACTCGACGTGAGCGACGGGCGCGATCTGACCCAGGCGCATGCGGATGAGTTCGCGCGCGCGCGCTGGCAGCGGCTGATGCGCGACGCCACGCCGGCCGATGTGCATGGAGAGGGACGATTCGCCGCGGCGTTGTTGACCGGAGATGATCCGAACGCGGCCGAGCCGTTGCGGCAGGTATTGCTGCGGCGGCGGGACCTGCGGCTGTATGTGCTGCCTGGTGCCGATATCCTGGCGGCGGGGCAGTTGCCGGCGCTACTGACGCCGGACGGCCGGGTGCTGAGCCTCGCGGGTTTGCCCGCCGCCGCGCGGCCGTTTTTGCCCGGTGTGTTAAGGGCTTGGCAGGCGGAGGGCGATGCGCCGTCCGCAAGATGAAATGTGCATATTTCGTGTATATTAGGGCCTGTCTGTCAATCTTTTGGCGGTGCACTGCCTTCGGCGAGTGCACCCTACGCGAAGGGGGGTGCCGTTGCGTAGGGCGCAATCGGCGCGCAACGCGCGGCATTGCGCCGAACACCTGACGACGGACCCTAACGCGCGTTGGGCTAACACATAACACATGGGCTAACACATAACACAAAGGAGTAGGCATGTCCGATCTGCAAGCACAATTCACCAAGGCGCAAGCCGACGTCAAAACCCTGGCCGAGCGCCCGGACAACCAAACGCTGCTGAAGCTGTACGCGCTGTATAAGCAAGCCACCGACGGCGACGCGCATGGCGATCGCCCGGGCGCGATGGACTTCATCAACCGCGCTAAGTTCGACGCATGGGAGAAGCTCAAGGGCACGTCGGCCGACGACGCCATGCAGGGCTACGTCGACGTGGTCAAGGCGCTCCTGGAGGCCTGATGACCGATGACGGGGTGGCTCGGCCGCCCCGTTTGCCTTATCATAGCCGCTCTTTCCGTTTTTTCCTCAAGGATGCCGACATGCGCTTCAACGCCTAATCGCCCGTTTTCGGGCAAATCGCGATTCGTTTCGTTGCCCACGCGTGAGAGGTGTTGCATGTCGATGATCCAATGGCAAGGCTTGGGCCTGGCCTTTCCCCATAAAACCTGTTTTTCCGATTTTTCCGGCTCCCTGACCTGGGGCGAACGCATTGCCATCGTCGGCGATAACGGCAGCGGTAAATCCTCGCTATTGCGCCTGCTTGCCGGCGAACTCGCGCCGAGCGAGGGGCGTATCGTCCGCGCGCCGGATCTGACGGTCGGTTACGTGGCGCAGGTGCTGTCCGGCGACGCGGCGCTCTCCGGCGGCCAGCGCGTCAACCAGGCGCTGAGCCGGGCGCTGGCCAGCAGCCCCGACCTGCTGCTGCTCGACGAACCGAGCAATCATCTGGACGGCGACAATCGCCGCGCCATGTTGCGCATGCTGCGCCATTTCGCCGGCACGCTGGTGCTGGTGACGCATGACGAGGCATGGATGGCGCAATTGTGCGACACGCTGTGGATCGTCGAGGACGGTCGCATCGCGGCGTTCGCCGGCCGTTATCAGGATTACCTGGACGAACGCGCCACGCGCCATGCCGCGCTGCTACACGAGCGTGCCATGCTCCAGCAAGACCGCCGGGCGACCCACGAGCGGCTGATGAAGGAGCAGGAGCGCGCGAGCCATGCCCGCCAGCGCGGCGAGAAAGCCATTCGCGAACGGCGCTGGGCCACGGTGAAATCGGCGGCCAAGCTCAGCCGCGGCAATACCACCGCCGGCGACAACAAGGCCGAGCTGCGCGCCTGGCGCGAGGAGATTCAGACGGCGTTGGCGCAAAGCGCGCCGGGCGAGACGGTTGAGCCGGCGTTCTTCTTGCCGGCCGGCGCCAAGCGCACACGCGGCCCGGTGGTCCAGGTCAGCGGCGCCCTGTTCGGCCACCGGGGGGCGTTGACAGCGCCGCTCCATCTGACTGTCGAGCCAGGCGAGCGGGTCTGGCTGGCGGGGGCCAACGGCAGCGGCAAATCGACGCTGGCGCGCGCGCTGGCGGGGGAGACGCGGCTGAGGCTTGGGGGCGATTGGCTGACGCCCGCCGCGGCCGACATCGGCTATCTCGATCAGCATTACGCCAATCTGCCGCCACGGCATAGCGTGCTGCAGGCGCTGTTGGCCTGCGCGTCCGATTGGCCGGCCAGCGCCGTGCGCCATCACCTGAGCCGTTTTCTGTTTCGCCACGACGCGCAGCTCGACATGCCGATCGAGGCGCTGTCCGGCGGCGAACGCGCGCGGCTGTCGCTCGCCTGCATCGCGGCGCGCGCGCCGCGGCTATTGATCCTCGATGAAGTCAGCAACAATCTGGACGCGCGCTCGCGCCAGCATGTGGCCGATATCCTGCAAGCCTATCCGGGCGCGCTATTATTGATCAGCCACGACGAAGCTCTGCTGCGGTCATTGTCCGGGCTGCGCAAGGTGGCGCTGACGTCTGCCGGCGAATCCTCGCCGGGCTGACATGGCGCAGAAAAACCACGTAAATTTGCCACCGCCGGGGGCTTCCATGTTGTAATGGCGGAAATTTTTTCACCAGCCTGGTGCGACATGCCGATGAGTCCTGCGCAACAAGAGCGTCGGCTGGTCCTGAAATGGGGGGCCGTCATTTCCATGAACACTTTGTTATCCGCCTGCGGCAGTCCCGGCACCCCGGCCGTTGCCGGCGATGCGCCGGTGGCGCGGCTGATGGCGCTGGGCGGGCCGATGATCGATCTGCCGCGCGCCGAGCGCGGCGTGGCGGCGTTGCAGGCGCAGGGCTTCCACGTCGACAACCTGGCGGTGCTGACGCGCCGCCAGTCGCGCTTTGCCGGCAGCATCGCCGAGCGCGCGCAAGACCTCAACGCGCTGGCCGACCCGGCCACGCCGATGCCGGCACTGATCATCGCCGCCCGTGGCGGCTTCGGCGCCGCGCAGTTGCTGGCGCACCTCGATTTCGACCATCTATGCCCGCGCCTGAGACAGAGCGGCACGGTGCTGATGGGCTACAGCGACAATACCGCCGTGCAGTTGGCGCTGTGGGCCAAGGGCCAGGTGGCGACCGTGTCCGGCCCGATGCTGTATGGCGACTTCGCCGCCGAGCCGCTGTCGGCCTTTACCATGACCTGGCTGCAACAGGCGCTGCGAACGGGCGAATACGCGCTGCGGGTCGACGCGCCGCAAGCCGCCGCGCCGTTCAAGACTTCCGGCACGCTGTGGGGCGGCAATCTGTCGGTGCTGATGACGCTGGTCGGCACGCCGTGGATGCCGGACGTGCCCGGCGGCATTCTGTTTCTCGAGGATGTCGGCGAGGACGTCTACAAGGTCGACCGCATGCTGACGCAGCTGCGCCAGGCCGGCATTCTGGGCCGGCAAAGCGCTGTTTTGCTCGGCCAATTCTCCGAGCAGCGCAAGGATGGTTTCGATCCCGACGGCTATACCATGGCGGCGCTGGCGCAGACCGTTTCCCGCCAAAGCGGCGTGCCGGTGCTGACCGGCCTGCCCATCGGCCACGTGCGCGACATCGTGCCGCTGCCGATCGGCGGCCAGGGCGAGCTGATCGCCGGCGCCGACGGCTTTACCCTCAACGTCCGCGGCGGTCCGGCGCTCACGCGCTTGCCGGCCGCTTGGGCCGCGCCGGACGCGGCCGCTTCCCTGTAAACGAAAGAAACGACACGACATGGAAACTCGTTGGCTGGAAGACTTCATCGTGCTGGCCGAAAGCGGCAGCTTTACCCGATCGGCGCAGGCGCGCCATCTGACCCAGCCGGCTTTCTCGCGCCGCATCAAGGCGCTGGAGAGCTGGGTGGGCTGCGACCTGATCGACCGCAGCAGCTACCCGACCCGGCTCACGCCGGCGGGGGAGGTGTTCAAAGAGCAGGCGGTGACGATGCTCAACCAGATTCACGCCACGCGCGCGCTGATGCAGGGCATGCGCCCGCTGCCCGAGGACACGATGGAGTTCGCGGTGCCGCACACGCTGTCGTTCTCGTTTTTCCCCAAATGGCTGACGCGCGTGCGCGACGGTTTCGGCGATCTGTCCTGCCGGCTGCAGGCGAGCAACGTGCACGACGCGCTGTTGGCCTTCGTCGAAGGCGGCTGCGACCTGCTGATGTGCTACCACCATCCCAAGCAGCCGGTGGAGTTGTCCAACGACCGCTACGCCGGGCTCAACCTCGGCGTCGAGCGGTTGCGGCCCTACGCCCGCAGCGATGCCCAGGGGCAGCCGGCCTACCGGCTGCCCGGCGACGCCAAGTCGCCGCTGCCTTTCCTCGGCTACGCCGCCAATGCCTATTTCCGGCTGATGACCGAACTGATCATGGAAAACGCGCCGGAACCGTGCCATCTGCACCAGCGCTACGAAACCGATATGGCCGAGGGGCTGAAGAACATGGTGCTCGAGGGACACGGTGTGGCGTTTTTGCCAGACAGTACCGTCGAGCGCGAGTTGACTTCCGGTCAATTGGCGCTGGCGGCCGACGAACGTTGGGGCGTGGATATGGAGATTCGGCTCTATCGCGACCTGAAGCGCAGCCGGCCTGCGTTGGACGCTTTCTGGCGTTATCTGCAGACGCAATACCCGACGGTATGATGCCGTCAATCTATGCATTAAATGCATCGATGAATCGATAATCGGGATTGGCCAGCGCCCGGTCACGCGGCTTAGAGTGCTTCCATCAACCTCTCGTTGTGGACAAGGAAACATCATGAGCACCCGCGTTGAACACGATCTGCTTGGCGAACGTGAAGTCCCTGCCGATGCCTATTGGGGCATCCACACGCTGCGCGCCGTGGAAAACTTCCCGATTACCGGCAAGACCATTGCCAGCTGCCCGGACCTGATCGTCGCGCTGGCATCGATCAAGCAAGCGGCCGCCATGGCCAACCGCGATCTGGGCCTCCTGGACGACAAGCTCGCCGGGGCCATTGTCGAGGCTTGCGAACAAGTTCGCGCCGGCCGCTGGCATGAGCAGTTCATCGTTGACGTGATTCAAGGTGGGGCCGGTACCTCCACCAACATGAACGCCAACGAAGTCATCGCTAACGTGGCGCTGGAAATTCTCGGCCACAAGAAGGGCGATTACGACGTTCTCCACCCGAATGAACACGTTAACCTGAGCCAGAGCACCAACGACGTCTATCCGACCTCGCTGCGCTTGGCCAGCTGCTTCGGCGTCGCCCGTCTGGTCGCCTCGATGCAGAACCTGGAAAACGCTTTCCACGAAAAGGCGCTGGAGTTCAAGGATATCCTGAAGATGGGCCGCACCCAGCTGCAGGACGCCGTGCCGATGACCCTCGGCCAGGAATTCCAAACCTACGCCGTGATGCAAGGCGAAGACCGTCTGCGTCTGGAAGAAGCCTGCACGCTGCTGCATGAAATCAACATGGGCGCCACCGCCATCGGCACCGGCATCAACAGCCACCCGGATTACGCCGGCCTGGTATGCCGCCATCTGGCCAAGCTGACCGGCCTCGACCTCCTCACCGCGCCGAACCTGATCGAAGCCACCCAAGACTGCGGCGCTTTCGTGCAGCTGTCTGGCGTGTTGAAGCGCGTGGCGGTCAAGCTGTCCAAGACTTGCAACGACTTGCGCCTGTTGTCCTCCGGCCCGCGCGCCGGCATGGGCGAAATCAACCTGCCGGCACGTCAGGCCGGTTCGTCGATCATGCCGGGCAAGGTCAATCCGGTGATCCCGGAAGTGGTCAACCAAGTGGCGTTCGAAGTCATCGGCAACGACGTGACCGTCAGCTTCGCCGCCGAGGGTGGCCAGCTGCAGTTGAACGCCTTCGAGCCGGTGATTGCCTACAGCGTGTTCAATAGCGTCAACCATCTGCGCGCCGCTTGCGATACCCTGACCGAAAACTGCGTACGCGGCATCACCGCCAATGGCGAATATCTGCGCCACCTAGTGGAAAACTCCGTCGGTCTGGTGACCGCGCTGAGCCCGTTCATCGGCTACTCGGCCGCCAACGAAGTGGCTGCCGAAGCGCACGCCAAGGGCGGCAGCGTGGCCCAGATCGTCCTGGCCCGCGGCTTGATGACCCGTAAGGAACTCGACGCCGTGTTACAACCTGAGGCACTGACGCAGCCGCGCTGGGTCAAGGCCTGATAGTATTCACCCTTGTCCGGCGGTTCTGTCCTGGCGCCGGACACTTTTCTTCGGCAGACTCGAAAGGGTCTGCCGTTTTTTTTGTCTATTCAGGCGCCGAACAACCGTGCCGCTTCGGCGGCGATCACCCCGCGCACGAAACCCCAGAGCGGGTCGCTGCTGAGCCGCGGGTGCCAGACCATCTCGATGTCGATCGTCAAATCCGGATCGTCGATCGCCACTTGGCTCAACGCGGGGTGGCGCTCGCGCAGGTAGCCGGACATGGCCTCCGGCAACACGGCCACCGCCGCCATCGATTCCAACAGCATCGGCAGCGCCAGCAGGCTGGCGCCATGCGCCACCACGCGGCGCGTGAGGCCGCGCGCGCTCAGGCAGCGCTCGATCAAGCCAGCGCCGTCGCCGACGTAGGAGGTGTGCAAGTGCGGCACGGGCGTCAGATCGGCCAGGCCGAGCCGCGCGGGCAGGTCGAGCAGCGAGGGGTGATAGAGCGCGATAAAGCGGCTGTTGAACAACGGCAGGCGTGACAGGCGCGGGTTGAGTTCTGGGAAATAACCCAGGGCGCCGCTGACGTGGCCTTCTTCCAGCGCCGTGGCGACTTGGCGCGAAGGCATGGCCTCGATCGACAGATTCAAGCCTGGGGCCTGTTGGTAGAGCGCGACCAGCACGCTGGGCAGCAGCACCGCCTCCAGCAAGTCCGGCATCGCCAGATGCAAGGTACCTTGGGCCGCCGACGGATCGAAACCGGCATGGGAGACGAACAGGCGCTGCGCCTCGTTCAGCCAGTCGAGCAGGGGCTGGCGCAGCGACTGCGCCAGCGGCGTCAAGGCCATGCCGCGCCCGCTGCGGTACAACAGCTCGTCGCCGAACTCGGCGCGCAGATGCTTGAGTACGTGGCTGATGGCCGGCTGCCCCAGGCAAAGCCGCTCGGCGCTTTGACTGACGCTGCCGGTTTGCAACAGCGTGTGCAGTACCACCAGCGCGTTCAAATCCAGCCGGCGCAGGCGTACGCCATTCACATTATCCATTTCGATATTCCGTATTAAATATATCGATTTTTGGAATATTAATGACGTCATTATACTCAAGCCGTTATTGCTTGAGTTGTTTTGTTATGACGCACCCCACATCGAACGCGCGCGCCTTGCCATGGCACATTGTGTGCATTATGGCCGTGGCCATGATTGAGTTTCTCCAGAACGGCATGCTGAATTTTGCCGCCAGCTATGTCATGGGCGGCATCGGCGCCGGTCCGGAGGAATTTAGTTATGCCGCCATGGCGTACGCCAGTTGCGCGGTGCTGGCTTTGAGCCAGCAACGACGGCTGACCCTGGCGCTGGGGCCGCGTCGATTGTTGCGTTTATCGATGCTAAGCTTTGCCGCCGGCGCCGTGCTCTGCGCGCAATCCCACGGCCCGGCGGACTTTATCCTTGGACGCGCATGGCAAGGTTTTGGCGCGGCGGCGTTTTTCACCGGCGCGCGGGTCGAGGTCAACCGCATCGCGGGGCCGCAGCGCACACTGGCGCTGGTCGGTTTCGGCCAGGCATTGCTGTTGGGCTCGGCGATGGGGCCGCTGTTGGGCGGCTGGCTGCTGTCGGTCGCCGACTGGCATTGGCTGTGCTGGGGCATTCTGCCGTGGACGCTGATGGGCTGGGTTGCCGCCGGCCGTTTCGCCGAGCGTGACGAAACCGCCTACCAGGCGGGACACGCCACGCCGCGCGCGCTATGGTGGTTTGCCGTGGCGGTGTTGCTGCTGCAATTCCTGATTCAACAGACGCCGTACAACTATTTCGGCCGGCCCGATATTCTGCTTGGCCTGCTGGCCGGCCTCACGCTCGCGGTCATCGTCTGGCTGCGCCGGGCTCGCCCGGCCGGCGTTGGCGACATGTGGCGCCAATTGGCCCGGCGGCGTTATTTGCTTGGACTTGTCTATTACTTCGTCTGCTACACCATGGTGGCGGCCAACAGCTACATCATGCCGCTGCTGGTGCAGCAGGGGTTGGGCTTCACCGTGCCGACCACGGGCGTGTTGCTGTCGATCAGCTTTCTGGCCGGCCTGGTGTGCGCATCGATCTATGCGTTGCTGTTGGCGCGCGGCCACGTGAGCACGCTCAAGCCGGTGATGGTGCTGGGCATGATGTTTTTGGCGGGCTATGGCTTGCTGATGAGCGGACTGAACGGCGAGGCGACCATGGGGCGCATCGCCGCCATCCTGCTGTGCAACGGCGCTTTCATGACGGTGTTCATCATGGCGGTGGCGCAGGGCACGTTCGGCGCGGTCGAGCCGGGCGCGTTCTCGCATGCCTACCAGACCAAGAACATCATTCGCCAGCTTGCCTTGTCCAGCGCCGTGTCGGTGAGCACGGTATTCATCCAGGGGCGCAACGCCTTGCACTACAACCGCCTGATCGAGCGCTTCGATGCCGGCGGCCCGTGGCTGGCCGACGCGGTGAGACAGCTGCGCACGGCTTTGCCGGCCATCGACCCGCAAAGCGCCGTGGGCCTTCTTGGCGCCGAGCTGTCGCGGCAGACGCTGATGCTGTCCTGCCTGGAGTTTTACCGCTTGGAAATGTGGGTTGGGCTCGGCATGGCGCTGATCCTACTCATGCAGAAGTCTTTCCGCTGAGCGCGTCACACTTCCCAGTATTCCTTTTCCCGGCCTTGCGAGCCGGGGTAGATCTGCGCGCGCAGACTGCGTAGTTTGTCCGGTTCCCCGCGGACGCGGAACCAACTGCCGTCTTCCTCCGTACGCTCTTCCAACACCTGACAGTGACGGTAGATCTCGCCGCGCAGCTGCTGTTCCGACCACGGCAGCAGCAGCTCGTCTTCCATCAGATCCTGTCGGAAGAAGGCGACAATGCGGGCATGCAAGCTAGCCACTTCTTCCGGACGACGCGCGCTCATCACCACGCAGCCCGGATAGCGCTGCTGCAATTCGGCGGTCCAGGCCGCCTGTTCGGCTTCATCGCCGACATGGTCGATCTTGTTGAATACGCGCAGGCGCGGCACGTCATCCGCGCCGATTTCCCGTAGCACCGTGTCCGTCACTTCCAGCTGGCGTTCGAAGCCGGGGTCGCTGGCATCGATCACATGGAGCAGCAGCGCCGCATCCAACGCTTCTTCCAGCGTGGATTTGAACGAAGCCACCAGTCCGTGAGGCAGGTTCTTGATGAAACCGACCGTGTCGCTGACCAACACGCGCGGCACGCTTTCCGGATAAAGGGCGCGCACCGTAGTGTCCAGCGTGGCGAAGAGCTTGTTGGCCACCAGCACCTCGCTGCCGGTGAGCGCCCGCATCAGTGTGGACTTGCCCGCATTGGTATAACCCACCAGCGACACACCGCCCAAGCCCTGACGCTCCAGGCGGCGCGCGCGCTGAGTCTTGCGCTCCTGTTCCATGGCGACGATCTCGCATTGCAGTTCGGCGATGCGGTCGCGCACCTTGCGACGGTCGAGCTCGGTATGCGATTCGCCGGCGCCGCGTCCTCCCGTGCCGCTGCGTTGCCGGCCTTGCGGGCCGGCCAGTTTGGCCGCCTCTCGCAGGCGCGGCGCCATGTAACCGAGACGGGCGATCTCCACTTGG
This sequence comes from Paludibacterium sp., assembly GCF_019232825.1. Lineage (GTDB taxonomy): Bacteria > Pseudomonadota > Gammaproteobacteria > Burkholderiales > Chromobacteriaceae > Paludibacterium. The sequence goes on along the minus strand of NZ_JAFAND010000117.1, from coordinate 22,840 downwards.
GCACGCGCCGCGCGCGAGCGGGCATTGCGATGGAAAATTTCCAGAATGACCATGGTGCGGTCCATCACCTCGCAACCGACGGCCAGCTCCAAGTTGCGCGCTTGCGAAGGGGAAATTTCATGATCCACCAGCAGCACGTCGATCTCGACCGCGCTTGAGGCCCGCGCCGGCGGCATCTCGTCCTGTTCGTCGCCGTTGCCGGCGCGCTGAACGTATTGGCCGATTTCTTCCCGTTTGCCCACGCCGAGATAGGCGGTGCGGTCGAAGCTGCTACGCTTTTGCACAAAGGTCTCTACGACCTGGAAACCCAGCGTTTTGGCCAATTCGGCGAGCTCGGTGAGCGAGGCCTCGAACTCGACGTCGCTGACGTCCGGTAATTGGACCGAGGCCACAAGGGCGTAACGGGGCTTCTCTTTGACTTCTGTGTGCATGTACGGAGTGCTTTATAAGGGGGGGCGAGCCAGGATATTACTCGTAAATGATGATTTACGCTGGCCAGAAACGATGGCCGCGCTGGTCCGACTTCCGCGGTAGCCGTATCATCCTCGCCATGAATCATGTGAACGCGCCGGTACCCAGCCGCAATGGGATCTCTCCCAGCCATCTACATCTGCCTCCCGGCTCGTGGCCCTCGCTGCTGGCTTTTCTGCTGCACCGTTTCCCCCACATCAGCGAGGCGGCCTGGCGCGCGCGCCTGGCCGGCGGGCTGGTGTGCGACAACACGGGCCTGCCGTTGCGGCTGGACAGCGCCTACCCGGCCAATCAGCGCATCTGGTACTACCGGGAGGTGGCGGAGGAAGTCCTGGTGCCGTTTGCCTCGACGGTGCTCTATCGCGACGAGCGATTGGTGGTGGCCGACAAGCCGCATTTTCTGGCCTGCATGCCGGCTGGGCGCCATGTTCACGAAACCTTGTTGACGCGCTTGCGTGTCGCGCTGGACCTGCCTGAACTGACGCCCATCCACCGGCTCGATCGCGAGACAGCGGGCGTGATGCTGTTTTGTACCCGGCGAGATGACCGCGGCGCCTATCAAACCCTGTTCCAACAGCACCAGGTGCAGAAAGAGTATGAGGCCATCGCCGGTTTTAGCCCGGCGCTTCCCTTGCCGGCGGTACGGCGCAGTCGGCTCAGGGAAGGGGCGGACAGCTTTCTCATGACCGAGGTGGCCGGCGAGCCGAACAGCGAGACGCGTATCGAACTGATCGAGCGGCAAGGCGCGTTGGCGCGCTATCGGCTCACCCCGCTGACCGGCAAGAAACACCAGCTGCGCGCGCACATGGCGGCCTTGGGCATCGGCATCCACGGCGACCCCTGGTATCCCTCGCTGTTGCCGGCCAAACCCATCGACGATTTTTCCGCACCCTTGCTGCTGCTGGCGCGGGCCATCACCTTTGTCGATCCCTTCGACGGCGGCACGCGCAGCTTCCGCAGCGCGCGGACGTTGGACTGGCCGCGCTGATCGCCCGTGCGTTGGCTGTGCGAACGCGCACTACATGAAGGCTGCTAGCGGGGGCGGCGATGGTCCATACTGCAAGTATCGCTATCGCCTATTGAAGGTTTCCTCATGAAGGTTGCAGTGGTTTCCGACATTCACGGCAATATCTGGGCGCTGGAGGCGGTGATCGCCGACATCGCGCGTCAAGAGGCCGATGTGGTGATCAATGTCGGCGATATTCTCTCCGGTCCGCTCGACCCCGCCGCTACCGCCGAGCGCTTGATGGCGCTCGATTGGCCGACCATTCGCGGCAACCACGAACGCCAATTGCTCGCCTGCGCCAAAATCGCCGGCGGGCCGTCCGACCAATTCGCCTTCGAACACACCACGCCGGCGCAGCATGACTGGCTGGCGTCGCTGCCGGCCGAGCTGACGTTCGACGACCCGGGTATTTACGTCTGCCATGGCGTGCCAGGGGATGATCTGACGTATTTTCTGGAAGAGGTGACGCCTAGCGGCGCGCGCACCGCCGCGACCGAGTCGGTGGAATTGCGCGCGGCCGGCATTCGCGCCGGGCTGATCTTGTGCGGCCATTCGCACAAGCCGCGCGTGTACGCGCTCTGCGATGGCCGCCTGGTGGTCAATCCGGGCAGTGTCGGCCTGCAGGCCTACAACGACAATCATCCCCATTTCCATGAGATCGAGAACGGCAGCCCGCATGCGCGCTATGCGCTGTGCGAACTGCGCGACGGCCGCTGGGATGTGGGCTTGCGCGCGGTGACGTACGATCACGCCGCGGCCGCCGCCTGCGCGCGCGCCAATGGCAGCGACGAGTGGGCGCGCTGGCTGGAGACGGGCAGGGCGCGTTAGAACCTCTCACAGAACACATACCGTGGTTGGGTAGCGTGCGTTCGCGAAGCAACGCACGGCCCCAATGCCCGCGCAAGCCGTGCATTGCCTGCGGCGAATGCACGCTACAAAACCTGGGCGGATGCCTTTCGCAGTTGGGTAGCGTGCGTTCGCGAAGCAACGCACGGCCTTAGGACCCGCTCAAGACGTGCATTACCTGCGGCGAATGCACGCTACAAAACCTGGCCGGTGCTTTTGTTAGAGATTCTTAGTCCGGATTCAATCGCCGTGACACGCGTGCGGGATTGCCCACCGCCAGCGAATCGGGCGGCACGTCGCGGGTGACCACCGCGCCGGCGCCGACGATGCTGCGCGCGCCGATGGTGACGCCCGGCAGCAGGATGGCGCCGCCGCCGATCCAGCAGTCGTCCTCGATCGTCACCTTGCGGCAGGTGGTCTGCCAGTCGCGCCGCGGCGCAAAATCCAGCGGGTGGGTGGCGGTGTAGATCTGCACGTTGGGCGCGATCAACACATGACTGCCGATTTCCACCTCGCCCAGATCGATGATGGTGACGTTGAAGTTGACGAAGGTGTTTTCGCCGAAGCGGATGTTGCGGCCGAACTCGCACAGAAACGGCGACTTGATCACGCAGGAGGGCGGGCAGGCGGCGAACAATTCGGCCGCCGCGGCGTGGCGCGCGTCGCGGTCTTCGTCGGCCACGGCATTGAAGCGCGCCAACAGCCGTTGACCGCGCGTGCGGTCGCGGTGAATCTCGGTCATGTCCTCGGTCAAGATGCCGCCGGCCAGCAGCCGGTCCCAATCGCCTTGCATGTTTGACTCCTCAGTACTCCAGGATGAAACGGATCGTTGGGCGCAGCAGCGCCAACAAATTGTCGCGATCCAGCGTACCCGAATGGATGGCGCGCACCATCAGCCCATCGCACAGGGCGCCGATCAGGTCGAATTTGCTGTCGATCTCGGTTTGCGTCAGCGGCCGGGAGCTGCCTTTGCGCAGCAGCTCGCCTACCGTATCGCGGATCTTGTCGTGCGAGGCGCGCACGATGGCGACCACCTTGGCGTTGCGCGCCGCTTCGGCCAGGATCTCGATTTGCAGCGCGGCGTAGTCGGGGTCGAGCCAGTCCCGGATCGGATCGTCCAATTGCGCCAGCATGTCCTCGAAAATATTGCTGCTGTTGAGCAGATGCTGGATCGACGCCAGCCATTCGTCCAAGTCCTTCTGCACGATGGCGTCGATGATGGCTTCTTTGTTTTCGAAGTAATGGTAAATGTGGCCGACGCTCATGCCGGCTTCCTTGGCCAGCTGCGCCATACTGCTGCCGTGAAAGCCGTAGAGGCGGAAGCAGCGCGCGGCGGCTTCCAGCACTTGATTGCGGCGTTTGCTCGCGCGTTCTTGTTCTACCGCGATGGGTTTAGGCGCCATTAAGAATTTCCTGAAAGTAAACAGCTAAACTGTTGTTCAAACTTTACCGGTTGCTGAATGGTTCGACTTTAGCATAGAATGAACGCTCGAACTAGATTGAGCGTTCATTCTAAAACTAAAACGTTCCGCCGCACTGCCCCCTTGGTCAGGTGGAGCACTCACTGGATCAGATCTCGTATGCAAAGAACTCTCCCGTTATTCCGCGGCGCCGCGTTGGCGCTGCTCGTGGCCGCCGGCTTAAGCGCCTGCGGCCAAGGAGCGGCGAGCCAACAGCATGCCGCCGCGGCGGCCAACGTCGGCGTGATGACCATCGCGCCGCAGCGCGTGTCGCTGGATACCGAATTACCCGGCCGCACGGCCGCCTACACCCTGGCCGAAGTGCGGCCGCAGGTCAGCGGCATCGTGCTCAAGCGGCTGTTTACCGAAGGCGCCGACGTCAAGGCCGGCCAGCCGCTGTATCAGATCGATCCGGCGACCTACCGCGCCAGCCTGCAAAGCGCCGACGCCAGCCTGGCTTCGCTCAAGCTCAAAGCGGAGCGCTATCAGCAGCTGATCGCCATCAACGCCGTCGGCCAGCAAGACTACGACGACGCCATGTCGGCGTATAAGCAAGCCCAGGCGGCGGTGGACACCGCGCGCATCAACCTCGGCTACACTCGCGTGCTGGCGCCGGTCTCCGGCCGCATCGGCAAGTCGACGGTGACCGAGGGCGCGTTGGTGACCGCCGATCAAACCACGGCGCTGACCACCATCCAGGCGCTCGACCCGATCTACGTCGACGTGACGCGCTCCAGCGGCGAACTGCTGCAATTGAAGCAGCAGCTGGCCAGCGGCGCGCTCAAGAGCGCCGGCGAAGACGCCGCGCGCGTGCGCCTGGTGCTGGAAGACGGCAGCGCCTATCCGCTGGAAGGCAAGCTGCAGTTCACCGACGTGACCGTCGACCCGAGCACGGGCGCGGTGACGCTGCGCGCCGAATTCCCCAATCCGAAACATGCGCTGCTGCCGGGCATGTTCGTGCGCGCCAAGCTGATCGAAGGCGTGAACGAACAGGCGATCCTGGTGCCGCAAGACGCGATCAGCCACAACGAGAAGGGTGACGCGGTGGCCATGGTGGTGGGCGCCGGCGACAAGGTCGAAGCGCGCGTGGTGCAAACGCCGCGCGCGGTCGGCAACCGCTGGCTGGTGAGCGAGGGCCTGAAGGCTGGCGACCGCTTGATCGTCACCGGGCTGCAGTACATCCGCCCGGGCATGCCGGTCAAGGCCGTGCCGGCGCAGGGCGCCGAGGCGGGGGAATAAGCCATGGCGCGTTTCTTTATTGATCGCCCGATCTTTGCCTGGGTGATCGCCATCATCATCATGCTGGCCGGCGTGCTGGCGATTACCGGCTTGCCGGTATCGCAGTACCCGAACATTGCGCCGCCGGAGGTGTCGATTCGCGCCACCTACCCGGGCGCTTCGGCCGGCACCATTGAAAACACCGTCACCCAGGTGATCGAGCAAAACATGAAGGGGCTCGACGGCCTGCTGTACATGTCGTCGACCAGCGATTCCTCCGGCGGCGTCAGCATCAACCTGACCTTCGACGCCGGCACCAACCCGGACATCGCCCAGGTGCAGGTGCAAAACAAGCTGTCGCTGGCCACGCCGCGTCTGCCGCAGGTGGTGCAGCAACAGGGCATTACCGTCAACAAGGCCAACGCCAGCTTCTTGATGGTGCTGGGCTTCGTGTCGGAAGACGGCTCGATGAACGCCACCGACCTGGCCGACTACGTGTCGACCAACGTGCTCGACCCGATCAGCCGCGTCAACGGCGTTGGCAGCGTGCAGCTGTTCGGCGCGCCGTACGCGATGCGCGTTTGGCTCGACCCGAACAAGCTCTACACCTATAAGCTCAACCCGTCCGATATCTCGAGCGCGATCACCGCGCAAAACGCCGAAGTGTCGGCCGGCCAGCTGGGCGGCACGCCGTCGGTGAAGGGCCAGAAGCTCAACGTCACCGTCACCTCGCAAACGCTGCTGCAAACGCCGGAACAGTTCGGCAACATCCTGCTGCGCACCAACACCGACGGCTCGTCGGTGCGCCTGAAGGACGTGGCGCGCATCGAACGCGGCGCGGAAAGCTACGACTACACCACGCGCTTCAACGGCAAGCCGGCCACCGGTATCGCCATCACCCTGGCCACCGGCGCCAACGCGCTGGCCACCGCCAAGGGCGTGGAAGCCCGCATCGACGAGCTGGCGAAGTTCTACCCGCGCGGCATGAAGACCGTGTATCCGTTCGATACCACGCCGTTCGTCAAGATCTCGATCCGCGAAGTGGTCAAGACGCTGGCCGAGGCCATCGTGCTGGTGTTCCTGGTGATGTATCTGTTCCTGCAGAACTTCCGCGCCACCTTGATTCCGACCATCGCCGTGCCGGTGGTGCTGCTCGGCACCTTCGGCGTGCTGTCGGTCGCCGGCTTCTCGATCAACACGCTCACCATGTTCGGCATGGTGCTGGCGATCGGCCTGTTGGTCGACGACGCCATCGTGGTGGTGGAGAACGTCGAGCGGGTGATGAGCGAGGAGGGGCTGCCGCCCAAGGAAGCCACCAAGAAGTCGATGCAGCAGATCACCAGCGCCCTGGTGGGCATTGGCCTGGTGTTGTCGGCGGTGTTCGTGCCGATGGCGTTCTTCGGCGGCTCGACCGGCGTGATCTACCGGCAGTTTTCCATCACCATCGTGTCGGCCATGGCGCTGTCGGTGCTGGTGGCGCTGGTGCTGACCCCGGCCTTGTGCGCGACGCTGCTCAAGCCGGTGGAGAAGGATCACGAGAAGCACCACAAGGGTTTCTTCGGCTGGTTCAACCGCATGTTCGAGCGCAACACCGAGCGCTACCAGAGCGTGGTCGGCCGCGTGCTGGCGCGCGCCACGCGCTACTCGCTGATCTACCTGGCCATCGTCGGCATCATGGCGCTGTTGTTCGTGCGCCTGCCGACCTCGTTCCTGCCGGATGAGGACCAGGGGGTGCTGTTTTCCATGGTGACGCTGCCGCCTGGCGCGACCCAGGAGAGCACGGTCAACGTGTTGAAGAAGGTGGAACACCACTTCCTGGTGGATGAGAAGGCCAACGTCAACTCGATCTTCACCGTGGCCGGCTTCAGCTTCGCCGGTAATGGCCAGAACACCGGTATCGCCTTCGTCAGCCTGAAGGATTGGGACCAGCGTAAGGCGGCCAGCCAGAAGGTGGACGCCATCGCCGGGCGCGCCATGGCGGCGTTCTCGCAGATTCGCGAGGCAATGGTGTTCGCCTTCGCCCCGCCGGCGGTGATGGATCTGGGCAACGCCACCGGTTTCGACTTCCAGTTGCAAGATCAGGGCGGCCTCGGCCACCAGAAACTGATGGCGGCGCGTAACCAGCTGTTGATGATGGCGGCCAAGGAGCCCGGCTTGATGGCGGTGCGCCCCAACGGCATGGACGACACGCCGCAGTACAAGCTCGACGTCGACAAGGAACGCGCCGGCGCGCAAGGTTTGTCGATGGACAGCGTCAACAGCGTGCTGGCCACCGCCTGGGGCAGCTCGTACGTCAACGACTTCCTCGACAAGGGCCGCACCAAGAAGGTGTACGTGCAAGCCGACGCGCCGTTCCGCATGCAGCCGGACGACCTGAAGCGCTGGTACGTCAAGAACAGCAATGGCGACATGGTGCCGTTCTCCGCCTTCTCGCGCGCTTATTGGACTTATGCCTCGCCGCGATTGGAGCGCTACAACGGCGTGCCGTCGGTCGAGATCATGGGCCAGCCGGCGCCGGGCCTGAGCTCGGGCGTGGCGATGCAGACGATGGAGAAACTGGCGGCGCAGCTGCCGACCGGCATCGGCTACTCGTGGACCGGGCTGTCGTATCAAGAACGGCTGGCCGGCTCGCAGGCGACCTCGCTGTACGCGCTGTCGATGCTGGTGGTGTTCTTGTGCCTGGCGGCGCTGTATGAAAGCTGGTCGGTGCCGTTCTCGGTGATGCTGGTGGTGCCGCTCGGCGTGGTGGGCGCGTTGATGGCCACGTGGCTGCGCGGCCTGTCCAACGACGTGTACTTCCAGGTCGGCTTGCTGACCACCATCGGCCTATCGACCAAGAACGCCATTTTGATCGTCGAGTTTGCCAAGTCGCTGCAAGAGCAGGGCCGCGGCCTGATCGAGGCCACGCTGGAAGCCGCGCGCATGCGCTTGCGGCCGATCCTGATGACCTCGCTCGCCTTCGGCCTGGGGGTGCTGCCGCTGGCGATCTCCAACGGCGCCGGCTCGGGCAGTCAGCACGCGATCGGCACCGGCGTGCTGGGCGGCATGTTCGCCTCGACCGTGCTGGGGATTTTCTTGATCCCGCTGTTCTTCGTGCAGATCCGCCGCTTCTTCAGCAAATCGACCCAACAGGCGGCCCCGGCCGTCGAGAAGGAGACCGCATGATGCCGCGCATCCTGCCCTTGGCGCTTGCCGCCATCCTGCTGACCGGCTGCAGCTCGCTGTTGGCGCCGGACTACCAGCGCCCCGCGGCGCCGGTGCCGGCCGCCTTGCCGGACTATGGCCATCAGACCGATGCCCAGCGGCTGGCGCTGGACTGGCGCACCTTCATCCACGACGCCCGCCTGCGGCAAGTGGTTGAGACCGCGCTGGCCAACAACCGCGACCTGCGCATCGCCGCGCTCAATATCGACAAGGCGCGCGCCCAGTACGGCATTACCCGCGCCGACCTGCTGCCGTCGATCAACGCCACCGCGGCCGGCACGCATGCCCAGACCGCACAGGACCTGACCTCGGGCGGCACGCCGCGCGTGACGCACAGCTATAGCGCCGGCGTCGGCTTCAGCAGCTGGGAAATCGACTTGTTCGGCAAACTGCAGAACCAGAAGGACGCCGCTTGGGAGACCTTCCTGCAGAGTGCCGAAACGCGTAACGCCACCCAGATCAGCCTGGTGGCCGAGGTGGTCAACGCCTGGCTGACGCTGGCCGCCGACCAGGAACAGCTGAAGCTGGCCGAGGACACCCTGGGCAGCCAGCAGACCTCGTACGCACTGATCGCGCGCCGCTTCCAGTTCGGCATCGGCTCGCAACTGGACGTGAGCCAGGCGCAAACCACGGTCGATAGCGCCCGCGTCGACGCCGCCAGCTATCGCAGCCAGGTGGCGCAAGACCAAAACGCACTGACGCTGTTGGTCGGCGCGCCGCTGGCCGACAACCTGCTGCCGCAAAGCGGTCTGTTCGACGGCCCGGCGGTGCTGTCCGAGCTGCCGTCCGGACTGTCGTCCGACGTGCTGCTGGCGCGGCCCGACCTGCGCGCCGACGAGCACGCGCTCAAGGCCGCCAACGCCGATATCGGCGCCGCCCGCGCCGCGTTCTTCCCCAGCATCACGCTGACCGCCAATGCCGGCTCCGCCAGCAACGACATGGGACGGTTGTTCAAGGGCGGCAACGGCACTTGGAGCTTCGTGCCGCAGATCAGCTTGCCGATCTTCAACGGCGGCGCGCTGATGGCGTCGTTGGACGCGGCCAAGGTAACGCGCGACATCAACGTGGCGCAGTACCAGAAGGATATCCAGACCGCGTTCCGCGAAGCGGCCGACGCCATGGCGGTGCGCGCCAACATGGGCGAGCAATTGTCGGCGCAACAACGGCTGACCGACGCCAACGCCAACAGCTACAAACTGTCGAACGCGCGCTACCAAGCGGGCATCGACGGCTACCTGTCGCTGCTGGATTCGCAACGCTCGCTCTATGCTGCGCAACAGAAGCTGATTACGCTGAAGCTGTCGCAGGAGAGCAATCGCGTCACCTTGTTCAAGGTGCTGGGCGGCGGCGGGTCCTGAGCCGTTTTGCCTGGTAAAGCAAAACCCCAAACCCTTGGCTGGGTTTGGGGTTTTGTTTATTGGAATAGCAAAAGTGGGAATGGGTGCAACAGAATGCAAAGCGATACCACACTCGTGTTTGTGTCATTAGAAGGCTCTTGCCCATTCAGACTGAGTGAGTGTGCGAGTGCGTTGCAATTGCGCAGTGGTCAGATCTTGGCGGTGTAGTAGTACATTCCTGATCCACACATCGTGTATCCGTTCGGTCCACTTTGCTCGGTATAAATCTGTCATTGCCAGATGCATCAACAGGTCGCGTAAGGGCGCAGGGTAAAGGACACATGCGTCGTACACCGCCGAGAAACTGGTCATTTAATAGCCCATATTCAATTCTTGTGCTTGGGCCGACAGCTCCTCTAAGGCTTTCAATCGCTCCGTATCGATCCGGTTTTTGTACTGCGCTAGATCTTGGTAACACACGCGCCGGTGCGTTCCCACCTTGTGAAAGGGAATGTCCCCACCATCCAGCAATTTGACCAGATACGGACGTGAAACATTGAGCATGTCGGCCGCCTCTTGGGTTGTCAGCTCAGCATGAACGGGGATAAGGCTTACCGCATTACCTTGAGCCATCTGTGCCAGGATATCGATCAGCAGGCGATAGGCGGCTGTCGGCACTTGTACTGCTTCATGCTCTCCTGCTTGATCGATGACCCGAATTGACTGAGCTTCTTCCTGGCTGCTGAGATACAGAGAAAGTAGGCGGCTACTTTCCTTGGCTAGGGTTACTTCGGCCTCTGTCGGCAGGTCGGGTTTGACTGTCATGTTCATTATCTCGTCTCGGTGTGTCTTCGATTGCGTTGTCCCGCATCCGTTCATTGGGGCTAGCCTTTCGTGGTGCTGGTGCGGTGCCATGTATGGCATTTCTTCATTACGTTGCGAGTATAGATAAACGAAATAAGCGAAACAAGCGAAATAAACGAAACAAATTCTGGCTGACAGCGATGCCTAGGAGATGTCAGGCCTTTCTTCGGCTGTTCTCATGGTAAAAATAGGTAAAGTCACCATAGAAATGATTTGCACCGCCGATGAAAGGAGAGTCATCGATCAAAAAGGAGCAGGTCATGAATATCCAAACCGTGAGCGCATCGACTGGCAGCAGCAACAACAGCAGCGCGCTCGACGCGCAAATTCAGGCGATACAAAGCCAGATCAGCACGTTGCAGTCGTCGGAAATCACGCTGACGCAAGAGATCAACGCCTCCAGTAGTAGCAGCACGAGCAGCAGCAGCGCGACGGATAAAACCACGCTGGAGAAACAGCTGCAGCAAATCAAAAAGCAGATCGAAGCGTTGAACAAGCAATTGAGCCAATTGCAGCAACAAAAGGCACAACAAAGCCAACGCAAGAAAACCCAACGGACACAAAGCGGCAAAACGGGCACTCATGCCACCGCCAATGCCAATAATCAAAACGACGCCGGCACCGCCACCAGCACGGCCGCCACGTCGGACACGGGCGGCACCACCGGCACCACTGGGGTGGACACCTACGCCTGACGGTTTGTAGGCTGGGCGCGACGCGGTCTATGCTGGACTGGATACCCTCGGAGTGTGATCCATGGATACCAGCCGCCACGATCTGCCCAGCCTGTTCAGCCAACTGGGCCTGCCTGCTGAAATCGGCGCCATCCGCGCCTTCATCGTCAGCCACCCACTGCCGCGCGAAACGCGCATCCACGACGCGCCATTTTGGACCGCCGCCCAGTCCGCCTTCTTGAAACAGGCGCTGGATGACGACGCCGAATGGGCGGAAGCGGTGGACGAATTGGCCAATTTGCTGGCAGGCTGACGCCGTCATCATCCCTCGCGGAGCAATCTGTGCGTTCAAAATACGCTGGCCAGTGCCTTTGTGGCGGCATCCACTATTCGGTCGATGTCGACCCGGTCTTTGCGGGGAATTGCCACTGCAAAGACTGCCAAAGAACGTCGGGCAGCGCGTTTGTGCCCGCCATGGTTTTCCCGGAAAAAGACGTGGTGATTTCCGGCGAGGCCAAGTATTTCGCCTCAACGGCCGATAGCGGCAATACCCACAGCAGAGGTTTCTGCCCACATTGCGGCTCGCAGTTGTTCGCCAAATTCAGCCACCTTCCCGGCCTGCTGGGCATCAAGGCCGGCACGCTCAACGACAGCGCGCGCTACGTGCCCATGCTGGATTTTCACGTCGCCAGCGCCGCGACATGGGACGTGATGAACCCCGAACTCCCCAAAAAGCAGGGCGGGGCGTAAGGGTAGGGCGAGGGTTTTGAGGTGTGGGTTAAGCGCAGATCCACACCGTGATCTGGATTCTTGCATAAATGAAACCTTGTGCTGCATCGCCCCCGCCCTCTTGACATTCGCCGCATTGGCTTCATTTATTCCGTTCATTCAACACGCCGTGTACCCTTGCAGCGTACCAACCTTTCATTCAGGAAAATCACATGTCCATTCTCGTTAACGGCGTCGAAATCACCGAAGAGATGATCCAGGCTGAGCAGAACCACAATGCCGAGGCCCCCGAGCCGCGCGAGGCCATCATCCAGGAACTGATCCTGCGTGAACTGTTGCTGCAAAAGGCCCGTGCCGAAGGTCTAGACACCAGCAATGTCAGCGAAGCCATTGGCGCGCTGATGGAAAAGGAAATTCAAGTCGAGCCGGTGGATGAAGCCACCTGCCGCGCGTTTTACGAGCAATATCCGGAACGGTTCAACAGCGGCGAATCCGCCGTGGCCAGCCACATCCTGTTCCCGCTGACCGGCGGCGACGAGCTGTCCAACATGCTGACCAAGTCCAAGGCCGAAGGCGTGCTGAGCGAAGTCCAAGCCCGACCGTCGCTGTTCGCCTCGCTGGCTGAACAGCATTCCTCCTGCCCGTCGGGCAAACAGGGCGGCAACCTTGGCCGCTTTGGCCGTGGCCAAATGGTTCCGGAATTTGAACAGGCCGTTTTCAGCACCGATGCCGGCCAGATCAACCCGCAGCTCGTTCAGACCCAGTTCGGGTTCCACATCATCCAGGTCAACGAGCGCCACGCGGGCGAACAGATCAGTTTTGATGACGTCAAGGAACAGTTGCAGCAATACCTGACCAAGATGGCGGGCAGCAAAATGATGCATCAGTACCTGAGCAGCCTGGTTAATGCCGCCAAAATCGAAGGCTACACGATGCCTTCGCTGTAATGCATTGACTGACATCCTCCCTGGCCGGCGCCGAGGAACCGGTGACGATTTCTCGGCTTGGCAACGTGGGGGATGCCAGTTTTGTAGGGCGGGTTCGGCGCGAAGCGACAACCCGCCATCCCTCGCCAAGAAGATTGATGGTGGGGCGCTTCGTTAGCCATCCCAACAGCAGCGCCTCATGCATACCATGCGCCTGACCGGCATCCGCTCAGGTTTTGTAGTGTGCATTCGCCGCAGGCAATGCACGTCTTGCGCGAGCCCACAGGCCGTGCGTTGCTTCGCGAACGCACGCTACCCAACCGCGAAATGTGTTCTGTTAGAGGTTCTTAGCCTGACGTTGACGACGCGAAGGGCTGCCAAACATCGCTGAATCCACCACCACTTCACGAGCGACCATCCATGAAGGTTATTCGCAGCAAGGATTTCACCGCCGCGCGCGCCTGGGGCGCTGTCGATATCGCCAACATGAACGGGACCACGACCCGCCTGCACTGGACCGACCAACCGTACAAATGGCACGTCAACGATGGCGACGAGGTGTTTGCGGTGCTCGACGGCACGGTCGACATGCATTATCGCGAGTCTGGTATCGAGCAAGTCGTGACGCTGGAAGTGGGTGATGTGTTTTACGCCGGGGTGGGTTGCGAGCATGTCGCGCATCCGCGCGGCGAAGCGCGGATTTTGGTGATTGAGCGTGAGGGGAGTGTTTGATCGCGTGATTTTGGGCTGGAGCGAGGGTCTGTTATTCGGCCAGAGCTGCCGATCGAGACATGGCTCTTGCACGGCGGGTTTACACAGAAATCCAGACACGACCTGTGCTTAGGAAAAAGGGGTGATTCAGTTCAACACTAATCCATCTCAGTCTAGCGTTGTGTGCGATATATATTTGGCATATTATTGGTTGCTTCTTCAAGGTTTTATATCTCTATTGGTGCTAAGTAATGCATTTTTGATTCGTTCACGGTCTATTAGGCCTCGGCTATAGTCTTCTTGCCAACGTGGATAAGCACAGGAGCAGACATGGCCCAGATCTCTCTTTCCGGAAACCCTTCGCGGGTTTCCCCCGACTTGCCCATCGATCCGGGCGAGACCGATATCGTGAGCGAAGCAGTACAACTTTTGCAGCAGGCCCGACAACGCGGGCAGGCGGATGGGCTGCCCTATGCCGGCAGTTTGACGCCACAGGAGGCCTGGTCGTTGTTCGAACAGGGGGCCGTCGTGCTGATTGATGTGCGAACGCCTGAAGAGTTGCGTTATGTCGGCCGGGTTCCGGGCGTGAGCAATGTGCCATGGCAAATTGGCAGCAGTCTGTCGACCAACCCGCGCTTTTTGCGTGAGCTGGAAAGCAAGGCCGGTAGTAAAAATGAACCGCTGGTGCTGCTGTGCCGCAGTGGCAAACGTTCACATGCCGCGGCTGCCGCTGCGACCAAGGCCGGGTTTGGCCAGGTCTACAACGTGACCGAAGGCTTCGAGGGCGATCTGGACGAGCACCAGCAACGCGGTGCGCTGGGTGGCTGGCGCCACTGGCATTTACCCTGGATTCAAGACTGAGGGCGATCAATGCAAGGGATCATTCAGAGTCAGTTTCCGGTTCAGGATCATTGGCCTCTGGATGAGGTCCTGGCTGAGTTGCGCACTTCCCGTCAGGCCTGGTGTGCCGCCCATTCTGCGCAACAGGCACCGCGGGTTTATCCGTCCCGAGAGGTATTGCAGACACTGGTGCGCGATCTGGCCGGCGTGATGTTTCCGCTCTGGCTGGGGCCGGCCGGACTGTCGGCGGACGAGGTGGACCTGCATGTGGCGCTGACCTTGCCGAGTGTGCTGGATCGCTTAAGCGAGCAGGTTGGCCGAGAGCTGGCCGGGCGCCTGACTGCCGGGGCTGCGGGTCAGCCAGACCCGACGGCCAGGCAACTGGTAGGCCAGTTTGCCCGCCAGATTCCCGCGCTCAAGGCCCTGCTGGATGCAGATGCGCTGGCGGCTTATCAGGGGGACCCTGCGGCGCACAGCATTGATGAAGTGTTGCTGTGCTATCCGGGGTTTCTGGCCATCATTCATCACCGGCTGGCCCACCAGCTATATCGGCTGGGTGCGCCGCTGGTTGCCCGCATCATCACCGAAATTGCTCATAGTCTGACCGGTATCGATATCCATCCCGGGGCCACCATCGGCCCCGGTTTTTTTATTGATCATGGCACCGGTGTGGTGATTGGTGAGACCGCCATCATTGGTCGCAATGTGCGCATGTACCAGGGCGTGATTCTCGGTACCAAGCGCTTCTCAGTGAATGAAACCGGAGAGCTGGTCAAGGGGTTGCCTCGCCATCCGGTGGTAGAAGACGGGGTGGTGATTTACGCCGGCGCGACGGTGCTTGGCCGCATCACCATCGGTCAGGGGTCCAGTATCGGCAGCAATGTCCGTCTGACGCACAGTGTGGCGCCGGGCAGCCATATCATCCGGTCTGACCACGATATCGAAGGAGCCAGTCCCCATTTACCCAGGGAGTAGTCGTTCTGCTGTTTTCAGATCATGCACAGACTGGCCATGATCACCATGATTATCACAAGTGCAGGAGTCAATTATGAGTCAGTATCAGGAAGCTCAGCAGGCCCTCAGTGATAACGCCGCGAGGCAGCTTGCCAATACCACCAAAACGGTTCCCCAGCTGTCGCGCATTAGCCCGCGCTGGCTGACACTTTTGTTGCAGTGGGTGCCGGTAGAAGCGGGTATCTTCCGCCTCAACCGGGTGAAGAATGCTTCTGAAATCCAGGTGGCATGCTCGCATCGCGACGAAGCAGAACTGCCGCAAACCTTCGTCGATTATGAGGATCAGCCACGCGAGTTGTTCCTTAACGCGGTCACGACGGTGTTGGATGTTCATACCCGCGTTTCCGATCTCTACAGCAGCCCGCACGACCAGATCAAAGAGCAGCTGCGTCTGACCATCGAGATCATCAAGGAGCGCCAGGAAAACGAACTGATCAATAATCCGGAATACGGCTTGCTGGCCAATGTGGACGACGCGCAGCGTATCTCGACGTTGACTGGCGCGCCAACGCCTGATGACCTGGACGAACTGTTGGTCAAGGTCTGGAAAGAACCGGGCTTTTTCCTTGCCCACCCGCTGGCCATCGCTGCCTTCGGTCGTGAGTGCACCCGCCGCGGCGTGCCGCCACCCACCGTCAGCCTGTTTGGCTCGCAATTCATCACCTGGCGCGGCGTACCGCTGATTCCGTCCGACAAAGTGCCGATCAACGATGGCAAGACCAGCATTCTGCTGTTGCGGGTGGGGCAGAAACGCCAGGGTGTGATCGGCTTGTATCAACCGGGCGTGGCCGGCGAGCAAAGCCCGGGGCTGTCTGTCCGATTCATGGGTATCAATCGCAATGCCATCGCCTCCTATCTGATCTCGCTGTATTGCTCGCTGGCGGTGCTGACAGAAGATTCCCTGGCGGTGCTCGAAGACGTCGAGATAGGCAAATACCATGACTATCCAGACACTTACAAGTGAGTCCTCTCCGACGGGGCTGCCGGACCTGGCTGAGCTAGCCCGACTGGCCAACCAGTTTTTCTCGGCGCTACCCGGAGAGACTGCCACTGCCGACGCGGCCGCGCGCGCCAGCCCGGACGCGCCGCGCGCGGGAGAGCACCTTTCTCCCTCCGTCAGTCAGGCGACGCCCCGTTCCCCTTCCGACTATTACTTCCTCGCTGAGCGTCAGGAGCGTGGCATCGTGGTCGATGATCGGGTAACGGCCGAGTCTTTCGGTTTGCCGGGAGAGGCCGCATTGCGTGAACTGCTGCTGGAACCCGCACGTCCGGCGGTGCTAGCTCCGCCCGAACCGACAGCGCCAGGCGGCTATTATTTTGTCGAGGACTGGTCGCATCCGGGACGCGAGGGTCTGACGCCGCAGTTGGCCTCTGCGCCTAAGCACGGGCTGGATATCCACGCCATTCGGCGTGATTTCCCGCTGTTGGCCGAACGGGTCAACGGCAAGCCGCTGGTGTGGCTGGATAACGCGGCAACCACCCAGAAACCGCAGGCGGTGATTGATCGTCTGGCGTATTTCTACCAACACGAAAACTCGAATATCCACCGGGCTGCGCATGAAATGGCAGCGCGTGCGACCGAGGCTTACGAGGCTGCACGGGACAAGGTGGCGCATTTTATTGGCGCTGCCAGTGCGGAGGAGATCATTTTCGTGCGGGGCGCGACAGAGGCGATCAATCTGGTGGCGTCGACCTGGGGGCGGCAGAACATTCGCGCCGGTGACGAGATTGTTGTGTCACACCTGGAACATCACGCCAACATCGTCCCCTGGCAGCAGCTTGCCCAGCAGGTCGGGGCGAGTCTGAAGGTGATTCCAGTCGATGACGATGGCCAGATCCGGCTGGATGGTCTGCGGCAGTTGCTGAACGAGCGTACTCGTCTGGTGGCATTGACACAGGTATCCAATGCACTGGGAACGGTGACCCCGGTTGCCGAGGTCATCGCCATGGCGCATGCCGCCGGGGCGCGCGTGCTGATCGATGGCGCGCAATCGGTGTCACACCTGCGGGTCAATGTGGCAGTGCTGGATGCCGACTTCTTCGTCTTTTCCGGGCACAAGGTGTTTGCCCCGACCGGCATCGGGGTGGTGTACGGCAAGAAGGCCCTGCTGGACGAGATGCCGCCCTGGCAGGGCGGGGGAAATATGATCGCCGACGTCACCTTCGAGCGGACGCTGTTTCAGCCGCCTCCCAATCGTTTCGAGGCGGGAACCGGTAATATTGCCGATGCCATTGGATTGGGTGCGGCTCTGGACTATGTCAGTGGTCTCGGTCTGGAAGCGATTGCTGCCTATGAGCATGGCTTGCTGGAGTATGCCACGGCCGGGCTGCAGTCCATTCGCGGTCTGAGGCTGATCGGCACGGCGCGGGAAAAGACCAGCGTGCTGTCCTTTGTGCTGGAAGGGTATGCCCCGGAGCAGGTCGGCCAGGCACTCAACCAGGAGGGAATCGCCGTGCGTTCCGGTCACCACTGCGCTCAGCCGATTTTGCGTCGTTTCGGTCTGGAGGCCACCGTACGGCCTTCGCTGGCGTTCTACAACACCTGCGAAGAGGTCGACAAGCTGGTCGAGGTGGTGGGTCGTCTGGCTTCGGCAAGACGATAACGTTGATGAAGAGACAAAGCCGGCACGCCATGTGCCGGCTTTCAGGCTGTTGACTTAGTGGTTTGCGGTGGTTCCGGAGGGCCCGGCAAAGCCGGTCCTCGGAGGCAGCTTGCTGATTTCGCAGCCTGTCCATCGAATCCCCATCCCCCCGCCCTTGCCCTGCAAGGGGGCCTCCGCTTCGCGGAGATGGGGTTGTCAGCAAGCTGAAAGCCGGCACACCATGTGCCGGCTTTTTATTTGGCGCTGCCTGAGGAAGGTATCCGTTCAGACAATGGATAGCTGACGTCTGGCCAACCGATTCTCCAACTGGTGTGCTGCCCAGGTTAGGCTGCTGCACAACGCAAAATAAATCGCCCCGGCAGTGAGAAAGATTTCCAGTGGATAGATCTGCTCGCGGTTGTTGATCTGGCTACTGACCAGGGTCAGCTCGGGTACGCTGACCACAAAGGCCAGCGAAGTATCCTTGATCAGGGCAACGAACAGATTGACCAGTGAAGGCAGGATATGACTCAGTGCCTGTGGCAGCAGGACCCAGCGCAGACGCTGCCAATGCGTGAAACCACTGGCCATGGCGGCTTCATTTTGGCCCGGGGGCAAGGCAGCCAGGCCCGACAGGATCGTCAGCATGACACTAAAGGCATTGAACAGTGCCAGCGCGGCAATGACCGAGATCGTATCCGGTGCTCCGCGGCCGAGCAGCATGGGCAGAAGGAAATAGAGCCAGAAAATCAGCAGTAGCAAAGGGATGCCACGCACGAGTTCCCCCAGCGTGCCCAGTGCGGGCGCCAGACGGCGCGGGAAAAACCGGCAGAGCAGGGCCAGTACAAAGCCGATGATCAGCGCCAGCAGACCGGAAGACAGCGCGATCAACAGGGTCAGCAATACCCCGCCGATCTGCCCCTGGGCCAGATTGCCGACCAGCAGGTAGTGGGCGTTATCGATGATGACCTGAAAATGAAACCGCTCAACGGCCATGGGGTACCCCTTTGTCATGAAGCGGTGCGGGCCCAAGTCGTTGCAGCAACTGACTGAGTGCCAGCCCGATCAGCAGATACAGGACCGAGGCACTGGCATAAGCCTCGATGCCGTGGAAGTTGAAACTCTCGATCTGATTGGTCTGATACATGAGTTCTGCGACGGCGATGGACATCGCCAGCGGAGAGTTCTTCAGCACGTTCAGGTACTGATTCACCATAGGTGGCCAGGCATGAGCCAGCGCCTGGGGCAAAATCACATACCGCAAGGCCGGCCAAGTGGAAAACCCCTGACTGCGGACGGTCTCCCATTGGCCAAAGGGCACGGCCCTGACGCCCGCACGCAGATCCTCGGCCAGAAACGCCGCACTGAATAGACCCAGGCTCCATATCGCCGTCAGCATCTCGCTGCTGGGCAGGGGCAGGCCCAACAAGATGGGCCCGTTGGCAAGCGCATTGCGCAGTCCTTCTGGCAGCAGAGGGAGGGCGCCGAAATACCAGAACAACATCTGCACGGTCAGCGGGGTATTGCGGAACAGCTGAATCCAGCCGGCGGCCAGCCAGCCTGCGGGTCGCCACGGCACAAAGCGCAGCGCCAGCAATATCACGGCCAGCAAGCTGGCCAGCAGGCAGGACAGCACGGTCAGCAACATGGTGACGCCCACGCCATGCAGCAGCCAGGTCAGTGGCTGGCCGCTCCATACCGCGGACCAGTCGAAGTGGTAATGCTTCATGTGCTGGCCTCGCTCAGGTGCAGGGGACTGGTTAGTTGCTGCAGGAACTGACGGGCGCGCGGATGAGAGGGTTGGCGGAAAAAAGCCGCCGGGGTCGCTTGTTCGAGGATGCGGCCTTTGTCGACGAAAACGATACGGTCTGCCACCTCGCGGGCAAAGCCCATTTCATGCGTGACCACCACCAGGGTGATGCCTTGATGCGCCAGCTGCCGAATCACGGTCAGAACCTCGCCGACCATCTCCGGGTCAAGCGCCGAAGTGGGTTCATCAAACAGTAGGATGCGCGGAGACAGCGCCAGCGCCCGCGCGATGGCCACGCGTTGCTGTTGTCCTCCCGACAGATTGGCCGGAAACGCCGCCTGTTTCTCGCTCAGGCCGACTTGCTCCAGCAAAGCCACGGCCCGCGCCTCCGCCGCGGCGCGGGACTGCCCGGCCAGGCGTCGCGGTGCCAGCGTGATGTTGTCCAGCACATTCAAATGCGGATAAAGATTGAACTGCTGGAACAGAAAGCCGATTTCACGACGCAGGGCATTCAGGCTGCGCGAGGGGTCGTGCACCGACAAGCCGTCGACTAGGATCTCGCCGGCGTCAATTTCCTCCAGGCGGTTGATCGAGCGGATCAGCGTCGATTTGCCCGAGCCGGACGGGCCACAGATCACCACCACTTCACCCGTGGCAATGTGCAGGTCAATGTCCTGCAGGACGGGCACAGTGCCAAATTGCTTGCTGACTTTTTTGAACTGAATCATGGGGATACCAGAAGCCCCGCCAGAGAGGCGGGGCTGTTTTGTTACTGAATGGCAATCTTGAAGGTACGCGGCAGCGGGGTTTCACTGCCCTTGCCGAACCACTTGTTGTAAATCTTGACGGCCGTGC
This sequence comes from Paludibacterium sp., assembly GCF_019232825.1. GTDB lineage: Bacteria > Pseudomonadota > Gammaproteobacteria > Burkholderiales > Chromobacteriaceae > Paludibacterium. The sequence goes on along the minus strand of NZ_JAFAND010000117.1, from coordinate 2,353 downwards.
CGTTCTTTTCCAGTTCGACCAGAGTCTGGTTGATCTTGCCCAGTAAGCGGGACTCCCCTTTGTTGACCGCGATACCGATGTTTTCCACCGACAAGGTGTACGGCAGGATGGCGTAGCGCGACTTGTCCGGCGCCTTGGCCAGCAGGCCGGCCAGCAGGGCGCCATCCTGGGTGATGGCCTGGACATTGCCATTGCGCAGCGCGACCAGGGCCAGGGAGATCTCATCGTAGGAAAGCACATTGGCGCCCGGGAACTCCTTGCGCAAAGCTTGTTCTTCGGTGGTGCCCTTTACCGCACCGATGCGGGCATTGGCCAGGTCTTCCTTGTGAGGGAACTTGCCCTTGGGCGCGAGGAACTGCTGGCCACCGACAAAGTAAGGTGTGCTGAAATCAACTTGCTGGGCACGCTCCGGCGTAATGGTGAAGTCGGCCACGATCACATTGACCTTGTTCGAGACCAGCAGCGGGATACGGTTTGCCGGGTTAGTCGGCTGTAATTCCAGCTTCACGCCCAGCTTGCGGGCAATTTCACGGGCAAAGTCGATGTCGTAACCAGTCAGCGCATTGCTGTGTCTGTCCACGAAGCCAAAGGGAGGATTGCTGTCAAAAACACCAATCGTGATTTTGCCATCGCGCTGGATGTCATCGAGCTGATCGGCATGGGCCAGGCCCGCAACGCCCAGCGTCAGGGCCAATGCTGTAATATATCCTGCAGTTCTCATTGTCGCACCAAATAAAGTTATTAGTTATAAAGTCAACATGCTAACTTTGTGGTGCGCAATCATCCAATATTACTATTCGATTAATATATTCTAAGTTGTTATATCTAATTTGCATTAAATGGTCTGTGTGGCGTTTTGTACATAGGCGACGCTCCCCCTGTATGGCGTCGAGCGGGGCTCAACAATATCATTATGCATCGACCTATCCCCTTCGGCGTTGGCATCCCGGCGGCACTCATAGGTCCCCTCTTTTTATGCTGTTTTGATGGCTGTAGGCGTAATATTATGTCAACATCCAGAAGCGCCTCTGGCGTGACGAGAAACCTTAACGAGTGTCATCGCGATGAACTACACCCCACCTTTCATCAGCTACTTCCTGGAACGGCCGCTCAAAACAATCGTGTTTGTCGCAGGGTTTGTGTTGGCGATGGCGGTTGGTCAGACGGCTTCGTACATCTCCATGCTTTGGTTGTTGGTCATTGGCATGCAACCCATGCTGCTGTCCATGTCCTTAAGCTCCTTGAGCGGGCAAAACAAACTGCTTTACGACAGCACACCCAATCTGGACAAAGCCTACCTCCTCGGCGTTGCTGTTCCATACCAAGCGTCTACTTTGCGTAATGTCTACTTCTTTTCGGCCGATCTGATGCGCCAATGGATGTCACGGCAGGCGATGGTGCGCGGCGTGTTGTACATGATCGGTTTTGTTTTGGCTGTCGTGGATATCAGTAAGAATGCCCTGGCATGGTCAAACACCAACGACACGGCCATGATCATTCTTGAACTGTTGCTGGCGGGTTTTTACCTCTGGCGCTGCAGGGCGTATTTCCAACTGTGGCGAATGGCCGATCGGCAGCAATGGCAAGTGGGCGCCGCCATCATGGGTGAACAGAGCGCATCCGTTGTCTGCGCTTATTTACCCGCCGAGTCGCAGGGTGACAAGCAAGCTGCGCGTCCTTTCCTGGGCGCATTGCTTGACCCTGATGTATTGACGACGGGGTAGGGGGAAACGGGGGGTAATTTACTCCCAGATAGCATTCTGCAAAAAGTAAAGGCCGGGCTCAGTGATTCCAGCCCAAATGCATGGATGCCGCGACGCTACGAACTGCCAGAGAGGGGTGAGCCAAGTGGAACAATCGTCCAACGTACCGTCTGCGGCGGCACTCTTGGCTCAGTGGTTTGGCGCGTGTCTGTCTATCAGTAATACAAACCCAGATCGTTACATTCATTCGGGCAACGACGCAGACCAGGTCCGGGGCCCTACGGCCCCGCCTCCGGTTATCGCCTTAATCGGCGGTGAGCACTAAGCAGCCCGCAATCTCTCTCGCCCGCACCGCTTGCGGCAGATAGAGCCATGACGTGGTGGCGTCGACCGGCGCCACCGACCAGTTCAGACGGCTGTCGACGATCAGCCGGCGCATGTCTGTGCTGGAACGGTTTTGGCGCGGTTCGCACAACACCGCGATCAAGGAAAGTAACTGCTGCTGGCGGAGACGCTGGTTTGAATAGGGGGCGGAAACTGCATTACCATGGACAACAGCCATATCGACTACTCCTGGGTAGTTGGTTTGGTTAGCGGGTCTTGGGGTCTGGTCACCTCAAGGCCCGCGCCTGTTTGCGGCGGATGCCGCA
>NZ_JAFAND010000108.1 GCF_019232825.1 Paludibacterium sp. | reverse complement strand
AGATGGTGTTGACTAATGATAGTAGATTAGCATTCATTGTTGCGGGGACAAAGAAGAAAAGTAGTGAAATGGGTACTGGTCATGCTATTAATTTCTGTCACGCTACAGAAATGTCTAGCTGGGGGGATGAAGATGCTGTAGCTAACTTGATGGCTACATTTGCGGAAGAAAACCCCCATCGTTTGTATATTTTTGAAAGTACAGCTAGGGGATATGATAATCCATTACCCGAGATGTGGGAAGAAGCCAAGAGATCAGATTTTCAACGCGCAATTTTTGTTGGCTGGTGGCGCAATGAAATGTATTCTAAACACAAAGATAGTGCCGAATATGCTATCTATTGGGATGGATATTTGACTACAGATGAGAAGGTTTGGGTTGAAGAAATCAAAGAGCTATATGATTTCGACATTACCTCCGAACAAATAGCATGGTGGAGATATACGCTAGAAGAAAAGATGAAAGGAGATGAACTTCGGATGTATCAAGAATTCCCACCAACCGAAGATTATGCCTTTCAACTCACAGGTTCCAAATTCTTTTCTTCTGCCCATATTTCAAAGGATTTCAAACAGATTAAAGACTTGGAAGGAAGATATTACTGCTACCAAATGGGTCAGTATTTTGAGTTCACATCCTTCTACGAAACGAATGAAGAGAATGCTGATCTCACTATTTGGGAAGGCTATGAACCCGGTGAGCATATTTATGTTATTGGTGCTGATCCTGCTTATGGGTCTTCTGATTGGGCTGATAGATTCGTTGCTTCTGTATGGAAATGCTATGCTGACAGAGTCGAACAAGTTGCGGAATATTGTTCTACTGATTGTAATACTTATCAGTTTGCTTGGGTTCTGGCACATCTTTGTGGAGAGTATGGTGGCGCTCTATTGAACCTAGAAATAACAGGCCCCGGACAGGCGGTGTTTAATGAATTGCGTAATCTGGCGCAGATGGGGGGAGCACCCAATCATCCAGCAGACATATATGACATTGTTGGAAGCGTTAGACATTATTTCTACAAGCGACAAGATTCTATTTCTTCAGCTTACGCCTTTCAATGGCAGACAAATCAACGTGAGAAGGAAAGATTGTTTAATACATATCGAGATTATTACGAAAGAGGATTTCTCGTCATCCGTTCATGTGAATTGCTCAAAGAGATGCGTACAATTGTCCGTGACGGAGGTTCAATCAATGGAGAGGGGACAGCTAAAGATGATAGAGTCATGGGCGCTGGACTATCGGTCATAGCTTGGAATGATTTTGTAATGAATGGATTGATACAACAAGGTGTAACATGGGAACTTTGCCAAAAGGAAAAAGAGTACGGAAAGACCGCCACTCTCGGATCATTGTTAACAAGAGCAATGATAGAAAATGCTTTAAGGAATCCTCTCGATGACTAAATCTGTTATGATTATGAGCAAACAAGAGATTGCGAAAAGGTTGAGTGAGTTGGAATTGGGAAGAGGAGTTAGACCAGCTGAGGGTGAGGGATTGACCATCTCTGCCCTCAAACAATTCCTGCACTATAATAATTATCGTATATATCAAGCAACAGTTGGTTTAATGAGCCAAGAAACTCAGCTAAGGTTAAGTCAATTTTTCAACCAATACGATGCCGGTGAGATTGTATTTACGTTTCGTAAAGGTGATGGTTGGAGAATCCATCGTCCCATGTATCCAGTGCCTCGAGGTGAGATAAAGAAACCTCAAATGCAAGTAAATATGATTAACGGCTCAATTGAATATACTTTAGGAGATGAATAATGGTTATTAAAGAATGGGAATGTGCTAAACATGGTACATTTGAATCAACACACCCAATTTGTCCTTGTCTGGGATGTGCAAGCGAAAATGTAAAAAGGGTATTTTTAACCCCTCCTTCTATTCGACATGAAGCTACAACTTATACTGATAATAGTTTCAATGATTTAGCTCGTGCATATAAATTAAGTGACATTAACAATCAAGATGGACAAGCAGCCAAATCCGCTGCTGATGATTGTAAATGGGGAATGGACGCTGTCGGTGGTGTTGATATGTTCAAACAAGCAACAGCTAATGGTGCTGGATATGAAACATTCCAAACCGAATCAGGAAAAACAGTTCAAGTTGATAACATGGGTATGAGATTGGCAGCTAGAACAAGCGGAATTGACAAACGTGTTGTTCCGGCAGCGGACGTAAAAATACTTGCATCTGACAAACAAGACCGTCAAAAGGTCATGAAATCTTAACCTTAACATGTTTCGTTTAATCCCAAAGAGAGAAAGAAATGAAGATTCCGAACGACCCAATGCAACGGATTCAATTCTATCAACGAGTCCTCCAGCAATGCCTAGTCAGTCAAAACAACCGGATACCAGCATATCGCCGGCTCCGAAACTATTACCTGTTTGGAACAGAGGAGGGGACACAAGCCCCATTCAACAAGATTCAACCCACGATTCAATTGTTGAAAAGCTTCATTTACAGCGCCGAGACGACAAAGTTCAACTTGCAATTAGGCGCAACAGTCCATCCAGACGAGTTAAGAAAAGTCTCAATCCTAAATGAAGAGATAAACGACCAATGGCACGATTCTGATACTGATTTGATTATTGGTGATGCAATTCAATGGTCTTATGTCTATAACACGATGATCTTGAAAATAGTCTGGGATGATGGGATTAAGGTTTATTCTATCGAACCTGATTGTTTCGGTGTGTTTAGAGAAGATATTAATCAACTCAACAGGCAAGAAGCGGTCGTACATATCTACATGATCCCGAAAAGTGAACTGGAAAGGATTATTGAAACCCATCCACATAAAGATATTGTTGATCAACAAATAGCTGTCAACAATGCCGCTGCTCCCGATAGTTCTTTTCCCTCGGGGTTGCAACGTTTGATGATTAGTAAATCAACACCTAACATGATCGGTTCAGTAGCTGGTGGTGTTGGTGGTATGGCATCTACCCATGATTATGTTCCAGACATCGATTATGATGGCGTTACGATGTATGAGTTATATATTTGGAACGATGATGAACAAGATTATCAGATCGTAACATTAGCTGATCCCGGTATTGTAATTTATGATCGGAAAAACTTCCTTGTTCCTAAAAAACTTCCATTTGTACAAATTTGCCCAGAACCATTGCCCTTTTATTTCTGGGGACAATCATTTACTGCCCGTTTAACTCCTCTCCAAGATTGGCATTCTCTTCGAATTGCTCAATTGAAAGACATGATGAATCGTCAAGTTGATCCTCCTCGTGCTGCTAGTGGATCAGGGCCCATTAGAGAAGAAAAATATGCAGCTCTTAGAAAAGCTGGTGGTTATTTGGACTTAGGTATTAATGGTAAAATAGAAGATTTAAGCCCAAAAATGCCTACAAATATGTTTGCTGAGATTGAAAAGATCGAGGAAATGTTCAACGAAACTGCAGGTGTGAATAACATCATGCAAGGTAAGGGGGAAAGTGGTGTGAGAAGTCGAGGGCAAGCTGACCTGATGGCCCGGTTATCCTCTTCTCGCCCTCGCCAAGCCTCACTTATTATTGAAGATGCCCTTGAACAACTAGCCACTCTTGTACTACGATTACATCAAGAGTTCAGTGATAAGAAATACCTCACTGATGAAACACTCTCTGATGGTTCTCCAATGACGTTTGTTGCTAAACAATTCACAACTGATTACATTGTCAAGGTAGATGCTCATTCTTCTTCCCCTATCTTTATTGAAGACAAGAAATCGGATGCACAAGTTTTGTTGAAAGCTCAATGTATTGATAGGGAAGATTTCTTACGTCTCTATGATCCTCCTGGTCTACAACAATTGGTTCGGAAACTAAAAATCCGAATCGATGATGAGAAGAAACAAATGCAAATGCAGCAACAGATGATGCAAATGGGTATGGCAGGTCAAGGACGTCCCCCTTCTCCCGGTGCACAACAAGGTGCAGCTAATTTAAGAGGAGAAAAAGGGATTGAACAAGCTTCGGAATAGATTTAAAGTACCAACAAACAAAATAGGGGAAAGGTTCCCCGAAGGTGATACAAGGCACCTCAGTTCCTTGTCAGTTAAAGGAGCCTAAAATGCTCAACGCCCGTCGTCGTAAACACAAGCGTAAATAAGCTGTATCGGGTAACTCCCTAATGCGCAAACTGACAAGGAGAGAGGTTAATCCCTTTCTCCTTCTTCCCATTTAAGGAATATATAATGGCTCATAGTGCTAGAGGTGGTAAGCCTACTGGTTACAGAAAGAAGAAACGGAAATGATTAAATTCAATGATTTTGGGATTCTTGCCGGTGCAGCGGGTCATGCTCGGGGTGGTAAAGCTACTGGTAAATCTCGTAGCAAAAAGCGGAAATAATCTTTATGTTTATCATTCAAAAACGTCATGGTGAATCGATGAAACGTCGTGGCGGTGGACATAAAGGTACAAAGAATCGGAAAGGTAGGTTGTAATGCCTGACATTCCGACCGATATTTTAAACATGCATTCCGGACAAACGGAAGGTAAGCAATTCCCATCCACTACATCCGAACCTGCTGAAGCACCTTCTTCTGCTCCTATGGCAACACCGAATGTAAAGAAGGGTAATCTAGCTGTAGGGAATGCTAAAGTACGGTTGGCTATGAGTGTTTTGGGTCAAGCATTAGTTGCTTACGGGCCAGACAGCGATGAAAGCAAGGATTTACACTCTGTCCTTGATTCCCTCACCAGCAAATTCGGTGGTAAAGCAGATATTGAACTAATCCCGGCTCAAATACTTGACTTAGTTCGAAATGAACCTAGTCTACAAAAAGGACAACCGATTCAACAAGCTATGCAACAGGGTCAAGGTGCCGGAGTTCAACAACCTCCATCTAATGACGCAATGCAAGCTATTTCTCAACTCATGAAAGGTGGTTAAAGATATGTCCGAAATCTTCAAACCTTCTTCTACTGGTATGCGTCGGCCTACTGATAACAAGCGCGAGAATGGGAGAATTATCAACCCGCCTCGTTTCGCTGAATTGGGTGGTTTGGGTGATGCCAGTAAGACGATGACAGGTAATAACATCCGTATTCAAAAGCCCGGTGGCGGTGCTAAATAATAAAGGAACCGAAGATGGCCGATTTGAATCAATATAGTTTGGAACAATTGCAAGGGATTGTAAATTTGGGTGAAAGTTTGGTCAATAATCCGCAAACGAGGGAACAGTTCCTTCGATTGGCCAAACAAGCTAATCCAAATTTGCAAATCCCTGAAATTGCAACTAAAGATTCGTTCCAAACTGAACTGCAAAAAGAACGCGAAGCTCGTTTGAACTTGGAAAAACAAATCCAAGAACGTGATATCCGAGAAAATCTTCAAAAAACTCGGGCTAATGTACAATCGAAATTTAAACTGAACGATGAGCAAATGAGTTCGGTTGAAACATTGATGGTTGAGAAGCAAATCCCTTCTTATGAAACAGCCGCTGAATTTTTGGTGAATCAACAAAAGGCTGCTGCTCCTACTATCAATCGCACAACCGATCGACCGATGATTACCATGCCTGATGCCGCTATATGGTCAAAAGGTGTTGGTGATAAATCCAAGCTTAATAATATTGCTCGTGAAGAAGCATATAAAGCATGGGATGAGATTAACAGTTAATCTCCCCAACATCTTTTAAAGGAAATTAAAATGCCCCAACTCGGCACAGGTATTATGCCATCAGGTGCAGCCGGGACGGAAGTACAATACGTAACCCGTCGCGCATTTGTACCGAAAATGATTGTTCAGATTTATAACTGCTCTCCTTTTGTAGCGGCTGCAATCGCAAATGCTCAACCGGCTTCCGGTGGTGTATCTAGCGTAACTGTTCCGGTTCAAGGGGCAAGCTTTGTGAATAGTCAATGGACTGATTATTCCGGCACTTTCAACCAACCTTCGGTTCAACAAGGTATTCAGAATGCTGAATATAACTTGAAGGCATTGGTTGTTCCTATTCCGTTCCAAGGTATGGAATATGCAGTTCAAAAAGATCATGCTATTATTCCTCTCATCGAAGCTCGTATGAATGATGCTACGAATAATGCTTGTGATGCTATTGGTACTGCACTGTATAATAACACCGGTAACAACCAACAATTGATTGGTCTTCCCGGAGCTATTGACGACTCCACTAACCTTGCAACTTATGGTGGTATTTCCCGTACCTCCAATGCATTTTGGAAAAGTAAAGTCTATAATGCCGGTGCTACGAACCCGACTCGTGCATTGGTTATGCAATATATTTCGGGTACGTTCAAGAACTGTGGTGAACTCCCCTCGTTTGGTCTGATGGGTGTTGGTACTTGGCAAACACTGGCTAATGATTTCCTTGGCCAAGAAGTTTTTAACGTATCCCCCGGTTCTGCATTTGATAGTGAATCTAATGGCCCTCGTTCTGCGTTTCGCGCTCTGATGGTTGCAGGTGTTCCTATCTATTGTGACCCATATTGCCCGGAAGGTATTCTGTATTTGGTTAACTCCAATTACGTTGCCATGTATATTCACGAAAATGCAGCCTTTACATTCTCCGGCTTCCAATCCACCATCCCGAACTATCAAATCGGTTATCTTGGTATCGTTCTGGCATTGATGGAATTGGTTTGTGTCAAGCCGAAAGCGAATACGCGGGTTAGCAACTTTACCTACGTTACTTTGTAAGGAGAATAATCATGGGTATGCAAAAGATTGGGGGCTTTGGTCAACTTCTTACCAACCCCGTTATTTCTGGCGCATTGGCTCCGGGGCAATCGTTTTTGCTTCCGGCTGGTCAAGGTGTAATTGGTACATGGCAACAGCCTCCTACAGGCCCGAATGCTCCGACTGGATTTATATCCACTGGACAATTTAATGTAGATGCTGGCCCATTTACCGATCTACAGACATTTGATCCGGTTCTATTGGTATGGCGTTCTTATGCTCCTATCGCATTAGAAGGTTTGACTATCTCTTCTGATGGTACAAACTATCGTCTGTCTAATACTACTGGCTGTCCTGTTGGCGCTGTATTGACTAACGTAGGTTCTGGCTATACGAATGGTTTCTATGGCTATAACTATCAAGGCAATGCAGTAACGATTCAGAATGGTATTACAACTGCGGGTAATACAGGTTTGACTATTACCCCAAGTGCTGGTGGTTCATTGTGGAATGCTATTGTTGGTGGTTCTATTAACACCATAGTAACTATTACATCTGGCGGTACTGGCTATAAATTTGCTCCTATTATCGTATTTAATCCTCCGGCTAACCAAGGT
>NZ_JAFAND010000144.1 GCF_019232825.1 Paludibacterium sp. | reverse complement strand
GGTCCAGCCGAGCGACATGAAGCTCTGCGCCATGATGGTCAGCACGTTTTTGCGGCCGACCAGACCGCCGTAGAAGAATGCCAAGCCCGGGGTCATCAACATCACCAGGCTGGCGCATAACAGCATGAAGCCAGTATTTCCGACATTGATCGGCATGATGGGGGTAGTCATGATGGTGTCCTGTCAGAGGGAAGGGAAGCGGCGCGGCTGTTGCCGCGCCACTATTTCAGCCGGTGTTAGACGCCGGTCGGGATCTGCTGGGTGATGCAGTGGATGTTGCCCCCGCCGAGAAGGATCTCGCGCGCCGGCACGCCGACGATGCGATAGTCGGGGAAAATGTCCTGCAGCCGTTTCGCCGCGTCCGCGTCGGTGCGCGCGTCCAACAGCGGGAAAATCACCTGCCGGTTGCTGATCAGAAAATTGACATAGGAAGCCGCCATGCGCTCTCCCGCTTGCCGCGGCACGGCATGCCCGCTGGCTTCGACCTCGGCGGTTTCCTCTGCGCTGTAGTATAGCGGCCCCGGCGCGGGCATTTTGTGGATTTTGAGCGCGCGGCCCTTGGCGTCGCGCGCCTGGGTCAGCGCCTCGAATGCCGCTTGCGAGCGTGCGTACTGCGGATCGTTTTCGTCGTCGACCCAGTGCAGCACGACCTCGCCCGGACGGGCGAAACAGCACATGTTGTCGATGTGACCATCGGTCTCATCCATGAAAACGCCTTCCGGCAGCCAGATGAAGTGCGTCACGCCCAGATAGTCCGAGAGCAGCGCCTCGATTTGCGCCTGGTTGAGTTCCGGGTTGCGGTTCTCATTGAGCAGGCATTCGGCGGTGGTCATCAGCGTGCCTTCGCCGTCGACGTGAATCGACCCGCCTTCCAGCACCAGCGGCGCCGTGTAACGCGCGAAGCCGTGCTTGCCGAGCACTTGGCCGGCAACGGCGCTGTCCTGATCCCAGGGCGCGTACAGCCCGCCCTTGAAACCGCCCCAGGCGTTGAATTGCCAGTCGACGCCGCGCAGCGCGCCGTTGGCGTCGCGCACCATGGTCGGCCCGCTGTCGCGCATCCAGCAATCGTCGCTCTCCATCTCCACCAAGGTGACTTCAGCCGGCATCGCCTTCTTGGCCTGCGCCATGTGCGCGGCCGGCACCGCCATGAACACCGGCGTGGCGGCGGCGATCGCCTTGGCCACGGCGGCGAAGGTCTGCTGCGCCGGCTTGCCGTGTTGGCGCCAGTTATCGGGCCGATACGGCCAAATCATCCATACCGCTTGCTGCGGCGCCCACTCGGCCGGCATGTGGAAGCCATCGGCGCTGGGCAAGGTATTCAATGTCGTCGTGTTCATCGTGTCCTCATACCGCTTGGTGAATGCCATCGGAAGTTTTCAGCACATCGTACATTTGCGGCCGGCGGTCGCGGAATACACCCCACGCCACGCGGCGCTGGCGCACGGCATCCAAGTCGAAGGTATGCACCAGCACGCATTCGCTGGTTTTATCCGCCTGTTGCACCAGTTCGCCGGTTTCGTCGGCGATGAACGACGAGCCGTAGAACGTCATCCGATAGTCCGGATGCAGCAGGCTCGACTCGGTGCCGATGCGGTTGGAGGCGATCACCGGGGTCAGATTGGCCGCCGCGTGTCCTTGCTGGGTGCGCGTCCAGTGCGGCTGGCTGTCGATGGCCGGATAATCCGGCTCAGAGCCGATCGCGGTCGGGAAAAAGATCAGTTCCGCGCCTTGCAGCGCCAGGCTGCGCGCCGTTTCCGGAAACCATTGGTCCCAGCAGATGCCTACGCCGATCCGGGCGTAACGGGTGTCCCACACCTTGAAACCGGTATCGCCCGGGGTGAAGTACTGCTTTTCCTGATAGGCCGGACCGTTGGGGATGTGGGTCTTGCGGTAGGTCTCCAGCACCGAGCCGTCGGCATCGATCACCACTAGCGAATTGTAGTAGGCGTTATGGCAACGTTCGAACCAGCTGATCGGCAGCACCACTTGCAGCTCGCGCGCCAGTTGGCGGAAATGTTGGATCAGCCGGCTTTCCTCGACCGTGCTCGCCAGCGCGAAATGCTTCGGGTCTTGCTCGATGCAGAAGTAGGGCGCTTCGAACAATTCTTGCAGCAGAATGATCTGCGCGCCTTGTGCCGCCGCCTGGCGCACCAGTTTTTCACCTCGGGCGATGTTGCCGTCCGCGTCCCAGCCGCAAGCCATTTGGGTTGCCGCTACCGTGACCTGTTTTGCCATGCTGCGTCTCGCTTTCTCGTTAAGTTGAACTCAAGGCGCAGTCTAGGTATTGCCAAATAATCCATCAAATGAATAATATAAATATTGGCATAAATACGGTGAATAGTATGAAGCTGCACCAACTGGACCTGAATCTGCTCTTGGCGCTGGACGCGCTCATTAGCCTGAGAAGCGTCACCAAGGCGGCCGACAAGCTGTTCATCAGCCAGCCGGCGATGAGTCATTCGCTCAACCGCCTGCGCGCCTTCTTCGACGATCCGCTGCTGGTACGCACCCAGCACGGCATGCAGCCCACCGAGCGCGCGCTCTATCTGCAACAAGGCGTGCATCAGGCGCTGAGCCAGTTGGAGAACCACATCAGTCAGCCGGAGGCCTTCGATCCGCGCACGTCCAAACGGCACTTCACCCTCAGCACCACCGACTACGTCGAGTGCGTGCTGATTCCGCCGCTGGTGAAGCGCCTGGCGGAGGAGGCGCCCGGCATCCATATCGACATCCGCATCTTGCGCGAGGACATTCCGGAAGTGGCTTTGGCCAATGGCGAGATCGATCTGTTGCTGGGTTTCGACGAGTACATGGCGATCCCGAGCTATTTGTGCCGGGAAACCTGGTTGACCGAACCGCTGGCCGGGCTGTTGCGCGTCGGCCATCCCCATGCCGCCGAGAGCCTGGACCTGGCGGCGCTGATCGCCTTGCCGCACGTGTTCCACTCGCCGCTGGGCAAGCGCGCGTCGCCCCTGGACGACTATCTGGCTCAGCGCGGTCTGCAGCGCAATATCTCGGTGGAAAGTCAGAGCTATATGTCGGCGGCGGCCATCGTCAGCCATACCGACCATTTGTTCATTCTGCCGTTGCGCGTCGCCGCCATGCTGGCAGGGTATTGGCCTTTGACGCGGGTGTCGTTGCCGACCGAACTGCCCAACTACCATCTGAACTGCGTCTGGCACCCGGTTCAGGACAAGAATCCGGCCTTGTGCTGGCTGCGCGATCAAATGCGCAACATGATCGACGCGCACGCGCCGAGCCATTGGCCCTCCGGGCGCTAGTCTCCGTCGTTTCCGCGTTGACGGCCGTTTCGTTATAAACGGCGTCGATGTCCATATGCACACCATTCATTTCAGCAATGTTGCTGCAATGAATACACTGGTGGCGCCAAAAACCCTACTCCAGTCAAGGACATGCCCGTTAGCCCTGGGCAGGGGCGGCTATTGCCCCGGGTTTGAGAACAATGGCTTGTCATCAACCGCAATCAGAGGATCGGCATCGCCTGGCCCGGAGGATTGGCCAGGGCAAAAACATCACATTACCGCTTGTTCAAGGAGCCTTGTATGTCTTCAACTACCCCAACGAAGATGGGACTCTCTTCACTGACTGTATTTGTCGCACTGAACATGATGGGTTCGGGCATTTTCCTGCTCCCATCCAATCTGGCCGGCATCGGCGCCATCAGTATCTACGGCTGGTTGATTTCCACCGCCGGGGCGTTGGCGATGGCCATCACCTTTTCCAAACTCAGTTTTCTCTGCCCGAAAGAAGGGGGCATGTACGCCTACGCCCGCGATGGCATCGGCGAGTACGCCGCGTTTACCGAAACCTGGTGTTACTGGCTGTCGCTATGGGTCGGCAACGTGGCCATCGCCGTATCCGGTATCGGCTACTTGTCCTATTTCTTTCCGGGGCTGAGGGACCCGGTCACCGGCGCGGTGGCGGCGATCGTAGCCATCTGGTTCTTCACGTTCCTGAATTATCCCGGCGCGGGTTTCATCGGCCGCATGCAGCGGGTGATTTCGCTCGGCATGCTCATTCCGGTGGGCGGCATGGCGTTGCTGGGCTGGTTCTATTTTCACCCCGGTTATCTCGGCGCCGCCTGGAACGTCTCCGGCAAGAGCGGTTCGGATGCCATCATGGCTTCGTCAGCGCTGACGCTGTGGGCTTTCATGGGGCTGGAGACCGCCTGCGTCGCTACGGGGGTCGCCGACAACCCCAAGCGCAATGTGCCGCTGGCGACGATGATGGGCACCTTGTTCGCCGCCGCCGTGTACATCGCGTCGACCCTGGCCATCATGGGCGTGGTGCCGGGCAAGGAGTTGGCGTCTTCCGCCGCGCCGTTCAGCCTGGCGGCCAAATACATGTTCGGCGACTGGGCCGGCTCGTTTGTCAGCGTGTGCGCGGTGGTGGCCTGTCTCGGCTCGCTCAACGGCTGGATTTTGACCACGGGGCAGGTTTCCAAGGCGGCGGCCGACGATGGCATGTTCCCCAAGATTTTTGCCGAGACCAACCGCTTCGGCACCCCGTTCAAGGGCATGTTGCTGACCGCCGTGCTGATGACCGGTGTCGGGGTGATGACGATGTCGCCCAACCTGGCGCAACAATTCCAGATCATCACGCTGCTGTGCATCTTTACCAATCTGGTGCCCTACATCCTGGCGCTGGCCGGCATTTATCCCATCATGCGCGCCAACAAGGTCGGCCAGTCGGAGTTTCGCCGCTATGGCGCCATTGCCTTCTTTGCGCTGATCTACTGTTTTTACGCGACCGCGGGTTCCGGCAAGGACACTATTTTTTATGGCTCCTTGACCATGTTGGCGTCGATTCCGATGTACGCGTTGATCCGCAAACGCGCCTCGGCTCCGGCCGAGGCCGAGAAGGGCGCCGACGCCGTCATGGCGTTGCGGCCTGAATAACGCCCACAAGTGTGACCATTTGGCGGCCTTCGGGCCGCTTTTTTTTGCGGGAACGGCCAAGGGCGCCATGATGGCAGTTTGCATTTGTATCGTAATACGATATATTTGTTCCATAGAACCCTTCCTCGATCATCGACAGGAGAGCACGCGTGGAACGAATTCGATTGTTGCCGCTTGGAGCCTGGTCGCCGGACCTAGGCCGCGCCATTCTGATGCGCCATCAGTTACCCAGCGCTTGGCCGGTGGCCTGGCGCCGCGCAGTTCGCTGTTTGCCGGAGCTGGCCCCTGAGCCGGCGCTGTTGGAATGGGCTGGCTACCTGGACGGCCGCGATACGCTGTTGGCCGGCATGTGCCGTGCCCGTTGGGAAGCCGCGCCGTGGTCGTGGGAGCATGTGTTCGATGCCGCCAGGGTGGACGACCTGTATCTGCTGCTGACAGACTGTCCGCTGGAGCAGGCCGTGACCCGCGCGTTCGCCGACATGTTGCGCGATCGTTTGCGCGAGCCGGCCCGCGCAAGCCGAATCATTGCCTCTACGATCGCCCCCCATGACCGATATTTCCGCGCTGGTGAAAGCCGATTTTGAACGTTTAGCCGATTTCCGTTATCGCCTGCGGCAGTTCTTGCGTTTCAGCGAAGAACTGTCCCAAGCCAACGGCATCACGCCGCAGCAGTATTTGCTGCTGTTGCAAATCAAGGGTTATCCCGGCCGCGAGTGGGCCAGCGTGGCGGAGCTGGCCGAGCGGCTGCAATCGCACCATCACAGCGTGGTGGGGCTCGTCAGCCGCTGCGAGGCGCAGGGACTCGTCAAACGCCGTCCGAGCCAAGAGGACCGCCGCGTGGTGGAGGTGCTCCTGGAGCCCAAAGGCGAGGCGCTGGTCGCCAAGCTCGCCCGCGCTCACCACGACGAATTGCTGGCATTGAAACAGCTCAGTGAAAACCTGCCGTTGGAGCAGATCGTGCTGTCGCAGGCCAGACTGCAGTCTTCACCTCAGAGGTAAGTCATGGCCAAGAAATTCCCCCTTCACCCCCGTCATCCGGAGCGGATCTGCTGGGGCTGCGATAAGTATTGTCCGGCTGATTCGTTGCAGTGCGGCAATGGCTCCAATCGCACCCAGCACCCGTCGGAGGTGCTGGGCGACGACTGGTATCAGTACGGCGATTGGGGATTGGACCTGGCGGAAGAGGGCTTGGGAGTAGGGAGTCGAACGTAGCGCGCGTTCGCGAAGCAACGCACGGTGACGCCGGGTTCGGGGAGCGTGCGCTCCCCGCCTCCAGGTTAGGGTGTTAATCGGCGGTCAACACCAAGCATCCCGCCACCTCGCGCAGGCGCGCGGCGTTTTTCAGGTACAACCACGACGACTGGGCATCGACCGGCATCGATGCCCAACTCAGCCGGCTATCGAAAATCAGCCGGCGCGCGTCGGGGTCGGGGTGGGCTTGCCGCGGTTCGCACAAGACCGAAATCAGTGTCAGTAACTGCTGCTGACGCAGACGGCGGTTTGTCGGGGTGGAAGGAAGTGCATTAACATCGTAGATAGCCATGACTTACTCCATAGAAGTGAGTTGCGGTTAGCGGGCTCGGTGGTGTTTGCTGCACCCCGGGCCCGCGCCTTTGGCAATGTTCCGCCCAAAGCCCCACCAGATTAGTCAGCTGGCCGGGAAAGGGCAATTGGGCAGCTTGTCCGTAAATTCTGAAAGTTAAAAAGCAACGGCGGGAGTAGAAGCAAAACCTCAACGGCGGGAGTAAAAGCCTGTCTCACTCCCGCTTTCAAGGTGTTGCCGTTACTCCCGCAGTTGATATCCGCGCAAGCGCAACGGCGGGAGTAAAAGCCAGCCCCCACTCCCGCTTTCAAGATGTTGCCGTTACTCCCGCATTAACAGCCAGGCGTTAACGCAACGTCGCCATGTCGATGACGAAGCGGTAGCGTACGTCGCTCTTCAACATCCGTTCATAGGCGGTGTTGATGTAATCCATGGCGATTTCCTCGATGTCCGAGGTGATGCCATGCTCGGCGCAGAAGTCGAGCATTTCCTGCGTTTCGCGAATACCGCCGATCAACGAGCCGGCGATACTGCGGCGGCGGAAGATCAGCCCGAACACATCCGGCGATTTATGCGGTTCGGCCGGTGCGCCGACCAGCGTCATGGTGCCGTCGCGCTTGAGCAGTTGCAGGTAGGGGTCCAAGTCCAGCGGGGCCGCCACCGTGTTGAGGATGAAATCGAGCTGTCCGGCGTAGCGCGCCATTTGTTCCGGATCCTTCGAAATACACACCTCGTCGGCGCCCAGGCGCTTGCCATCCTCGATCTTGCTGGCCGAGGTGGTGAACAGCACCACGTGCGCGCCCATGGCGTGCGCGAGCTTCACACCCATGTGGCCAAGACCGCCCAGGCCGACGATGCCGACCTTCTTGCCCGGACCCGCGCCCCAGTGGCGCAGCGGCGAGTAGGTGGTGATGCCGGCGCACAACAACGGCGCCACACCGGCCAGATCCTTCTCGTCGTGGCGGATGCGCAACGCGAACGACTCCTTGACCACGATGCTTTGCGAATAGCCGCCAAAGGTGTTCTCGCCACCGAATACCGGGCCGTTGTAGGTGCCGGTAAAACCGTGATCGCAGTACTGCTCTTCGCCCTCTTCGCAAGAGTGGCAATGGCCGCAGCTGTCGACCATGCAGCCGACGCCGGCCAGGTCGCCCACCTTGAAGCGGCTGACCTGATCGCCTACCGCGACCACGCGACCGACGATTTCATGGCCCGGTACCGATGGGTAGAGGGTGTTTTTCCATTCATTGCGCGCGGTGTGCAGGTCGGAGTGGCACACGCCGCAATAGAGAATCTGGATTTGCACATCGTCGGGGCCGGGGGCGCGGCGCTCGATCTCGTACGGAACCAGCGGACTGTGCGCGTTCAATGCGGCATAGGCTTTGGCCTTTGTCATGACGACTCCTTGTTCGGTTAAAAACGATCGATGAAACAAATTTTCGTCATTGTGCGAGCAAGCGCAGCGGAAGCCGTAGTCCAATCCGATGAATTTCTTGCCTAATGCTCCGGAACCTGGCGGTAATGAGCGAGCGCGCTATGCGCCGCTGGCCTGACGCAGCCGCGCCACATCGCGCAGCGGCGGTGCGCCGAACAGGCGATGATATTCGCGCCCGAACTGCGAAGCGCTTTCGTAGCCGACCTGAAAGGCGGTGGAGGCCGCGTCCAGCCGCCCGGACAGCATCAGCCGGCGCGCTTCGTGCAGGCGCAGCCATTTTTGGTATTGCAGCGGGCTCATCGCCGTCAATGCTTTGAAGTGCAGGTGGAATGTCGAGGGACTCATCTGCACCGACGAGGCCAGCTCGTCGATGCGCAGCGGTTCGGCGAAGTGGGTTTTCAGCCAATCGATCGCGCGGCCGATCCGTTGGCTTTGACTGCCGGTCGCCGCGATTTGCCACAGGTGTCCGCTATGTTCGCTGGTGAGCAGGCGGTAGGCGATTTCACGCTGGATCATCGGCGCCAGCACTGGAATGGCCTCGGGTTCGTCGAGCAGGTCGAGCAAGCGTTCAAAGGCGCATAGGAGCGTCAGCGACGCGCGGCCTGCCTCCATGCCGCGTGCGGTGGATATGGCGCGCGGCGGCGACAGATTCCCTTCCACCACCATCTCGGCCAGAAGGCGTGGTTCGAAGAGCAGACACAGCGCCAGATGCGGCGCTTCTTGGCTGGCTGTCAAAATTTGCGCCGTGGCCGGCAGGTCCACCGACGTAATCAGAAAATCGCCGGCGTTATAGTAAAGCGTCTCGTTGCCCAGCAGTACCCGCTTGCTGCCTTGCGCCACCAGCGCGACGCCGGACTCGTAGATGCAGCGTATCGGCTGCGAGGGCACGGTCTGCTTGTAGAGCAGCAAGCCGGGAATGGCGGTCGCCGTGGCTTCGTCGCCCTCGTTCGTCCAGCGGTCGATGCTGGCCGCCAGCGAGCGGCGCGAAGCTTCCTGCCGGTCCTGTTCCGTTTGCGCGTGTGTCACGGATTCCTCCTGGTGGCTTTGCCGCCATGCTACCGCAAGCATGTGCCACCCATGTCGATTTGCTTCATCATCCGGAGGATTAGGCAATAAATCGACAGCATTGAGCTAAGCCGATGCGATATAGCGCTCGATCTCCGCCAAGCTATCGGCCATGGCGGTGTGTAGCCTAGCCAAGGCGTCACCAAGGGGCGCGCCCTCGCGCAACGCCCGCTCGGCGTCGGCCGCGGCGGCGGCCAGCAATTCGAGTCCCAACTGCGCGGAAGCGCCCTTGAGTTTGTGCGCCAAGGCGCGGGCGTCCACCGTGTCCGCCGCGGCAATGTCGACGTCCGTGGCGGCATGCAGCTCGACGAATTTGCGCAGGATCTTTTTGAACACGACTTCACTGCTGGTAATCCGTACGCCGTATTCGACGTTCAACAGGCGCGCCCCCGCGGCCGGCCTCTCCGGCGCCATGGCGGGTTTTCCCGGTGCGAGACCGGTGAGCCGCGTCAGCACCGACACCAGTTGCGACACTTCGAATGGCTTGGCGACGAAGTCGTCGACACCTGCGGCAAGCGCCATGTCGCGTTGCGACTTGAACGCGCCGGCCGTCAGCGCCACCACGGGCAGCCGCTTGAGCGCGGGCAGCGCGCGGATTTGCCGGGTTGCCTCATAGCCGTCCATCAGCGGCATCTGCATGTCCATCAACACCACGTCGATGTCCGCGCCATGCATTTCCAGCACCGCCAGGGCGGCGAGCCCGTCTTCCGCGCGCGCGACGTGCGCGCCCTCGCTTTTGAGAATGTGCTCCGCGACTTCGCGGTTGGTTTCGCTGTCGTCGACCACCAGCACCCTCAGCCCCGCCAGCCGTTGTCCCGCCGGCTGCGCCATGCTGGGCGCAGCCGGGGTTTTGCGGCGCTGCTTGACCTCGACCACGGCGTTGTACAAGCATGAGCTTGTCACCGGCTTGTCGAGAAACAGATCGGCCGCTTCGCTGCCGGGCTGTTCGCGTAGCTGGTTGCGGTCGTAAGCGGTCACCATGATGATGATCGGCGCATGCTCGCCGCGCGCGCGCGCGCGAATCTCCGCGGCGGCCTGCAACCCGTCGATGCCCGGCATTTTCCAGTCGAGCAGCAGAATGTCGTAACGGGGCGCCCCCGGAGCGAACACGCGCGCGATGGCCTCGCCGCCGGAGTCGACCGGATCGGCATGCCAGCCCAGGCTCGCGACGGTGCTCGTCAGCACTGCCAGCGCCGAATGGTGATCGTCGGCGATCAATACACGCAGATGAGCCATGTCCGGCTCGGCGTGGTCTTCCGGTTTATTCAGCGCTAATGGGATGTCGAAGCGGAAGGTACTGCCTTTGCCCGGCTGGCTATCCACGTTCAATTGCCCGCCCATGAGCGCGACCAGGCGGCTGCTAATGGTCAGCCCCAGCCCCGTGCCGCCGAAACTGCGTGTGGTGGATGAATCGGCCTGGCTGAAGGCCTGGAATATTTCGGCCTGTTTGTCCTTGGGGATGCCGATGCCGGTGTCGCGCACGGCAAAGCGTAGCCATACCCCGCCCTCGCGTTCGATTTCCAGCCGCTCGACGGCCACTTCGACCTCGCCTTCCTGGGTGAACTTGATGGCGTTGCTCACCAGATTGATCAGCACTTGGCTAAGTCGCAGGCTGTCGCCTTTGAGGAAGTCGGTGCCGGCGGGGGGCGGGGAGATCATCAGTTCGACCGGTTTGTTGCCCACGGCGGAGGTCATGATGCTGGCCAGGTTGTCGAGCACGTCGCTCAGCCGGAACGGAATGTCCTCCAATTCCATCCGCTGCGCCTCGATTTTCGAAAAATCCAGGATGTCGTTGATGATGCTCAACAGCGCATGGCCGGAACGATCGATCTGCCGCACCATGTCCGCCGGCGAGGGGGCGAGGTTCTGTTTGCCGAGCAGGTAGCACAAACCGAGGATGGCGTTCATGGGCGTGCGGATCTCGTGGCTCATATTGGCCAGGAATTCCGATTTCGCCTGCGTGGCCTTTTCCGCCGCCGCCAATGCCTCCTGCAACTGTCCGGTACGGATCACGACCTGGTCCTCTAGGCTGGCGTTGAGCGCAAGGATCTTGGCCTCGAATTGTTTTTCCTTGGTTACGTCCATGCAAATGCCGACCACCTCCTGGGCAGCGCCATCCTGCGCGTGTTCGAGAATGGCGGCGGCGGCGATATAGTGCTCGCTGCCGTCGCGATGAATGACTCGGAAGGTCATCTCGCCGCTGCCACCCCCCTGCCGCAGCCATTGCAAGGCGCGCTCGGCCTCGGAGACGTCGTCCGGGTGCAGGCGATCGCGCCAGAACGCGTAGGTCAACGCCTCCGGCATGGCGTCGATGTCGTAGAGTTCCATCATGCGCGCATCCCATTCCAGCCGGTCGTCGGACAGGTGCCAGACCCAGGTGCCGATGTGCGCGGCGTCGACCGCCAGTTTGAGCCGTTCCAGCGTGGTCTGCAGTTGCTGCTCAAGCCTACGGCGCACGGTAAGGTCGCTGATCGTCGCCAGAACGGAGACGCCCTCGGAGGATTCAACCGGGCTTAACGCAATTTCGACTGGCACCTCGCTGCCATCCTTGCGCTGGCCATAGAGCTCCCATAGCCCTTCCTTTGGCGGGGAGTCGGGCGCGCGGTAAAAGGCGGACAGATGGTTTGTCAGCGGGGTTCTGAAACGATCGGGGATCAAGTTCTCTAGCGGTATGCCCAGCAATGCGTCGTGCGGGTAGCCGAACAGTTTGGCCGCTCTGCGGTTGGCCAGGGTGATCCGTTGCGCGCGATCCACCATCAGCATGGCGGCGGGCGCCGCCTCCACCGCTAAATGAAAGCGCGCCTCCTGGCGCCGCTCCTCGGTGATGTCGCGCACGGTCTTTGCCGCGCCGATGACGCTGCCGTCCTGGCCGAGAACAGGCGATACCGTCACGGACACCTCGATGATGCTGCCGTCGCGCCGCCGCCGCCGGGTAATGAAATAGGGCACGCTCTCGCCTTTGACGATATGCGCCAAAATGCCGTCTTCTTCTTCGTATAGATCCGGCGGCACGATGAGATCGACGATCCTTTGTCCTACCGCCTCTTGCGCCGTATAGCCGAAAATGCGCTCGGCCGCCTTGTTCCAGCTGGAGACGATGCCGTCTCGGGTTTTGCCGATGATGCCGTCGTTGGAGCTGGCGACGATGGCGGCGAGCCGGGACTGGTCGAGAAAGGACTGGTATCGGCGATTGCGGTTGATGAGCAAGAAATAAGTCACAATCGCCAGCAACGCCGCTACCGCGGCGATTTCGGCGGCGATGCGGCGGGGATCGGCCAGGTCGAGGTCGGCGATGAAGGTCTTTCTGGCCTTCAACGTCACGGCCCAGTGGCGGCCATACATGGTCAGCGTCACGCGTTGCGAGAGTCCGCGAAAGGCTGGCGCGTCCGCGCCGGGCGAGGCGTAGAACTGGATAGGCCTGTCTGGTGTATCGACGTCTTCCAGGGTCAGCGACATCGCCTCGCGCGGCATGTCCAGCGCGCCCAGCACCTCGTCGACGACCAGCGGCGCGTATACCAGGCCATAGGCCGCCCGCCAGCGCTCATCGGCCGTGGCCAGCGGCGCGCTGGGCGTATAGACCGGCAGCATGAAGAGCAGGCCGCGATGGTTTTGGCTGCTGGCTTGAACCAGGGTGATCGGCTTGGTCAGCGTGGGCGCGTTGTTGAGGATGGCCTCGCGCGCCGCGCCCATCCGGTTGGCGTCGGAGGCGATGTCCAGGCCGATGGCGGGCTCATTGCCGTTGACCGGCTCAACGTATTGAATGACGAATAGCTCGCCATCATGAGGGATGAGTTGTTTGATGGTGAAGCCGGGTTGCCCGTCGGCGCGGGCGGCGCTGAGAAACGCCGTGCGCTGAGTGGGCGCGACCCGGCGGATAAAGCCAAACCCGCGCGCCCCGGGAAATTCCGTCGCCAGATCGCGCGAGCGGCTGTATTGCCGGAATTTCTCGCGGCTGATGCCGTCGGACCCCGCGACGATCAACGCGCCGCGCGCGCCGCGCAGCCCATATTGGAAGATTTCGATCTGCCGCACCAGCTGATTGACGGACTGCTCGCTCTGCAGCGCGAAACGCGACGCGATCCGTGCCTGCTGCGCGTCATTGAGGCTGCGCGCTTCCAGTGCGGCAATGACGCAGCCGGCGACGAACACGGCGATGGCCCAGAGTATGGGTTGGGTTTGTTTCCGCACGCCAACATCCTTCGGTTGGCTCCGCCAAAGGCATGGGCGGCCAATGGCCCATCCGCAGGCACGAGCGCGCGAGCTATGCAAATTAAATATGTGTTTGTTGATTATAGCTACTGTGGGTGTAAATCAACGCGAATTGCATGGCATCGCGGGCCGGCCTGTCCGGGCCGCCGGGTCAGCGCAACGGAAATCCCAATGCATTGAGCGCCTCGCGCAGGCGATGACGGCCGGAGAGCGATTCCGGGCCGTGCACGCGCTCCGCGGCGACGCGCGACCAAGCGCGCTCGTCACGCTGCTGCGTCTGCTGGAATAAGCTCAGGCGCTGGTCATAGTCGCGCACCGCGTCCGCTTCCTTCCCGCTGTCGTAGCGCTCCTGGTGCAATACCGCCGCTTGCGGCAACCGCGGTTTGATCTGCGCAGCCGACGACGGGTCGGGATGACCGACGCACATGCCGAACAATACAAAGCAATCCGGCGGCAGTCCCAGTTCGGCCGCCACGGCTTCCGGATGGTTGCGCATGCCGCCGATGTAGACGATGCCGAGCCCTTGCGCCTCCAAGGCCACGGTGGCGTTTTGCGCCGCCAGCGCCACATCGACCACGCCGACGGTGTAGCTTTCCAGATAGTCGATGCCCTCGGTGGCGATGTGCTGCGCTTGGCCGAGCCGGCGCAGTCTCGACCAGTCCACCACCCATGCCAAGAACAAGGGCGCTTCGGCCACGTGGCGCTGGCCGCCGGCCAACTCGGCCAGCCGCGCGAGGCGAGCGCGGTCGCGCACCGCGATCACGCTCCACACTTGCAGATTGGACGATGTCGATGCCGATTGCGCGGCGGCGATGGCCCAGCGCAAAGCGGCCTCATCGACCGCCTGCGGCGTATAGGCGCGGACAGAGCGGTGTTCGAACAGCGACGCGCCGAGCGCGTCGGGCACCGGCAGATCGGGTGTTTGACCGTAGCGTTCGCGCCAGGCGTTGGCGATGGCGGCTTCGGGGTGTGTCATGGCGGTTTCTCCCGGCTTAGGCATCGGTGCCTTGGATCAGAAATACGCGGTAGTCCGCGCCCTTGAGGCGGTGCGGCAGCGCGTTTTGATATTCCGGGCTGTGATACCACTCGCGCGCGGCTTCCATGTTGGGGAAGCGCAGGATCACGGCGCCCTCGATCGGCGCGCCTTCCAGCACTTCGAACTCGCCGTAGAAGGCCAGCGGCGTCACATCGCGACCGGCGCGCGCAGCTGGCGCCTTTTGTTTGTATTGCGCCATTTCTTCGGCATCGCGGGTGAGTTCACGGGTAAAGACGACATAAGCGGACATGGCGGATTCCTCATTAAGCCAGCAGGTTGAGCAGAGCGTGCGCGGCGGCTTCGGACGAGGCCGGGTTTTGGCCGGTGACCAACAGGCCATCGGTGACGGCGTGCGGCTGCCAGTCTGCGCCGCTCAGATAATGGCCGCCGTTGGCCTTGAGCATGTCTTCCACCAAGAACGGCACCACCTCGGTCAGGCCGACCGCGGCTTCCTCGCTATTGCTGAAACCGGTGACTTGGCGGCCGTTGACCAGCGGTTTGCCGTCCACGCCCTTGACGTGACGCAGCACGCCCGGCGCATGGCATACGGCGCCGACCGGCTTGCCGGTTTGGATGGCTTGCTCGATCAGCGCGATCGACAGCGGTTCCTCGGCCAAATCCCACAGCGGGCCATGGCCGCCAGGGTAAAACACGGCGTCGAAGCCGGCGAGCGAAACATCGGCGAGTTTCTGGGTATGGGCGAGCGCTTTCATGGCCGCGGCATCGGCGCGGAAGCGGCGGGTGGCCTCGGTCTGTGCCGACGGATCGTCGCTCTTGGGGTCGAGCGGCGGCTGGCTACCCTTGGGCGACGCCAGCGTCAGCGTGGCGCCGGCATCGAGAAAAGCGTAATAGGGCGCGGCCAGTTCTTCCAGCCAGAAGCCGGTTTTCTCGCCGGTGTTGCCCAGTTTATCGTGCGAAGTGAGAACGAGCAGGATGTTCATGAAGCAGGCCTTGTAATCGTTAATGACGGGGTTATATGGCGCTTACTATACTATTGAGTAGACCGGTCGTCTAGTTGGAGTGGGCACCTTCCGGGCCATGTGTTGTTTTTGCTTTAGCGCGCCGGCAGACGCAGGCTGGCGGCCAACAGCAGCGCGTGCAGCGCACACAACAGCGCAAATGCCTGCGCGAATGGCATCAGCGGAGCCTGGGCGGCGGGAGACTGGTTCAGCCGCCACTGCAAAAACAGCGCACACGCCGTGGTGAGCGCCGGTCCTCCGAGCCGCTGCACGATGTTGAGCGAGGTGGTGGCCATCGGGAGCGCCGCGCGCTTGACCGAGGCATAGGCGGCCGACATCGATGGAATGCCGACCGTGCTGTGGCCGACGCCGCGCACGATCAAGGCCAACGCCAGCATGGCGGGCTGTAGGGGCCGGCTGGCGGTGTAGAGCAGCAACGCCGTGCCCGCGAGCGACAACGCCGCGCCGCCAGCGGCGAGACGGCGAATGCCGAAGCGCAGGGTCAAATGCCCCATCCAAGGATAAGTGCAGAGCATGCCTAACCCCAGCGGCATCATCAGCCATCCCGTGGCGCTGGGCGAGCGGCCGCAGACATTGATCAAGAACAGCGGGATCAGCATCTGGCCGGCATAGAGCACGCCATTGGCCAGAAACTGCGTCACCGCCGCGGCTGAAAAGGACGGTTGCGCGAACAGCGCCACGTCGATCAGCGCCCGGTCGCCGGCACGGCGCGCAGCGTAGAGAAACGCGGCGAGCAGCGCCAGCGCGGCGGTTAGCGTGACGAGCCCGGCGCCACTGACGGCGTGATCGGCGCCATAAAGAAAGAGCACGAGCCCAGGCGACAACAGGCTGAGCCCCAGCCAATCCAAGCTTTGGGGCGCGGCCTCGGCGCGGTCGTCCGGCAGCAGCCGGTATGCCAACGCCAGCGCCACGATGCCCACCGGCAGGTTCGCCAAAAAGAGCCAGCGCCAGGACGCCACCTTGAGGATGGCGCCCGCCGCCACCGGGCCGAATACCGGCGCCAGCAGCACCGGCACCGCGAGATAGCCGATGACGCGCGCCATGTGCTTGCCCGACGCGCGTACCACCATCATCTGCGCCATCGGCGCCAACAGGCCGCCGCTCATGCCTTGCAGAATCCGAAAGCCGATCAGCGATTCGGCGGACCATGCCAGACCGCATAGCGCCGAACAGACAGTGAAGGCGGCGAAGCAGGCCAGATAGAGCGCTTTGGCGCCGATGCGGCCCACCAGCCAGCCGCTGAGGGGCAGTGTCAGCGTCAACGCCAGCAGATAACCGCTAATCACCCATTGGATCGTGGCGAGCGGGCTGTCGAGCTGACGCGATAGACTCGACAGAGACACGTTGACCACCGTCGCGTCCATCTGCGTCAGAAACGACCCTAGCGTGGCCACGGCGGCCACTTTCCATATCAACGGGTCGAGCCGCTCGCGTTCAGCCATGCGCGGTTTGCAGCAGGTCGATCACTTGTTGGCTGGTGCAGGCTTCGCCCAAACGGGGGAAGATACGCTCGAGGCTGTTGTCGTGGGCTTCACGGCTCATATCGGTCATGGCATCAATGGCCAGCGTGACGTTGTAACCGAGCGCAAAGGCTTCGCGGGCGGTCGATTCCACGCCGATGCTGGTGGCGATGCCGGCGAGCACGATCTGCGTCACGCCCAGCGCCTTGAGCTTGGCATGCAGGTCGGTGCCGGTGAAGGCGCCCCACGCGTGCTTGGTGACCCGCAGATCGCTGGGCTCGGCGGCGAGCTCGGCGACCAATTCGGTCCAGTCCGATGTGCGAGGCAGCGCCGGCGCGGCGCGGTCGGTGCGGCCCGGCGCGCCGCCGGCCACGTTGACCAGCGCCACCGGCTTGCCGGCACGGCGGAACGCCGCCGCCAATCGGCTGGCGCGGGAGACCACCTCGGCGGCGGAATGCGCCACCGGCAGCGCGACGATGCCTTTTTGCAGATCGATGAGCACCAGCGCGGTTTTTTCATCCAGAACGGTCACTGCCATGATGCGGCTCCTTAATCGTGATGAGAACGGAAAGGCGCGCGCCATGCGCGGCACGCGCCGGAAAGCGGGAAGGTTACGATTCGGCCAGACGCTTGATCAGCGGCGCGGCCGCAAGCAGCGTGCGCACCTCGTCGGCGCTTAACCTGCCGACTGCCGTCAACAGCCAGGCGCGCTTGGCGTTGACGCGCGTCTGGCGCACGGCGGCGCCGGCGGCGGTCAAGCCGAACAGCTTCTGCCGGCCATCGGTCGGGTGGGGGCGGTGTTCAACCAGGCCTTCCTGCGCGAGCCCGGCCAAGATCGCGCCCATCGATTGCGGTTTCATCGCCTCGATGCGCGCTAGCTCCGCCGTGGTCAGCCAACCCTGCTGCTCGAGACGCGCCATGACGGCGATCTGCGACAGATTGAGCTGGTTCGGATTGCCTTCGGTGCGCACCCGGCGCAGCAGCTGGCCGAGCGCCAACATCAGTTCGGTTGTGGCCTGTTCCTGCGGGGTAGGGGTGTCGGATAACGGTTCCATGGCCGGCACTATAGTATTAGACAGCTAAACTTGCAAGTTTAGCTGTCTAATTGTGCCGCTGCCCGCGCTTATTGGCGTAATTCCGCTTGGACGTGGCTGAGCTTATAGCTGATGGCGGCGAGCAGGCTGCGTGCTGTCTCCAGCTCGTGCCAGGGCGCCAATTGATGGACAAGGCGATCGACGGTGAATTGGATATCGCGCAAATCGCGCTCGACGGCGGGG
>NZ_JAFAND010000050.1 GCF_019232825.1 Paludibacterium sp. | reverse complement strand
GATGGTCATTCCATCCACAAGCCGCGCAACAAAGCAGACCGACCGCCAGGTGTCGCCCCGAAGGGTTTGGCCAACAAACGGCCGCCTGACGGCGTTGCGCTCCTTGGCATCGCAGAATAACTGCGACCTGCGTCGCGCGCCTTGCATCCGGCCGTTTGTTGACCAAACGCAGCGGCAAATAACTTGCTCAGAGGGTCCCTAGGGTGGGTTTCTCTCGCAAGGAGATGCCTTATGGCGACTGAACTCGCTCTTCCCCGTCTCACTGTTCTCCACACCCGCTTGAACCGTATGCGCCATCGCAATCCGGAGCTGCTGCTGGCCACCGGCCTCGACGATTGGCTGCCGCTGCTGGATAGTCTGACCGCCATCCTGCCGCCGTTGACCGATGAGTTGGCGCGCGCCGAGCGCACGCTGCGGCTGATTCAGGCCCGATTGAGCCAAGCCGGCGCGACGCCGCAGCCGGCCGACCGGCTATTGGCGCAGTTGGAAGCGCCGTACTTGACCGTGCGCCAGCAGACCGAGCGCTTGAGCGCCATGTTGTAATGAAGTGAACGGACGCGCCGGTGTCAGCCGGCGCGTTTTTGCAGCGCCAGCAAGCCGATGGCCGCCAATACGCCGAGGCAGACGAAATAGTCCTGGCAGGCCATGAAGGTGGCTTGATGATTGATTTCGCCCGCCAGGCTCGATAGATCCGGCATGCCGTACCAGGACGGCAGGCTGGCGGTGCTTTCCGCCAGGCGGCTGTAGTGCAGCGCGCCGCGCATCTGCATGACGATGGTGGCGATCGAGATGCCGAGCGCGTTGGCGATTTCGCGCATGGCGTTTTTCACTTGATAAGCGTGGCTGAAGGCCGAGTCGGGAACGCCGCGGAAGGTGCTGGCCGCCGCCGTGCCGAGCATCAGCGGCATGAATAGCGCGTTGAGCACGACCAGCGCCAGCGCGATATGCCACAGCGTGGCCTGCGGCGAGAGCCGCGCGGCGAGCCAGGCGAACAGCGCCAGCATCAGCATGCCGGCGCGCAGGCAGCCGCGCAGGTTGGGCCAGCGCCGCAGGAACTGAAAATGCAGATACGCCACCGGCAACCCCAGCAGCGAACTCCAACCCATGATGCCGCCGATGTTGTCGAGCGTGAATCCCAGGCCCTGCACCATGTACAGCGGCAGCACGTAGTTGCAGCCGGACACCACCAGATAGCCGATGGCGTAGACCGCCATGCCGAACCAGAACCGTGGACCGGCGAAGCGCCGGTAACGGATCAGCGGCCGCGGCGTGTGCCACTCGTACCATAGATAACCAATGAACAGCGCCAGCGCCAGCAGCATGCCGATCAGCGGTATCGCCGGGTGGCCGAACAGATCGTAGCGGCTGCGTTCCAGCATGAATTGCAAACTAAAGATGCCCAAGGTCAGCAGCACGATGCCGGCCGGATGGATCCGGTCGGGGCCGGGCGGCGGCACCGGCTCGCGCTGCGGCACCGTGACGGCCACCAGCCGGTCCACCAGCGCGCTCAGCGGCAGTATGAGC
Organism: Paludibacterium sp.; assembly: GCF_019232825.1. Lineage (GTDB taxonomy): Bacteria > Pseudomonadota > Gammaproteobacteria > Burkholderiales > Chromobacteriaceae > Paludibacterium. Next base: position 83,995 of record NZ_JAFAND010000050.1, on the reverse strand, counting down.
CAGAACAGCGCGCGCCAATTCCAATCTTGCACCAGCCAACTGGCAAGCCACGGCGCCGCCGCCGAGGCGAGCATGATGCCGGTTGGCACCGCCAGCAGCGCCGGTATGCGTGCCGGACCGTCGTGGTGCAGCACCTGCACGCGCGCGGCGGTGAAGAAGGCGCCGCCGCCACAGGCGGCCAGCATACGTCCGGCAATGAAGCCGCCGACCGAATCGGCGTTGGCGCACACCAGGGCGCCGAGCGCGAAGGCGAGCAGCGATAGCCGCAGCAGCCGGCGGTAGCCGATGCGCTGCACCAGCCAACGATGCGCCAGGATGGTCAGCACGGCCACGGTGGCATAGGCGGCCGCTGCCAGGCTGAATTCTTCCGGCGCGGCGTCGATGCCGCCGGAGATGTAACTGGCGCCAAACGACACCATGATGGTCTGCAAATATTCCAAACCCACCAGCGCGGCGATGGTCAGCGCGTGGCGGGGCGGAACACGGGAAGGGTCGGATGCGGGGGACGGCGAAAAAAGCATGCTGTCATTGTCGCAATCGCCAGATCATTATGGAAATCGATTGTTATAATTAGGATCATGCACGATGTCGATTTTACGCACGGCGACCTGCGCCGCGTCGATCTGAACCTGCTGGTGGCTTTTGACGCGCTATTCGAGGCGCGCCACGTCAGCCGCGCCGCCGCGCGGCTGCACCTGGGCCAGCCGGCGATGAGCCATGCCTTGGCGCGGTTGCGCGAGGTGTTCCACGACCCGCTGTTCATCCGCAGCGGCAGCCGCATGGAGCCGACGGCGCGCGCGCTGGCGCTGGCCGGGCCGATCCGCGACTGGCTGACGCTGGCCAACCGCATTCTGTTCAGCGCCGGCGATTTCGACCCGGCGCGGGTGACGGCGTCTTATGCCATCGCCGCGCCGGATGGCCTGGAGGCGCTGCTCTACCCGGCATTGATCGCCCGCTTGCGTCAGCGCGCGCCAGGTGTGCAATTGCGTGCGCAGTTGCTGGAAATCGACCAGCAACTGGCGGCGCTCGACCGCGACGAGGTGGACTTGCTCATCAGCGCCGCGCCGCTGATGACGCGCGATTGGCACGGCCAGCAGTTGCTCGGCGAGAGCGGTTTTGTCGCGTTGTTTTCGCGTCGTCAGCTATCGTTGCCGCCTAAGCCCGGCCTGGCCGAGCTGGCCGCCTGCGAACAGGTGGCCAGCAGTTACCGCGGCAGCCAAGCCGGCGTGGTCGATCATCTGTTTGCCGAACATGGCTTGTCGCGCCGCATTGTCGCCATGTCGGCGAGCCTGATGGCCACCGGCCGGATTTTGCAGCAGGCGCCGCTGATTTCGATTCAGCCCGCGTTTTATCTGCCGTTGTTTGCCGCCTTGCCTGACCTTCACCATCTCCCGCTTGATCCCGCCTTGCGCATCCAGATCAATCTGATCTGGCATCGGCGCAACGATAGCCACCCGCTGCATCGTTTTCTGCGCGAGCAGGTTGTCCAGTCCGTTTCCAGCCTTTCCGATCTACTTTAATGGACAATATGTCCAATAATTCGTAGTTTGTCTTATCTGCAACACCTAATTTGCAGAAAATTCGTTCAGTTATTTGACATGTTGTCTCCACTTCGGCACTGTGAAAGCACATAAGCGGCGGAGTGAGACATGCAATTGGACATCGAGCGACTGATCGAAGACTTTGGCGGGCCTGGACGACTGGCCGAGGCCTTGACCCGGACTTTCCCCGATGAGCCGGTTTCGCGCGCCGCAATCTACAAATGGAGAGAGCGCGGCAGCCTGCCGCTGACCCAGCTCAACAAGCTGGCGCAGTTAGCGGCTAATCAAGGCAGAACCTTTAATTACAACGACTATCTGGCCGTGGCGCCAATGTCTGCTGCAATAGGGAGAAACCACAAGATGGGCGATCGTTTGTTTATTTTCGACACCACCTTGCGCGATGGCGAGCAAAGTCCGGGCGCCGCGATGACGCGCGAGGAAAAGGTGCGCATCGCGCGCCAGCTGGAGCGGCTGGGCGTGGACATCATCGAGGCTGGGTTCGCCGCGGCGAGCCCGGGCGATGCGCTGGCGATTCAAGCCATCGCCGGACTGGTGAAGGATTCGACCGTCTGTTCGCTGGCGCGCGCCAACGACAACGACGTACGCGCCGCCGGCGAGGCGATCAAGCCGGCCAACCGCGGCCGTATCCATACCTTCATCGCCACGAGCCCGATCCACATGGAGAAGAAGCTACGCATGTCGCCGGACCAGGTGGTCGAGGCGGCGGTGCGGGCGGTCAAACTGGCGCGCAACTACACCGACGATGTCGAGTTTTCCGCCGAGGACGCCGTGCGCTCGGACATGGACTTTCTGGTACGCATCTTCGACGCGGTGATTCAGGCCGGCGCGCGCACCATCAACGTGCCGGATACCGTCGGCTATTCGATTCCGTCGCTGTGGCACCAGCGCATGCGCACGCTGATCGAGCGCGTGTCCAACAGCGATCAAGTGATCTGGTCGACGCACTGCCATAACGATCTGGGCATGGCCGTGGCCAATTCGTTGGCGGCGGTCGAGGCCGGCGCGCGCCAAGTGGAGTGCACGATCAATGGCCTGGGCGAACGCGCCGGCAATGCCAGCCTGGAAGAGGTGGTGATGGCGGTCAAAACGCGCAGCGACCTGTTTGGATTGGAAACCGGCATCGATAGCACTCAGATCGTGCCGACCTCGAAGCTGGTGTCGACCATCACCGGCTACCCGGTGCAGCCGAACAAGGCCATCGTCGGCGCCAATGCCTTCGCGCACGAATCCGGCATCCATCAGGACGGCGTGCTCAAGCACCGCGAGACCTACGAGATCATGTCGGCCGAGAGTGTCGGCTGGAGCGCCAACCGCTTGACGCTGGGTAAGCTGTCCGGCCGCAATGCCTTCAAGACCAAACTGACCGAGCTCGGCATTGAATTGGCCAGCGAGGAGGCGCTCAACGCCGCCTTCGCCAAGTTCAAGGATCTGGCCGACAAGAAACGCGAAGTGTTCGACGAGGACCTGTATGCGCTGTTGTCCGACGGCGTCGGTGGCGTCGAGCGCGAGGACTTCAAGTTCGTGTCGCTCAAGATCAACACCGAAACCGGCGAGGAGCCGCGCGCCGAAATCGTCTTCGCCGATGCCGACGCCGAGCAGCGCGCTGTGAGCAGCGGCTCCGGCCCGGTCGATGCCGCCTTCAAGGCAATCGAGTCGGTGGTCAACAGCGGCGCCGAATTGCAGCTGTATTCGGTCAACGCCATCACCAAGGGCACCGAATCGCAAGGCGAGGTGACCGTGCGGCTGGCGCGCGACGGCACCATCGTCAACGGCTTGGGCGCCGACACCGACATTATCGTGGCGTCGGCCAAGGCCTACCTGTCGGCGCTCAACAAGTTCCACGGCAAGGAGAACTGGCTCAACCCTCAGTTGTAACTGCCGTTCGTCCCGCGCCCTGCCGCTCCCGTCCCGTTGTCGGCAAGGTGCCCGCGAAAAATCCCAGGCTCACAAGGCCGACCGTTCGATTTCCGCGCGTTACCCCGCGCCGGGAAAAGCCGCCGACTCACAAGGTCGGCGGCTTGTTTTTGAACAACTTTTGCGCTGCATCAGAGCGGGGGGCGTGTCGATTATCTATATTAGAAATTGCTTTAATAGATGATTGAGGAAGGTCCGGCAGTGCGGCAGTTGATTCAGCCTCAGGTCGTGCGATTGGGTCGCATGTTCCGCGGCACTTCTATTTTGGCGGCGGTCTTGTGCCTGCTGCCGTTTTTCCTATTGGCCGAATGGCGCCACGACGACAATTGGCAGAAAGCCACGGTCGTCACCATTTCCGCGTTGATCGTCTACCGGGAAACCCGCTCGGGCCCGCCGCTGGTGCTGCTGCACGGCGCGGCGATGGTGCTGGGCTTTTTGGCGTTGTTTCTCGCCGTGCCGCACCCGTGGCTGTTCGTGCCGATGTGCGCGAGCCTCGGGGTGTTTCTGCTCGGCCTGACCGGCTGGGACCGGCGGTTGCGTAGCTTCGGCACCTGGACCTTCATCCCGATCTTGTATTCCGCCATCGAAAACGGCGAGGGCTGGCGGGGCGACCGGCTGACCATCGCCGCGCAGCTCGTGCCGTATCTGCTGTGGGGGCTGTTGCCGGTGCTGCTGATCAGCCTGCTGCATCGTTATGCCACCTGGTCGCGCGAAGGGGCGTTGTGGCGCCACTGGCTGCGTTGGCACCATCTGGAGCGGCGGCTGGGCGACGGCATCGACGCCTGGATGCCGGCCTTGGCCGCCGCGTTGGCGGTAGGCTTGTGCGCCTGGCTATTCGAGCGCCACGCCATTCCGGAAGGGCAGTGGTTCATCTGGTCGGCGGCCAGCGTGATCACCGGTGAATTGAACAGCACGTCGAAGAAGATCCGCGACCGGGTGTTTGGCGCGCTCATCGGTGTGCCGAGCGGCATCGCGCTCGGCTTGTTCCTGGTGCCGCATAGCGACTTCTGGATCAATTTGGCGGGCTTGCTGACCCTGGTGACCATCGTCGCCTTTCGCGAATACCGCCCGGCGTTCGCCGCGCGCTGCGCCGGCCACGCGCTGATCATCACCTTGCTGGGCGGCAGTCTGTTGCAGGAAGGCTCGCGGCTGATCAACGTGGTCGCCGGCGGCATGATCGGCATCGCCATTTTCTACGCGATGCACCTCGCCGCGCGGCGGCGTCAATCCACCATCAAATACACCGGTTCGGCCAGCAGCTTGCGGTAAACCGCCATGCGGCGCCAGTGGGCGAGCCAGATCAGCATGGCCGGGAACACCACGTACAGCCGGTAGCCGGGCACCAGAAACAGCGCGAACAGCGTCACGGTGCCAAGGGTGACGCCAAAGGCGCCATTGCCCGGCAGGCCGCGCGCGCGCAGCTCGCGCTGCAGTCCCAGCGACAGCATGATGATGTAGGCCATGAACCAGAGAATGCCGATCAGCGGCAACAGCGATACCCAGACCAAGGCGGGCGCGCAGGGCCGGCGCTCGGGGGCGATGGTCCGCATTGCCCGCTGCAGGGTGCGGTAGTACAGCAGGTTGGCCACAAACGCCACGGCCAAGATGATCAGTGTGCTCCACAACATCGGACCGCTGAGGCTGTGCAAGTTGTTCAATACGTCTTCCGGTTTCATTCCATCCATTCTTTACGGGCAATCGGCTTGCGCTAGCGCCGGGTTTGCGTCATAACAGCGCACTTCAGTCTGTAGCGTACGCAAAGGGCGACATCATGCTTCAAAGCCAGGGATATTTCATTACCGGTACGGATACCGAGATTGGCAAGACGTATTCTACCGTCAAATTGCTGCGGCAATGGCAAGGCGAGGGGCTGCGCGCTGGAGCAATGAAGCCGGTGGCCTCCGGCTGCGAGGTGGACGAGGCGGGTCACTGGCTCAACGATGACGTGTGCCGCCTGGTGGCGGTGACCGGTCAGACGGATCTCGATCTGATGAATCCATACCGTTTTCTGCCGCCGATTTCGCCGCATATCGCTGCCGCACAAGCCGGGATCGAGATCAAGCTGGAGACGATCGTCGAACACTATCAGCGCCTGGCGCCGCAGTACGACCGCGTGGCGGTCGAGGGCGCCGGCGGCTGGTTCGCGCCATTGTCCGGCGACCATTTCATGGCCGATCTGGCCGCCGCGCTGGGTCTGCCGGTGATTCTGGTGGTGGGCATGCGCCTGGGCTGCATCAATCACGCGCTGTTGACCGCGCAGGCGATTCGCGCCGCCGGCTGTGAATTCGCCGGCTGGGTGGCCAATCAGGTGGTGCCGCGGATGCCGGCCTATGAGGATAATCTGGCGACGCTCGACCGGCATCTAGGGGCGCCGCGGCTCTTGACGCTGCCCTATGCCCCGTAATGGACGAGTCAGTGCAACGGCGGGCCGTCGTCTATCATCCGTTGCAGCATTGCTTGTTCCGAGTTGTCGGCGACGAAGACGGCCTCGTCGTTGCCAAGTCCGTTCGCGGTGAAGGCGATGCCTTCATTGGCTGCGCCTTCGTCATCCGGGTTCTCGCATTCATCCTCTTCGTAGGTGTCGAAGCTGATTGCACCTTGGGACAGCAGTTGCTCCAGTTTGGCCGCCGGCGTGCCGTCGCCGAGATCGACGCCCAGAAGCACAACGCGCTGCAGCACCGCGCCGTCCTCGCCGTGAACGACGACGACCGTGTCCATCTCCTCGGTCGTTAGCGACAGGTTTGTGGCGGTTACGCCATCGAACACCAGGGTATCCTTGGCAGGAAAAAAGTCTTCCACGAGATCGGTGCCGCCGAGATCACTGTAATGCCAATAATAGAAATTGCGGCCCGCGGCGCCAGCTAGTTTGTCGTTGCCCTGACCGCCCTCGATCAGATCATGCCACGGGCTACCCGTGATCTGGTCGTCATCGGCCGTGCCGATAAAGATGCCGGGCTCGCGGGGGGCCTCCTGCGCGCGAGGGTTGTCGTGGTTGGTTGACATCGCCATGGTTCGCTCCTTAGTGAAGAAAAAGTCAGAAGGCCGATACGGCCTCCTGCAAGGAGTGAGGCGCGGAAGAAAAGTTGTTGGATCGCGCACGTTCCGTAGCAAGAACAGCTTGTTCTGTCATCGACAGGAAAGAAAGGGAGGTGCTCTGGCCTCTTTCATCTAGCGGAAAAACAGCTAAGGACCCTCTGAACAAGTTATTTGCCACTGTGTCGGGCCGACATCTGCCGGCGCATCACGTTGCCGTTTGCCCCTGGCTGTGAGTGACACTGCGGCGGGGCGCTCTGCTCGCGCTGCATCCGGCGGACACCGGCCGCAGCCGCAAAAGATTTGCAGACAGACCCTACCTCCACGGCGCCCCGCGCCGCGCATCCCATCCCGCCAGGGGCCGCCGCAGCGGTAAATCGCTGGTTCGGAGGGTCCCTAAGCCATGTGGCTGGTGCCTTGATCCATCAGACTAGATTTGGATGGCGCCCTGATCGAGCAGGCGCCGCAGGATTTCCGCATCCGATCCGCCCTCGAATTGGCCACGCCCGTCGGCGATGTGCACGCTTTGCAGCAGCGTTCCCGATGGGCTGAAGACCTGCACGGTCGCCTTGACGGCGTAGCAGGGTGTGTCCGCTGGACGCGCAGTCGACGTGTCGAGGCGAGTGGTCGGCGCGCGGTGAACCTCGAGCGATAGCTGATCCGCCATGATGCCATCGAATCTCAGCACATCGTCTCCCGCGTCGAAGTCGGTAATACGGTCGTTGCCGCCCAGATCCTCCTGGCGCCAGACGAAAACGTCGCGGCCGGCGCCGCCGATCAGCACGTCGTCACCCTGGCCGCCACCGATCAGATCCTGGCCGGTACCGCCGGCGACACGGTCATTGCCATCGCCGCCGAATAGCTGGTTGCCGTCGTCGCCGCCTGTCAGCTCATCGTCGCCGGCGTCGCCGAAAAGTTGGTTGATGCCGCCTTCGCCGTAGAGCCGGTCGTTGCCCTGGCCGCCGTGGAGTCTGTCGTGGCCGTCACCGCCGAACAGCCGGTCGTCGCCATCGCCGCCATCGAGCGCGTCGTCACCGCCGCCGCCGTCGAGCGCGTCTTGACCGCCACCGCCATAGAGCGCGTCATGGCCGGCCTCGCCGAACAGCTGATCGTCGCCGTCGCCGCCATCGAGCAGGTCTTGCCCGTCACCGCCGTACAGATGGTCGCCGCCGTCATCGCCAAACAAGCGGTCGCCGCCATCGCCGCCTTCGAGCAGGTCGTCACCATCGCCGCCGTAAAGGCGATCGTTGCCGTCGCCGCCGAATAGGGCATCATCGCCGGCCGCACCGGCGATCCAGTCGTCGCCGCCGTCGCCAGCCAGTAAATCGTCGCCGGGGTTGCCGATCAGGCGGCGCGGCAAGTTGAAGTGGTTTTGGGTGGTCATGGCCTCTTCCTCCTAGGACAGGATCGTGCGGGTGTCGATCAGCCGGGCGAGCGCCTCGGCCTCGGACGCGCCCGAGAGCAAATCGACGCCTTCGAGGCGTACCCGGTGCGCCTCGGCACCGCTTGGATCGCGAATGGCGATCAGGGTATCGTCGCCGTCAAACGACAGCGTGAGCCGCGTCGTGTCGATACCCGAAAATCTCAGGCGGTCCTCTTCCCGCTGGAAGTCGGCGATGCGATCGGCGCCGCCGAGTTCCTGGGCATGCCAGGTAAACAGATCGCGCCCACCACCGCCGCGAAGCAGGTTGTCGCCGCGGCTGCCGTGAAGCAGGTCGTCGCCCTCTCCGCCGTCGAGCGCGTCGTTGCCGGTGCCGCCGAGAAGTTCGTCGTTGCCCGCGCCGCCGCAAAGGGTGTCGTCGCCGCCGTCGCCTTGGAGTAGGTCGTTGCCGTCGCCGCCTTCGATCTGATCGTCGCCGTCCTCGCCGAACAGTTCGTCGTCGCCGCTGCCGCCAAAGAGCCGATCGTCGCCGCCGTTACCGACCAGTTGATCGTCGCCGGCGCCGCCGTCGATGCAGTCGCCGTCATCGCCGCCGATAAGCAAATCGCCGCCGTCCGTGCCGATAAGCCATTCGCCGGCAGGCCTTGGACGGGTGGTAGGGATGGTCATCGCGTTCTCCTTTTTGTGGGGAAATGCGGATGAGGTCAGCGCTGCTCACGGAAGTTGCCGCGATATGGACGACGGCCTGGGAGAAAATGGACGCATCGCTGCACGGCTTTTCTTGGGGTTGTCCTGTCAGGCCTGGATCGTTCCCTGGTCGAGCAACCGGCGCAGGGCCAGGGCCTCCGATTCGCCATTGCGCAAATCGACGCCTTCGAAGTGCACGGTCTGCAGCCGTTCACCGTTCTCACCGGTCAAGCGCAGCGTGCTGTGCGCGCCGTCGAAGGACAGCGACAGCCTGTCGGCGCTGATCTCCTTCAGCTGCACCGTGTCCTCGCCCGGGCGGAAGTCCAGCACGCAATCGGTGCCGCCCAGATCACCCTTATCCCAGACGAAGGTGTCGCGGCCCGAGCCGCCTAACAGGATATCGTCGCCCTTGCCGCCGACGAGCCGGTCATCGCCATCGCCGCCATCGAGCGCGTCATTGCCGGCGCCGCCTGCCAGCCAGTCGTCGCCGGCATCGCCGGACAGTAGGTCATGTCCGGCGCGTTCATTCTGGTCGATGCCATCGCCGAGCAGGCGGTCGTCACCCTCTCCACCCGAGAGCTGGTCGTTGCCCGGGCCGCCGAGCAAGGTATCGTCGCCCGCGCCGCCATAGAGCCGGTCGTCGTCACCGTAGCTCGTGCTGCCGGCGTAATCGCCAAACAGCCAGTCATCGCCGCTGCCGCCGTAGAGCGTGTCCCTGCCCTGGCCGCCGGAGAGATCGTCGTCGCCCTCGCCGCCGGCAAGCCGGTCGTTGCCGGCGCCGCCGAACAACTCGTCATGGCCGCTGCCGCCGAAGAGCTGATCGTCGCCGTCCAGCCCGAACAGCTGATCGCTTCCCGTTCCGCCATGCAACAGGTCGTTGCCGGCGCGGCCGTAGAGCCGGTCGTCGCCGCCGCCGCCATAGAGCAGGTCGTTGCCGGACGTGCCGTCGAGCGTGTCATCGGCGGCCAGGCCGGTACAAATGCGATCAGGCGTGAAATGGCGGGCTTTGGCCAGCTGATTGGCGATGGATCGGTTGCCGGCTTCGGTGTCCTCGCGAGCGGCCGCGCGGGAGAGGTGATCGGTGATGCGTGTGATGCCCAGATGCATGGTTGCTTCCTTGACGTGGGGATGGGTCTGTTAAGAGTGGCCCCGCCCCTCGGATGTGCCTTACCTGGTGCTGGCACAAAGGATGGCGCAATTTGGGAACTTTTCTGTCATTAGATGGCGGAATGGGTGCAAGCAACTGTACCGATGCCCTATTGGGGGCTTATGCAAACGGGCTTGTCTCCGTCATCTTTTGCGCTGCATCAAGATGACGTCTTGTTTTTCTTGACTGGCTTTCTAAAATTTGAATCTACCGGGTGGCGGATTTTTGTCTTTGGCAAAGGGGAAAAGACGATGTCTTATGCGCGCAGCATAGTGCTACTGCTGTGCTGTTCGGCCAGCGTGCGCGCCGAACAGCTCAATCTGCAGACGCCGGCCACGCCGATGGCCGCGCAGGAGTATACGCTGCATACCCTGTTGTTGATCATTACCGGGTTGATCTTCGTTGGCGTGCTGGCGGTGATGATGTACGCCATCGTGCGCCACCGCAAGGCGGCGGGCTATCAAGCCCGTCAGTTCCACGAAAACACCACGGTCGAGATTCTCTGGACCCTGATTCCCTTCCTGATTCTGGTGGCGATCGCCTGGCCGGCCACGCGCGCGGTGTTGGCGCAAAAAAGCGTCACCGGCGAGGACATGACGATCAAGATCACCGGCTATCAGTGGAAATGGCGTTACGACTATCTCGATCAGGGCTTTGGGTTCATGAGCCATCTGGCCACGCCGCGCGACGATCCGGCGGCGGTGCGGCGGCCGGAATATTTGCTGGAAGTGGACGAGCCGTTGGTGGTGCCGACAGGCAAGAAGGTCCGGCTGCTGCTGACCGCGAACGACGTCATCCATTCCTGGTACGTGCCGCAGCTGGGGGTGAAGCAGGACGCGATTCCGGGGTATTACCGCGATACCTGGTTCCTGGTCGACCAGCCCGGCGTCTATCGCGGCCAGTGCACCGAGCTGTGCGGCAAGGACCACGGCTTCATGCCGATCGTGGTCGAGGCCAAGAGCCCCGCCGATTACGACAAGTGGGTGGCCGAGCGCAAAAAGGCGGCGCAGGCCAACGCCGATGATCCGAACAAGACGTGGACCCTGGACGAACTCAAGGCACGCGGCCAGCAGGTCTACAGCCAGAACTGCATTCCCTGCCATCAGGCCAATGGCCGTGGCATCCCCGGTACGTTCCCGGCGCTCGACGGTTCGCCGATCGTCACCAAGAACAAGGCGGCGCATATCGACATCGTGCTCAATGGCAGCAAGCGCAATACCGCGATGCCGGCCTGGGGCAAACAGTTGTCCGATACCGAGATCGCCGCGGTGATCACTTTCGAGCGCAACGCCTGGAGCAATCACACCGGTGAATTTGTACAGCCGAAAGAAATCCGCGCGGCGCGGGCCGGCGCGAGCGGCAATAGCTGATTTCAAGCAGGAGGCAACCGATGGCAATCGACGCAATTCACGACCACGCCGCGCATCATCACGGTCCGCCGCGCGGATTGACGCGCTGGCTGACCGCCACCAACCACAAGGATATCGGCACGCTGTATTTGTGGTTTTCCTTGTGCATGTTCTTCACCGGCGGCGTCATGGCGCTATGCATCCGCGCCGAATTGTTCCGGCCTGGGCTGAAGTTGTTCCACCCCGAGGTATTCAATCAGCTGACCACCTCGCACGGCCTGATCATGGTGTTCGGCGCCATCATGCCGGCGTTCACCGGCATGGCCAACTGGATGCTGCCGCTGCTGATCGGCGCGCCGGACATGGCCTTCGCGCGCATGAACAACTGGAGCTTCTGGCTGTTGCCGCCCGCGGCGCTGTTGCTGCTGTTGGCCTTTTTCGTGCCCGGCGGCGCGGCGGCGGCCGGATGGACGCTGTACGCGCCGTTGTCGACCCAGCTCGGCATGGGCATGGACCTGACCATCTTCGCCATCCACATTCTGGGGATCAGCTCGATCATGGGGTCGATCAACATCATCGTCACGGTGCTCAACCTTCGCGCGCCGGGCATGACGCTGATGAAGATGCCGATGTTCGCCTGGACCTCGCTCGTGACGGCGTTTCTGATCATTGCCGTCATGCCGGTGCTGGCCGGCGCGGTGACCATGGTGCTGACAGACCGCCATTTCGGCACGCACTTCTTCAACGCCGCCGGCGGCGGCGACCCGATCCTGTATCAGCACGTGTTCTGGTTCTTCGGCCATCCCGAGGTGTACATCATGGCGCTGCCGGCTTTCGGCATCGTCAGCCAAGTGATCCCGAGCTTCAGCCGCAAGCCGCTGTTCGGCTACACCTCGATGGTGTACGCCACCGCATCCATCGGCGTGCTGTCGTTCATGGTGTGGGCGCATCACATGTTCGTCACCGGCCTGCCGGCGACGGTGCAGCTGTTCTTCATGTACGCCACCATGCTGATCGCCGTGCCGACCGGGGTGAAGGTGTTCAACTGGATCGCCACCATGTGGCAGGGGGCGATGACGTTCGAAACGCCGATGTTGTTCGCCATCGGCTTCATCCTGCTCTTCACCATCGGCGGCCTGTCCGGGGTGACGCTGTCGGTGGCGGCGCTCGACATCCAGTTGCACGGCACTTATTACGTGGTGGCGCATTTCCATTACGTACTGGTGGCCGGCGCGCTGTTTTCGTTGTTCGCGGCGATCTACTACTGGTTCCCCAAGATGACCGGGCGCATGTACAACGAGCGCCTGGGCAAGATTCATTTCTGGTGGTCGATGATCTGGTTCAACGTCACCTTCTTCCCGATGCACTTTCTCGGGCTTGCGGGTATGCCGCGCCGCATTCCCGACTATGCATTGCAGTTCACCACCTTCAACAGCATCGCCTCGGTGGGGGCGTTCTGTTTCGGCCTCGGGCAGTTGATGCTGCTCTATAACGTGCTCCACAGCCTGCGCCACGGCGTCAAGGCGCCGCAGCATCCATGGGAAGGCGCCAATACGCTGGAATGGCAGATTCCGACGCCGGCGCCGTATCACACCTTTGTCGAGGCGCCCGAATTGGAGGTGATCGAGAACGGCGTGGTGGTGGCGATGCACGGCGGCCGTCACGAGTGACGTGATGAACGCGATCCAACGCGATGCCGCCAACCGCGCGCTGCTCATCAAGCTCGTGCTGGTGGTTCTGCTGATGTTCGGTTTCGCCTGGGCGCTGATCCCGCTCTATCAGGTGGTGTGCCAGCTGACCGGCATCAGCGCGATGAAGCGCGACGCGGGCCTCGCGGCGCAGGCGGCCTTGCCGGTGGAGATGCGGTTCGACGCCACCGTGCAGCCCGGTCTGCCTTGGCAGGTCGCGCCGTTGACCTCGCGGCTGGCGGTGAAGCCGGGGCAGTTCGTCACGGTGGAGTACCTGATCACCAATGCGAGCCAACGGCAGGTCGTCGGCCAGGCGGTGCCGCGTTATCTGCCGGCGGCGGCGGCCGGCTACATCAAGAAGATCGATTGTTTTTGCTTCCGCCGTCAGGCATTCGCGCCGGGCGAGACGCGGCGGTTGCCGGTGGTGTTCGTGATCGACCGCGCGATCCCGCCGGAGATGCGTTCGATCACGCTCGCGTACAGCTTGTACGACGTGGGGAGCTAGAGGACCGGATGATGGCGTTGTGGCGCGCGTTGGGCGCGGTGCTGTCGGCGTTTGCCGGCATCCGCAAGGGACGGGCGGCGGCGCGCGATGTGCGCCTCACCTGGTGGCAAGTGGGGCTGGCGGTGCTGTTGGCACTTGCTTGCCTGATCGGCGGGTTGTTGTTGCTGGTGTCCTGGGTGACCGCGTCACCGGGCTGACGAAGGGGAGGAGGCTGTCATGGAAGTACAAGCCGCAGAGTCGCAAACGCATTATTTCGTTCCGCCGCCTTCCTATTGGCCGCTGTTGGGCGCGGCGGCGCTGTTTTGCATCGGCCTGGGGGCCGGACTGACGGTCAACGCGCTCGCCGCGGGGCCGTGGCTGCTGGCGCTGGGCGCGCTACTACTGATTTGGATGCTGTTTGGCTGGTTCGGCGACGTGATCCGCGAGAACCTGCGCGGCCGCTATTTGGCGCGCGAGGATTTGTCGTTCCGCTGGGGCATGGGCTGGTTCATCTTTTCCGAGGTGATGTTCTTCGGCGCCTTTTTCGGCGCGCTGTTCTACGTGCGGGTCATCGCCTTGCCGACGTTGGGTAATTTCGAGCACAAGACCTTGTATCCGGACTTCATGCCGAGCTGGCCGCTCATCACCGGCCCGGGCATCACCCAGCCCTACCAGGCGATGGCGGCCTGGGGGCTGCCGGCACTGAACACGCTCATCCTGCTGTCCTCGGCGGTGACGGTGACCTGGGCGCATTGGGCGATGGTGCTGGGCCGCCGCGCGCAGCTGACGCTGGGGCTCGCGGTGACGATTTTGCTGGGCTGGCTGTTTTTGGTGCTGCAGGCCACCGAGTACCGCCACGCAATCGACAGCATGCATCTGACGCTGGCCGCCGGCGCCTACGGCATGACCTTTTTCATGCTCACCGGGTTTCACGGCCTGCATGTGCTGCTCGGCACCCTCATGCTGGCGGTGGTGTGGCTGCGCGTGGCGCGCGGTCATTTTGACGAACGCCATCACTTCGCCTTCGAAGCGGCCTCGTGGTACTGGCACTTTGTCGACGTGGTGTGGCTGTTCTTGTTTGTCTTCGTGTATTGGCTGTAAGGCGGCGCGATATCAGAGGTGATGCGGGCGCCACCAGCCGAACACGGCGCCGAGGATCAGCAGCATGAATAGCCCAATGGAAAGTCCGATGCGCAGCGTCAGCGAACGCACGAGCCGGGTGCCGGCCGGCTCGCCGCGCAACAGAGCGGTCAATCCCCAGGCGAGGGACAGGACGATGCAGACCAGCAAGACGATCAGCAGCCATTTCATGATCCGTCTCCCGAGGGTGGCTTGGTATTTTTACTCTAGTACGCTCTGGGCGCTGCTGCTTGCCGCGATGCTGACCTTTGGCCTGGCGGTGTGGCAGTGGCAGCGCGGCGCGGACAAGGCGCGGCTGATCGCGCGCTTCGCCGCGCACGCCGACCGTGTGGCCACGCTGCCGGCCGCCATGGCCGCGCTGCCCGACATGCGCCGCGTGCGGATCGGCGGTCAGCCGCTGGGGGCGGCGCTGCTGCTGGAAAACTCCCTACTCGACGATGGCCGCGCCGGTGTGCGCGTGCTGCAGCCGTACCGGTTGACCGACGGCCGCGCGGTGCTGGTCGACCGTGGCTGGCTGGCCGATGGCGCCGTCGCCGCTCCGCCGCGGGCGTTGGACGGTGCCGAGGGCCGTTGGATGCCGTCGCCGCGCCGTTTCACCTTGCCCGGTGCCGCCTTGGCGGCGGCAGGGCGCCTCGACGCCATCGATTGGCCGGCGCTGCGCCGGGCGCTCGGTGTGCCGCTCCACGACGGCGTGGTGGTGCTGGCGCAAGCGCCGGCGCCGCTCGTGCCGTGGCCGGCGCTGCCGGACATCGCGCCCGAGCGCCACTACGGTTATGCGCTGCAGTGGCTGTTGATGAGCCTTGGCTTGCTGTTCGCGGCGGGCCGTTTCGTGCGCCGCGGGAGGCCATCGTGAACCGCCAGGCGCGCGGCCGGCGCGTGCTGTTGGCGATGGCCTGCCTGAGTCTGCTGCCGGTGCTGGCGGCATGGGGCGTGTTCCGCTTTTCGCCTGCCCTGGCGCAGCACAGCTATGGCCAGTTGCTGCCGGCCGAGCCCTTTGCCGCCGCGGCGCTGCCGGGCTGGCCCCGGGGCGTGTGGAGCCTGGTCAGCGTCGAGCCGGGCACGTGCGACGCCGCCTGCATGGCGCGGCGCTTCCTGTTGCGTCAGATCCGCTTGGCGCAGGGCGAGGCCGCGGCGCGCATGGTGACCGTGCGTCTGGCGGGGGATGCCGCCGCGTCGCCCGCGAGCGGCCTGGCACTTTCGGCGCCGGCCCTGGCCAGCCGGCTCGCGCATGACGGCATTTTCCTGGTCGATCCGCATGGCAATCAGGTGTTGTTCTACCCGGATGGCAGTGATCCTTCTCGCGTTATCAATGAAATCAATCGCATTGTCCAAATCAATAATGCTTTGTGATCGGGGAGGGTGGCATGAGACTGGTCTGGATGGCGTGGCTATTGGCGTGTCTGGTGGTGCCGCTCGGCGCCTATGTGCGCCTGTCGCAAGCCGGCTTGGGTTGCCCGGACTGGCCCGGCTGCTATGGCGCCTTAAGCCCGCATCAGGCGTCGGCGCAGATCGCGCGCGCCGAGGCGGCCGACCCGGCCGGTCCGGTGACGGCAGGCAAGGCTTGGCGCGAGATGGTCCACCGTTATCTGGCCTCCACCCTCGGCGGGCTGATCTTGCTGATGGCGGCCCTGAACGCGCGCCGCGGCGAATTGCGCCACGCGAGCCGGCTATTGCTCGTCGGCGTGGTGTTGCAGGGGTTGCTCGGCATGTGGACGGTGACGCAGTTGCTCAAACCGGTGGTGGTGTCGGCGCATCTGCTGCTGGGCATGACGCTGGCCGCCGGTCTCGCGGCGTTGGCGTGGCGCGCGCGACTGCCGGTGATGCGCGCGGCCCGGCCGCTGCGCGTGCTGGGCGGCGCGCTGGTGGCGCTCTTGCTGCTGCAGATCGTACTGGGCGGCTGGGTGTCGGCGAGCCATGCCGCGCTGGCCTGCCAGGGGTTCCCGACCTGCAATGGCGCCTGGTGGCCGCCGCTGCGTTTTGACTTGGCCCTGCGTCTGATGCGCGCACCGGCCGCGACGGCCGGCGACATCGATCCGCAGGGGCTCGCGCTGATCACCATCCACTGGCTGCATCGGTTGGGCGCGCTGATGGTGTCGTTGTTGACGCTCGCGCTGGTGTGGCGCGGCTGGCGCAACACGGCGCTCAGGCCCGCGCTCGCGGTGTTGGCGCTGGCGTGGCTCGGGCAGATCGGCCTTGGGGTGATGAACGTGCTCTTGGCGCTGCCGTTGCCGCTGGCGGTGGCGCACAACGTCGGCGCGCTGGCGCTTTTGTCGGTGGCGGTGGTGGTGTTGACCCATCTGTCAGGAGAAACGGTATGAGCACGCTGACGCTGAATTTGGCCTCGACGCATGCGCGGGCGCTGTGGCAGTTGTGCAAGCCGCGCGTGTTGTTGCTGATTTTGTTTTGCGCGGTGATCGGGATGGCGCTGGCGAGCCCCGGCTGGCCGGATCCGGCGGTGGTGGTGCCTGCCACGGTCGGCATCGCGCTGGTGGCGGCGGCCGCGGCGATGGTCAATTGTCTGGTCGAACGCACGATCGATGCACGCATGCGCCGCACCGCGCACCGGGCCACCGCGCGCGGCGCGGTGAGTTCGCCGGAAACGCTGCTGGCGGCCTCGATGCTTGGCGCCGCCGGCATGCTGGTGTTGCTCGTCTGGGTCAATGCGTTGACGGCGTGGCTGACGTTGGCGACCTTCGTCGGCTATGCGGTGGTGTACACGCTATTGCTCAAGCCGGCGACGCCGCAGAACATCGTCATCGGCGGCGCCAGCGGCGCCATGCCGCCCGTGCTCGGCTGGGTGGCCGTGACCCAGCATATCGATCCGATGGCGTTGGCGCTGTTTCTCATCATCTATGCCTGGACGCCGCCGCATTTCTGGGCGCTGGCGTTGTACCGGCGCGACGATTACGCCCGCGCCGGCCTGCCGATGCTGCCGGTGACCCATGGCGAACGTTTCACTACGCTGTCGATTCTGTTGTATGCGCTGCTGTTGGCGGGGCTGACCCTTTTGCCGGTTGCGTGGGGAGGCAGCGGTTTCCTCTATTTATTCTGCGTTGTGATATTAAATTTGCGGCTTATTCTTATTGCTGTGTCATTGCATCGCCAGTATGCTGCCGATCAGGCCCGCCGCCTGTTCGCTTGGTCTATTTGGTATCTGACCGCGCTGTTCGCGGCATTGTTGTTGGATCACTACTGGCAAATGGTTGTCCGCTGATGCGTTTTTTCCGTCGAATGCTGCTGCTTGCGCTGGTCGTCGCGCTGGCGGCTTGTCAACGCGTCGAGCCGATCAAGCTCGACCTCAAGGGGACTGACCTCACCGGCACCGAGGTCGGCGGCGATTTCACCCTGACCGATCACACCGGCAAGCCGCGCGCGTTGTCCTCGTTCCGCGGCAAGGTGGTGGCGCTGTTCTTCGGCTATACCCATTGCCCCGACGTGTGTCCGACGACGCTACTGGAATATGCCAACATCTATAAGAAGCTGGGCGCGGACGGCGGCAAGCTTCAGGTGGTGTTCGTGTCGGTCGATCCCGAGCGCGATACCCAGCAGGTGCTGGCCGGTTACGTGCCGCACTTCAATCCGACTTTTGTCGGGCTGACCGGTAGCGTCGCCCAGGTTGCCAGCGTCATGAAAGCCTACAAGGTGGTGGCGCAGAAGGTGCCGGCTGCCGGAGGCGACTACTCGGTGGATCACAGCGCCGGGTCGTATTTGCTTGACGCGGAAGGGCGCGTGCGGGTCTACGAACCGTATGGCAGTCCCGCGGCTGACGTGGTGCATGATATTCAGCAATTGTTACGCTAAAATCGGCATATAGTCTTATATCTAATATCCATTGAAAGTTTGCACTGTGAGTCAAGAAAACCCGCCCAGCGTGTCAGGTGCCAACCAGACGCTCGATCTGTCGAAATACACGCTCGTGTCGCAGATCGAAATCGTCCATCACCTGAAGGCGATAGCCAAGAGCGGCTATATGGTGACGGTTTTCTCGAACAAGGGTAAAACGTTCATCCTCACTCGTCTGTTGGACGTCGATCACAAGAAACAGACGATGGTCTTCGACTGGGGCAGTGACGAGGCCACCAATCAACAGCTGCTGTCGAGCGAACGCAACGTCTTCGTCTGTTCGCCCGATGGCGTCAAAACGCAATTCATCACCGGCCAGGTGAAGCAGATCAGCTACGAGGGCAAGCCGGCCTTCGAGGCGCCGCTGCCCGACCAGGTGATCAAGCTGCAGCGGCGCGAGTTTTTCCGCATACGCACCCCGATCGGCAATCCGCTGTTGTGCGCCATCAACGATTTCCCCGGCGCGCCGCTGGAGCTGGCGGTGTTCGACATCAGTCTGGGCGGGCTGGCGCTGTGGCTGCCGGATATGGGCATGGCCGGCTTCGACATCGGCACCTGTTATCACGATTGCCATGTCGAGTTGAAACCTTTCGGCCATCTTCACTGCGCGCTCGAAGTGCGCCACCGTCTGCCGCTGCAGATGCGCAATGGCCAGGACGCGCTGCGCATCGGCTGTACGTTCATCAATCTGCCGACGCAGATGGAAAACCTGATCCAACGCTATGTCGGCCAGCTCGAACGCGAGCGCCGCGCCATGACTCGCTGATCTCGCGATTTTTCTGCGTGGATCCGGTTTGCGCGGTCATTTACCCCGCCGCGGCTTTTCGGTTATTCTGTTGGGATGGCCGCATTCAGGTGTCTGCGTTTGGTAACGGCGCAAGCATTTGAATTTGCATTAATCTTTTGAGATGTCGTCTGACGAATATCGCCTATCATGACGTTGACCATTGCTTTGTCCAAAGGGCGGATTTTTGAAGAAACCCTGCCGCTGTTGGCCGCCGCCGGCATTACCGCGGCGGAAGACCCCGAATCCTCGCGCAAACTGATCATCGGCACCAACCACGCGGATGTCCGCCTGGTGATCGTGCGCGCTTCCGATGTGCCGACCTATGTGCAATACGGCGCCGCCGATCTGGGCATCGCCGGCCGCGACGTATTGATCGAACATGGCGGCGCCGGGCTCTATCAGCCGCTCGATCTGAATATTGCCCGCTGCCGCATGATGGTTGCCGTGCCCGACGGCTTTAATTATGACGATGCGGTTAAACATGGCGCGCGCCTCAAAGTAGCGACCAAATATCCGAAAATTGCCCGCGAGCACTTCGCCAAGAAGGGCGTCCACGTCGACATCATCAAGCTCTATGGCTCGATGGAGCTGGCGCCGCTGGTGGGACTGGCCGACGCCATCGTCGACTTGGTGTCGACCGGCAACACGCTCAAGGCCAATCATTTGTCGGCGGTCGAGCACATTCTGGACATCAGTTCGCGGCTGGTGGTGAACCAAGCCGCGCTCAAGCTCAAGTACGACACGATCCAGCCGGTGCTGGATGCTTTCGCCGCGGCATCGGCCGCCGGCCGGGAATGACCATCATGCTGCATCTGGATAGCTCGCAGGACGACTTCGCCGCGCGCCTTGACGCGCTGTTGGCCTTTGAAACCGCGCAGGATCCGACGGTCGACCAGGGGGTGGCCGCGATTTGCGCCGACGTGCAGCACCGCGGCGACGCCGCCGTGGTCGAGTACACCAACCGTTTCGACCGCCTGTCGGCGCGGACGATGGCCGATCTGACCCTGAGCCGCGACGAGTTGGCGGCGGCGCATGCCCGGCTGCCTGGGGCACAGCGCCAGGCGCTGGAAGCGGCGGCGGCGCGGGTGCGCCGCTATCACGAGCATCAGCGCCTGGAATCCTGGTCGTATACCGAAGAGGACGGCACGCTGCTCGGCCAACAGGTCACCGCGCTCGACCGCGTCGGCATCTACGTGCCGGGCGGCAAGGCGGCCTATCCCAGCTCGGTGCTGATGAACGCGCTGCCGGCCAAGGTGGCCGGGGTGGGCGAAATCATCATGGTGGTGCCGACGCCGGGCGGCGAACGCAACGATCTGGTGCTCGCGGCGGCGTACCTCGCCGGCGTCGACCGCGTATTCACCATCGGCGGGGCGCAGGCGGTAGCGGCGCTGGCCTACGGCACCGAGACGGTGCCGCAGGTGGACAAGATCACAGGCCCAGGCAACGCCTGGGTGGCGGCGGCCAAGCGGCGCGTGTTCGGTGTGGTCGGCATCGACATGGTGGCCGGCCCGTCCGAAATTCTGGTGATTTGCGATGGCGAGACCGATCCGGATTGGATCGCCATGGACCTGTTCAGCCAGGCCGAGCATGACGAAATCGCCCAGGCCATCCTGCTGTCGCCGTCGCGGGATTTCATCGGCCGCGTCGAGGCCAGCATGGCGCGCCTGATCGAGACCATGCCGCGGCGAGACATCATCGTGGCGTCGCTGTCCGGCCGCGGCGCGCTGATCCAGGTACGCGACCTGGAGGAAGCGTGCGAGATCGCCAACCGTATCGCGCCGGAGCACTTGGAGCTGTCGGTGGCCGAACCGGGCGCTTGGCTGCCTAAGCTGCGCCACGCCGGCGCCATCTTCCTCGGACGCTTCACCTCGGAGAGCCTGGGCGATTATTGCGCCGGGCCGAACCACGTGCTGCCGACCTCGCGTACCGCGCGCTTCGCAAGCCCGCTTGGCGTTTACGATTTCCAGAAGCGCACGAGTCTGATCCGGGTGTCGGCCGCCGGCGCGGCAACACTGGGGCCGATCGCCTCGACGCTGGCGCACGGCGAGGGGCTGACCGCGCATGCGCGCGCCGCCGAACTGCGCCTGCCGTCTGCCGACACATGATGATTTAATGACATATAATTGAGGAATGCCTGCCTCGTCCATGGCGGGCCAGAACCGAGAATATGAAACGATCCGCCGCACACCTGATCCGCCCGGAAATCCTTGAGATGCCGGCTTACCACGTGGCAGACGCGACTGGCTACATCAAGCTCGACGCCATGGAGAATCCGTTTCGTCTGCCGCCGGCATTGCGCAGCGAACTGGGACGGCGCTTGTCCGACGTGCTGCTCAACCGCTATCCGGACCCGGCCGGCAACGGCCTCAAGGCGCAGCTGGCGGATTGCTTTGCGATTCCGCCCGAAGCGGAGGTGCTGCTCGGCAACGGCTCGGACGAGATCATCACGCTGATTACTCAGGCGTTGGCTAAGCCCGGCGCCAAGCTGATGGCGTTTGAACCCTCGTTCGTCATGTACCGGCTCAACGCGCAGTTCTCGCGCGTCGACTATGCCGGTATTGCGCTCAATCCGGATTTCAGTCTGGACCTGCCGCGCGTGCTGGCGGCGATCCGCGAGCAGCAGCCGGCGGTGATTTTCATTGCTTATCCGAACAATCCGACCGGCAACCGCTTTGCGCGCGCCGACATCGAGGCCATTCTCGACGCCGCGACCGGCTTGGTGGTGGTTGATGAAGCCTATCAAGCTTTTGCTAGTGATAGCTTGATGCCGTTGGCCGGCAAGGTCGAGCACCTGCTGGTGATGCGCACGCTGTCGAAGATCGGCTTGGCCGGCATCCGCCTCGGCTATGCCGCTTCGACCCCCGCTTGGATCGAGGCGATCAACAAGGTGCGGCCGCCCTACAACGTCAACGTGCTGACTCAGGAAACCGCGCGCTTCGTGCTTGAGCACCGCGCGGTGTTCGACGGCCAGGCGCGCGAATTGTGTCAGGAGCGCGCGCGCGTGGCCGACCGGCTGGCCGCCTTCCCGGCGGTGACCCAGTTTCCGAGCGAGGCCAATTTCATCACCGCGAGGGTGCCGGATGCCAACGCGCTGTTTGCCTATCTGAAACAAGCCGGCATTTTGATCAAGAATCTGCATGGCAGCCACCCGTTGCTGGAGAACTGTCTGCGTATCACCATCGGCGCGCCAGAAGAAAACGACGCGGTTTTGGCCGCCTTGACCGCCTACTTCGAATAAACCATGCGAACAGCCACCGTTACCCGCAATACCCTGGAAACCCGCATTACCGTGACCCTCGATCTGGACGGTAGCGGGCAGGCCAAGTTACAGACCGGCGTGCCGTTTCTCGACCACATGCTCGATCAGGTCGCCCGTCATGGCTTGGTCGATCTCGATATCCACGCCGAGGGCGACCTGCACATCGACGCTCACCATACGGTCGAGGATATCGGCATCACGCTTGGCCAGGCCTTCGCGCGCGCCATCGGCGACAAAAAGGGCATTCGCCGTTATGGGCATGCCTATGTGCCGCTCGACGAGGCGCTGTCGCGCGTGGTGATCGATTTGTCCGGTCGCCCGGGCCTGACCTACGCGGTCGAGTACACCCGCGCCGCGATCGGCCAGTTCGACGTCGATCTGTTTTCCGAATTTTTTCACGGCTTCGTCAACCATGCGATGGTGACCTTGCACGTCGACAATCTACGCGGCGTCAATGCGCACCATCAAGCCGAAACCATCTTCAAGGCGTTCGGTCGCGCGCTGCGTATGGCCTGTGAGATTGACGAGCGTCTAGGGGGCGCCACGCCGTCGACCAAGGGGACCCTGTCAGCATGATCAATGTAGCGGTCATCGACTACGGCATGGGCAATTTGCACTCGGTGGTGAAATCCCTCGAGGCGGTCAACGAGGGCCGGGCGCGCATTATGCTGACTTCGGATCCCGAGGCGGTGCTGAAGGCGGACAAAGTGGTTTTTCCCGGCCAGGGCGCGATGCCGGACTGCATGCGCGAATTGAACGCGCACGGCTTGGCCGAGGCGGTGCTTGCCTCGACGCGCGATAAGCCGTTTTTCGGCATCTGCGTCGGCGCGCAACTACTATTCGAGCAAAGCGAAGAGGGCAATACGCCGGGGCTTGGCCTATTCAAGGGGCGGGTGCGGCGCTTCGCCGACGGCTTGTCCGATGCGCACGGGCGCCTCAAGGTGCCGCACATGGGCTGGAACCGGGTGTTTCAGACACGGTCGCACCCGCTGTTTGCCGGCATCGAGGATGGCGAGCGGTTTTATTTTGTCCACAGTTACTATTTCGACCCGGCCGAGGCGGTGCTGACCGTGGGCGAAAGCGAATACCCGAGGCGCTTTTCTTGCGTCGTCGGGCGCGAGAACGTGTTTGCCACACAGTTTCACACGGAAAAGAGCCACACGGCCGGTCTTCGAATGATGAAGAACTTTCTGGCCTGGGATGGCACGGTTCAACCTTAACGAAATCAAGACTTACCATGCTGCTCATACCCGCAATTGACCTCAAGGATGGTCAGTGTGTACGCCTCCGGCAGGGCCAGATGGACCAAGCCACGGTGTTTTCCGATGACCCGGTGGAAGTGGCCGTTCACTGGCGCGATCAGGGCGCGCGCCGACTGCATCTGGTGGATCTGAACGGCGCTTTCGCCGGCAAGCCGAAGAATCTGGCGGTCATCCGCGACATTCTGGCCGAAGTCGGCGCCGATATGCCGGTGCAGTTGGGCGGTGGCATCCGCGATCTGGACACCATCGACAAGTACCTGGAAATGGGGTTGCAATACGTGATCATCGGTACGGCCGCGGTCAAGACGCCGGGCTTTCTGCGCGATGCCTGCGACGCGTTTCCGGATCAGGTGATCGTCGGCCTGGACGCCAAGGACGGCGTGGTGGCCACCGATGGCTGGGCCAAGCTCACCAGCCATTCGGTGATCGAGCTGGCCAAGCGTTTCGAGGATTACGGCGTGGTGTCGGTGATCTACACCGACATCGGCCGCGACGGCATGATGACGGGCGTCAACATCGAGGCCACGGTGAAGCTCGCGCAAGCGTTGCACGTGCCGGTGATCGCCTCCGGCGGACTGACCAACCTGGATGACGTGCGGCATCTCGCCGCGGTCGAAGGCGAGGGCATCGAGGGCGTGGTGACCGGACGGGCGATCTACGAGGGCTCGCTGCCGTTCGCCGAGGCGCAGACGCTGGCCGATCAGCTGTCCAATCAGGACGCTTGAGATGGCGCTGGCCAAACGCATCATTCCCTGCCTGGACGTGACCGCCGGCCGCGTGGTCAAGGGGGTCAATTTCGTCGGCCTGCGCGATGCCGGCGATCCGGTCGAGATCGCGCGGCGTTACAACGAGCAAGGGGCCGACGAGCTGACTTTTCTCGACATCACCGCCAGTTCCGACGAGCGTGATGTGATTCTGCATGTGATCGAGGCGGTAGCCAATGAAGTTTTCATTCCGCTGACCGTCGGCGGCGGCGTGCGCAAGGTCGATGACATTCGCCGCCTGCTCAATTGCGGCGCCGACAAGGTCAGCATCAATACCTCGGCGGTGACCAACCCGGCGCTGGTCGAGGAGGCGGCCGCCCGTTTCGGTTCGCAGTGCATCGTGGTGGCCGTCGACGCCAAGGCGGTCACGCCGCAAAACGATCGCTGGCAAGTGTTTACCCATGGCGGGCGCAACGCCACTGGGCTCGACGCCGTCGAATGGGCGCTGAAGATGCAGCGCCTGGGCGCGGGCGAGATTCTGCTGACCAGCATGGACCGCGACGGCACACGCGTCGGCTTCAATCTGCCGTTGACGCGCGCGGTGTCGGAAGCCGTGTCGATTCCGGTCATCGCCTCCGGCGGTGTCGGCAATCTGCAGCATCTGGTCGAGGGCGTGTCGGAAGGCAAGGCCGACGCCGTGCTGGCCGCCAGTATTTTCCATTTCGGCGAACACACGGTGCGCGATGCCAAACTCGCCATGCGCGCGGCCGGCATCGAAGTGCGCCTGTGAGGACGTGCCATGTGGCTTGATGAAGTGAAGTGGGATGCGGACGGCCTCGTGCCGGCAATCGCGCAGGACGAACACAGCGGCCGCATCCTGATGATGGCGTGGATGGACCGCGAAGCGCTGCGGTTGACCGCCGAAACCGGCACTGCGCATTATTTCAGCCGCTCGCGCCAACGCCTGTGGCAAAAGGGCGAGTCGTCCGGCCACGTTCAACATGTCAGCGAATTGCGCCTCGATTGCGATGGCGACGTTATCGTCATGGCGGTGCGCCAGGATGGCGGCATCGCCTGCCATACCGGCCGCGAAAGCTGTTTCTACCGGCGCTTCGAAAACGGTGGCTGGCAAACCGTCGACCCGGTTCTCAAGGATCCGGCCGCCATCTATACCCACAACTCATAAATCCATTGGCGAGGCGGCGGCGGACAGCGCTAAAATGAGCGCTGTCGCCGGGCCGCCCGGCTCGCTGCGCTAAGGAATGTCATGACCCACGCCGATGTGCTGAAAACCATCGCCGACACGCTGGAAGCGCGGCGTGAGGCCAGCCCGCAGACCTCTTACGTTGCCTCGTTGTTTCAAAAGGGCGAGGACGCGATTTTGAAGAAGGTGGCCGAGGAATCCGCCGAGGTCTTGATGGCCTCGAAGGATGGCAATAAATTGCATATCGTGCGCGAGGTCGCCGATCTGTGGTTTCATTCGATGGTACTGCTGGCCTGGCATGGTTTGCGGCCGGATGACGTGCTGATGGAGCTGCACCGCCGCGAAGGCATTTCCGGCCTGGACGAAAAAGCCTCGCGCGCGCCGAAACCCTGAGTATCCGCGCTCACCGCCCTCGGAGAAGGTTGATGACTGATTGTATTTTCTGCAAGATTGCCGCCGGTGACATCCCGGCCAACAAGCTTTACGAAGACGACGACGTCGTGGCGTTCCACGACATCCGTCCGATCGCGCCGGTGCACTTCATGATCATTCCGAAGACGCACGTCGATTCGCTGGCGCACTGCAGCGAAGCGCACCAGTCGCTGTTGGGCAAGATCATGCTGCTCGCGCCGAAACTCGCCGCCGAGCAGGGACTCGCCGCCGGTTTCAAGACCGGCATCAATACCGGCCGTGGCGGCGGGCAGGAGGTATTCCACCTGCACGTCCACGTTTTCGGTCACAAGATGTAAGGGAATAGACATGGGTTCTTTGAGCATTTTTCACTGGCTGATCGTTCTGTTGATCGTGGTGCTGATCTTCGGCACCAAAAAGCTGCCGAGCATCGGCAAGGATCTGGGTGGCGCGGTGCGCGGCTTCAAGGAAGGCATGAAGAGCGAGTCGGAAAAGCCGTCGACCCAAGAGACCGAAAAGACGGGCCGCGTGATTGAGGGCGAGTCGGAAAAGAAATAACCGCCTGGGGACAACGTGTTCGATATCAGTTTTGGTGAAATCCTGCTGATCTGCGTGGTGGCGCTGGTGGTACTCGGTCCCGAGCGCCTGCCGGCGGTGGCGCGCACGCTCGGCGCGTTGGTGGCGCGCGCGCAGCGCTTCGTCGCCAGCGTCAAGGCCGATATCGGTCAGCATACCGAATTGGCCAGTCTGGCGGCGCTGAAGCAGGAAGTGCAGCAAACCGCCGCGGCCCTGCAGCAGCAACTGACCGCCGAGGTCGACCAAGTGCAGCAGACCGTGCAACAGGCGCAACGCGAGACCAGCGAGACCAGCGAGGCGATCGAGGCGGCTCGCGCCTCGGTCGATGCCGAGGTGGCGGCGCTGACGGCCGACGCCAGCGTGTCGCCCGAGGTCAAACCGGCCGCCGCTGTAACGCCGACAGCCGCCGAACCGGTTGCCGAGCCTGCTGCCGAACCGGTCTCACCGCCTGCCGCCGTGATCGATGAAAATCAGCTGGACCTGTTTGCCGATCCTCCCTCCGTTTCCACGCCGCGCGAATCCACGCAATGATCGAACAATCGCTTCTGGCCCACCTGATCGAGCTGCGCACCCGACTGGTTCGCGCCCTGGTGGGCTTTTTCCTGGTCTTCCTGGTATTGTTTCATTGGTCAGGCGCCATCTATCACTTGCTGGCGCGGCCGCTGCTGCAGCATCTGCCCGCCGGCAGCAACATGATCGCCATCGAGGTGACGGCGCCGTTTTTCGTGCCGATGAAGGTCACCATGCTGGTGGCCTTGCTGATTTCGCTACCCAACACGCTGTATCAGATCTGGGCTTTCGTCGCGCCCGGACTCTACAACCATGAAAAGCGGCTGGTGCTGCCGCTGGTGGTTTCCAGCGTGCTGCTGTTCTGCCTCGGCATGTCGTTCGCCTATTTCCTGGTGTTTCCGCTGGTGTTCACCTTCATGGCCGCGGTGACGCCGAGCGGCGTGGCGATGATGACCGATATCGACAAGTATCTGTCGTTCGTGCTGGGCATGTTCGTTTCGTTCGGCGCGGCGTTCGAGGTGCCGGTGGTGGTGGTGCTGTTGGTGCGCATCGGCGTACTGACGGTGGCGAAACTGCGCGCGGGCAGGCCGTACGTGATTGTCGGTGCGTTTGTCGTGGCGGCCATCGTCACCCCGCCGGACGTGCTGTCGCAGACGATGCTGGCGGTGCCGCTGTGGCTGTTGTACGAGACCGGCATTCTGGCGGCGATGTTCATGGAGCGCCAACGCGCCAGGAGCGCGGCATGAACCGCGTGGTCTGCCATCTACTCGCGGTGGCGAGCCTGATTAGCCTGATTTTCCTGTCGCTGGCGTGGGAGCTGTGGCTTGCGCCGTTGAGGCCGGGCGGTTCCTGGCTGGTGTTGAAGGCGGTGCTGCTGCTCGCGCCGCTGTTCGGCATTTTGCGCGGCCGTCGCTATACCTACCAGTGGGCCAGCATGTTCATTCTGTTGTTTCTAACCGAGGGCGTGATGCGTGCCTGGGCCGACCATGGTTTATCGCAGCGGTTGGCCTGGGGCGAAATCGTCCTGTCGGCGGTGTTTTTCGGCGCGGTGATCGGTTACGTGCGTTTGAGCCCGCTGGCCGCCTATACCTCATCCAAGTCATCGGCCGTGTCGGCCAAATAGACGCGCAGCGCCCGCCGTATCGCCAGCAGGTGTTGTGCCGCCGGCGGCAGGTCGTCGAGGCGGATGATCTTGCGCGCGATCAGCGCGTCGATGACGTCCTCGGTAATGCGGGCGGCATTGCGGTCCGAATCCGACAACGTTTTCTGCGCCTCGTCCTCGCTGGTTTCCACGGTATCGGTCAAATCGTTCAATTGCCGATGCGGCAGATGCAGGTCGCGCTCGGATATCCACTTTTGGCCAGAAAGCGCTTTTTTGCGCACCAAGAGGTCGATCAAGGCGGCGAGCAGCAAGTGGTGCGCGTCGTCGGAGGCGTTGAGCAGCGCCGTGGCCAACGCGGAGTCGGAGGCCTGCAAGAACCGTAGCACGCGGAAATCGCTCAACGACAGGAATGCGCGCCCGTCTCCGGGGTGTAGGTACAGCGCGTCGATGGCGCCATCCGGCTGGAGGTGAACATATGGCATGGCAGTCAGTTCCTGCATGACAATCATGTATACATTACCAAATTAGCATAAATAGCTATGCATATGGCAACTGCGGATCGCGCGCTGCATGCAGTTGACCCAAGCTTGTGTCATTTATGGCGAGTGCTTGGCGGGCGTTGGCCGTGGTCTGGCGGCAAACCTCTGCCAGTGGCAGTTGCCGCAGCGACGCGAGCTCGGCGGCAAAGCGTGCCAGATTGGCGGGCTGGTTCGGCACATCGGACGCCCAGGCCGGGCGAATGTCGGGGGCGTCGGTTTCCAGCACCAGGCTGTCGAGCGGCAGTGTCGCCGCGAGCCGCCGGATACGCTGCGAGCCGGTATAAGTCATGGCGCCGCCGAAGCCGAGTTTAAAACCCAATGCGATGAATGCCTGTGCTTGTTGTTCGCTGCCATTGAAGGCGTGAGCAATGCCGCCGGCCACCGGAATCTGGCGCAGGTACTTCAGCACCCGGTCCTGGGCACGCCGCAGGTGCAGGATCACCGGCAAATCGAAGCGGCGCGCGAGCTTGAGTTGTTCGACAAACAGGGTTTCCTGCCGCGCCAGGTCGGCATCGGGCAGCCAGGCGTCCAGGCCGATTTCGCCGACGGCCACCGGCTGGTCCTGCCGCAATCGCGTTTCCAGCGCTGTCAGATGGTCGTCCACATGCTCGGCGCAATAGAGAGGGTGCAGGCCGAAGGCGATCAGGCAGCCGTAGCGCGCGCGCATGGCGAGGCAGGCGGCAAACAGTCGGGCGGCCACGGCTGGCACGACGATCTGGCCGACGCCGGCGGCGAGCGCCGCCGTTACGGCTTGGTCGCGCTGGCTGGCGAACTCATCGGCATCCAGATGGCAGTGGGTATCGATCAGCAAGGAGGTGTGTTGCATAGTTGGTTGAATTGCCTCAGCGGCGTGGGAAATTTACCCATAAATGCTGAACGCAAGAAATCTTCATGTTACGCTAGCACATGTTATAGATGCTGAATATCCCTATGAGTACCTCCGCCAGTCCTCCGTCCAAGCTGCTCCAGGCCCTGCGCTACCTGCTGGAGCCCTTGGTGCGCCTATTGCTTGACCACGGCATGGCTTTCCCTGCCTTGGCGGAGCTGCTCAAACGCGTGTACGTGGACGTGGCCGAACGGGACTTTGCCTTGCCGGGCAAGACCCAGACCGATAGCCGCATCAGCGTGCTGACCGGTGTGCACCGCAAGGACGTCAAGCGGCTGCGCGAAACGGCCGACGCGCCGCTGGACCTCGAACGCACCAGCCACGTTTCGCTGCAGGCGCAGCTGTTGGCCAAATGGCTCGGCGATCCCCAATTCCAGGATGAACATGGCCGCCCGCGGCCTTTGCCGCGCTTGGCGCATCAGGGCGCACTCTCCTTCGAGCAGATGGTCAACGACATCAGCAAGGACGTGCGCGCCCGTGTTTTCTTGGATGAATGGCGCCGCACCGATCTCGTCCGCCTCGACGAGCACGACATCGTGCATCTCAACGTGGCGGCATTGCTGCAATCGCCGGCGCTGGAAGAAAAAATGGATTTCTTCGGGCGCAATATTCATGACCATTTGTCGGCCGTGGTATCGAACCTGGAAGGCCAGGCGGCGCCTTACATGGACCGCTGCGTGTTCTACCATGGCTTGACCGAGGAACAAGTACAGCAGCTGAAACAGCGGGCGGAACAGCTCAGCATGGATGCCCTGCTGGAGATCAACCGCATCGCGCGGGGCATGGTGGAACAGAATCAGTCCGCGTCCGCCGATGCAACGCAACGGATGCATTTCGGCGCGTATTTCTACCACGCCGCCGAGACCCAGGAAACCACTACGGATCCATCATGATGAAGCGTCTGCGCGCCGTCGCTTGCCTGGCCCTGTTGGCGCTGGCTCCCTCCGTGAGCGGGGCGGCGGCGAGCTGCGCGTTCGACGCGCAGGGACGGCAGACAGCGCCGCTGGCATCGCCCGCCGGCGAGGCGCCGCTTGACGGCGGCTGGGGCGGGGTGGGCGGTACAGGGGCGCGTACGGCATCCTCGGCGCCGCGTCCGGATCAAGATCAAGCGCCGGGCTGGGGCGGCATCGGCGGTACCGGCGTGCGCCAAGCGCCGCCGGCGCCGGCCGAAGCGAATGCCCGGCCGAACGATTCCCAAGAGGGCTGGGGCGGCATGGGCGGCACCGGCGTGACGCGGGCGCCGGCGAGCCAGCCGCATCTGGCCGGCTATGTGCTGTTTGCCCGTGGCAGCGTGACGGCGCGGCAGGGAAGCCTGCCGGCACGCCGTCTGGCTCAGGGCGATGCCGTGTGCGAAGGCGACGCGGTGGCGACCAGCGAGCAGGACGGCACGCTGCAGCTTCGCATGGCCGACCGTGGCGCCGTCATGCTGTACCCCGGTTCGACGCTACGTATCGACACCTTCAAGCTGCCGGCGCAGATGGACGGCAGCGAACGCTTGGCCATGACGCTGGAGCAGGGCGGCATGCGCGCCATGACCGGCGATATCGGCCACGTCAACAAGGCCAACTATCTGATCCAGACGCCGGCGGCGCAAATCCATATCCGCGGCACCGATCACGAGGTGTTCTACGTGCCCGCCACCGGCGGACGCTTCGGTACCACCGCGCCCGGCACCTATAATCACGTGATCAGCGGCGGCACCACGCTGTCGACGGCGACCGGCAGCGTTCGCCTCGATCCAGCCCAATCCGGGTTCGCGCCGCTGACCGATATCCAGCCGGCGGTCATCGAGGCGCTGCCCGAAGTGTTGCGGGCGATGCCGCTGAAGGCGGCGCTGCGATTGAATGGCAAAACGGCCAAGCTGGCGAACGACATTTCAGCGCTGATCGCTTCGCCGGTCGTTTCGCCGGTGGATCCGCTGGCCAATCCGTTGCCTAACCAGATCATTTCGCACAACGTCACCTTCGATTTCAGCAATAATCCGGTCGATAGCCCGGACTTGTCCGCCTATGTCGGCGTCACCTACTCAGGCGGCAGCATCGCGCTCGGGGCGATCGACGGCAATACCGACCAGGGTTGGCAAATCGGCGTCGATCCGCAGACGGGCCTGCCGCTGTATGCGGTGATGAACGATGGCTCGATTCTGTTCTACGTCGACGACGACACCGTGCAGCCGGTCAGTTTCCAGTCGACGACGATCGACGGCGCCACCGTCTACTGGGGTGTGTATAACGGCGGCGCTTCCAGCGACGCCTACGGCGATTGGCAGTTCTCGAACCTGCATGCCTACGCGTTTTCGCCAGGAGGCAGCACGCCGTTGTCGGTGGTGCAGAACATGTCGGGCACGCTGACGTACTCGACGGTGGTGGGCGCGACCGCGCCGATCGACGAAAACGGCAATATGGGTGGGCAGATCAATAGCCTCAGCGCCAGCGTGACCTTCGGTGCCAATCCAACCGTCAATTCATACGCCATCAATGTGACGGACGGCCAGAGCCGGGTATGGAACGCGGCCTCGACCCAAGGCGTATCGCTGGCCGATTTCAAAAATGGCGCGATGACGCTCGCGGGCAGCTGCAACGGCTGTCAAGGCGGCAGCGTGTCGGGCAACGCCAATGGTGTGCTTATCGGCGCGCACGCCGGCGGCATGATCTCCGGCTATAATCTGCAGACTAATCAGAACGAATCCGTGAGTGGGGTCGCGGTATTAAAGCACTAGTCCTGACTATTCTGCTGAGTGTTGCGGCGGGGGGCGTTCTTGCCGACAGTTGTGTCGCTACCGTCCATGATGCCCGCCAATCGCTGGAGAGCGGCGATGCCGCGGCAGCGGTGCGCGCGTTGCAGGCACATGAAACCGCATGTGCCGGCGATGAGGCTTTCGACCATCTGCTCGGGTTCTCCTTGTTGGCGAATGGCGAGGCCGAAGCCGCGTCGTGGGTGCTGGAGCGCGCCGTCGTGGCCCATCCGAAGAACGGCGCTGCTTGGCTTGACTTGGCCGACGCCGATCTGCGGCAAGGGGAAAACAGTCGCGCGCGGGAAGCGCTGCAACACGCCATCGGCCTGAATCCACCGCCGGTGGCGCAACAGAAGATCGCCGCCATGCAAGAAGCGCTGCGGCGGGCGACCAGCCGCTGGGCATTTGATGGCTACATCGCCAATGAAACCGGCTGGGACTCGAACGTCAACTCGGCCACTCAGCTCTTAACCATCAGCGCGCCGGGCTATTCGCCTCTGCCGATCAAACTCGACCCCGATTCGCGCGCGGAAGGCAGCGCCTACAACGATGTCGAAGTGGGCGGTTCGTTGGCCTGGCATGCCAGTAGCGACCTGACCCTGTATATGTTGCCCCGGATCAAGTACCGCACCTACCTGCAATTGCATCAATTCGATCGCACCATCACCGGCATGCAGGGCGGCGCCGGCTGGCAGCTGGGCAGCGGCACGTTGATCGGCCTGGTGCAGTCCGAAGATCAGACGCTGGGCGGCAGCGAGTATTTGCATAACACCGGCGCCACGCTGGAGTGGCGTGAACCGCTGTCCCCCACCCGCCAGTTGAGCTTGGTATCGCAATATATCAGTGCGCGCTATACCGATTGGCACATGCGCAATTACGACAGCGATGAAGTCCTGGTTGGGGTGGCGTTGACGCAGAATTTTCTGCACGACCGGCTGCGCTGGGTGACGGCGGCCTATCGCGGCCAGGATGATGGTGTCTATAACCGCGCCGGCGGCAGCCGGCGGGTGATTATCGCGTCGTCGGACCTGGGCTACCATTTGACGCCCGAATGGGATTTGCACGGTGTACTGTCGCATGAGGCCGACGACTATCGCCAGGCCGACCCGGGATTTCTTCGCCCGCGCAGCGAGTCGATCTGGAACGAAACGGTGGCGCTGTCCTGGCAATGGTGCCGGCAGCAGACGCTGAGCGCCGACTATGCCTTCATTACCGACGATTCCGATATTCCGCTGTATGCCAGCCGCCGGACGATCGTCAGCGTGGGCTGGCGCTTCACGTTCTGAGGGGCGTTATTGCTTGGGGTCCTGCCGCTGGCTGACGTAGGTCCAAAAGGCGGTATTCGATTTTTTGACGATGCGCGACCAGCGCACCATGGTGCGCTCCTGCGGCTCGCCATGAGCCCGATGGTGGGTGAGTTGTTGCATGCGCAAGGGGAGTTCGCGCCCGCGCAGCCGTGTGCTGTGCCGCGTCGCTTGCCGCAGCGCCCATGCCGCCAAGAGTGCCAGGGGCAGCACCAGAACCCACAGCCACGCTTGCAGTGTCAACAGCCATTCCATCTTACTAACCCACCCTACTTTACCTGGCTGAAATGATAGCCTTTTCTGATCGCTTCGTGTGTATGTCAATGCTATTGTCATGAAATTGACGTGGTTTTTTCGTATCAGACATGTCTCGCTGTGGGTTTATTGGCCTGATTAATCCACTCATCGAACAGCCATGCCATTTAAATACTCGCGCCATATCAGGGAAAAGTAATTTTCTACTTTCTCTATTGCATGCCGCCGCCCTGCCATAGCCATCGTCCAACTGGATGGACAACGGCCGGAAAACAAGGTGGCACGGCCCATAGGTATCATTGCGCGGTTATACCCAATAACACAAAATCATGCTTCTTTGGGCTATTAACGCAGCATATGTGCTACATGAGGAGGCTTAAGCGTAGTTTTTTTGATAAACGACAACGTCTTGTCATTTCTCGCATGAGCATAATGTGCGCGAGCCTCCTTGGTTACAACAAAAACAGTGGGTTATCGGCCGGATGCGCCAGGACAATGGTGGAATGGCATCCAAGTTCGAGACCCCGTCGCCAAGGTGGCCGTGTAAGACACCTGAAAACGTTTGGTTGTGCAGCAGGAAACGAACCTGTTTCTTGATCCCGTGCGGGACGGTTTGTCCGCCCTGGGCGACAAGCCGAAGCGCGATCAGGCGTCATTGCACATGAGGCAATAGCTCGTAGTTAGATCTGGTTTCGAAGCGGTCAAGGTTCCGGCGATGTTGGGAGCCGGCAGTTCGAAGCCCACTCAGGGAGATGTATCGTGTCAACAAATACTCCAGCTCAAAAAATTACATTGGTTGGATTTGTGCTCATGTTCTTTACCTCGGTGCTTGGGTTCTCCAACGTCGCCCGCGGTATTTTCTACATGGGTCAATCCTCGATCCTGTTCTACGTGGTAACCGGTCTGCTGTTCTTCTTGCCGTATTCGGTCATTTGCGCCGAAATGGGCGCAAGCTTCAAGAACGAGAAGGGCGGGATTTACTCGTGGATCGAACGCAGCGTCGGCGGCGGCTTTGGCCGCAAGCTCGGGTTCATCACCATTTTCATGTGGTGGTTCTCGTACGTTGCTTGGATGATGAACGTGGCTAGCACGATCACCATCCCGTTGTCGTATGCGCTGTCCCCGTTTATCCCGGGCGGCTTCTCGCATGCCACCAAGTTCGTCAAGGACATCTTGGGTCCGATCGGTATGGGCTTGATCGGGATTTGCGTGATCTCGCTGATCACCTACGTGATCACCCATGGCGTGACTCGTCTGTCCAAGCTCGCGTCGGTCGGCGGCATCGCCATCATGTCGCTGAACGTGGTGCTGATCGTCTGCGCCGTGTTCATCCTGGCAAGCCATGGTTTCCACACTGCCAGCTCCTACAGCTGGGCGGATCTGACCACTGTGCCGAAGTTCTCCAAGTATGGCGGTGACGGCCTGGTGGGCATGGTCGGCATGTTCGGTTTCGCCGTGTACGCGATCTTCGCCTACGGTGGCGTCGAAGCGGTCGGCGGTCTGGTCGACAAGCTGGAAAACCCGGAAAAGAACGTTAAGCGCGGCCTGATGATCGGCGCCGCAGTCGGCATCTTCGTTTATTGCTTCGGTATCTTCGCCGCGACCTGGTTCATCGACCGCAGCTCGCCGGCGATCATCCATGACGTGATGACCACCAAGCAAGGCGGTACCGGCCTGTTCTACGCCGGTAACGCGGTGTACTACTTCATGTTCACGCTGGGCACCACCGTGGCTGCCTGCCTGAACCTGAGCGCCGGCACCGCGACCACGATGGGCAACCTGTTCGCCGCCTATACCGGCGTCTCGATGTTCTGCGCGCTGTCCGGTGCCTTCTTCGTGCTGATCTACGCCCCGCTGAAGCAAATGATCGAAGGCGTGCCGGAAGGCATCTTCCCGGCCAGCTGGAGCAAGGAAAACAAGAACGGCATGCCGACCGTGGCCCTGATGTGGCAACTCGGTCTGGTGGTGGTGATGGTTCTGTTGAGCACGCTCGGCGGCGACGCGGTGAAGGATCTGGTGCAAAACCTGATCACGCTGACCAACGTCACCATGACCGTGCCGGTGATCTTCATCATCTACGCGTACCTGCACTATCTGAAGAACGACAAGGTTGAAAAGCCTATCCGCATCTTCAAGACCAACGCCTCCGGCGCCTTCATGGCCTGGTGCGCAATGCTGGTGATCGGTTTTGCCAACGTGTTCACCGTGGCCGAACCGCTGGTGCATGTGTACATGGGCGATGACGTCGCGGCCAACATGAAGGAAGCGATGATGTCCGTCGGCGGCGTGGTGATCTTCGCCATCATCGGCTGGTACATGGTTGTTCGCTACGAACGCCATTGCGCCGCAGGCAAGCTGCCGATGCCGGAATCGGAAGCCGAAGTCAGCGGCAAGTAATCGCGGTATTCAAGGGTGATAAAGCCGGTCGCGCGAGCGACCGGCTTTTTTTACTAATGCAATGCGCGGTACGCCGGGTCGAGGAAGCCGACGGCGCGTTTGCCGTCGGGCACCACCGCGCAGCTGGTTTGCGTCGTGGTGACGATGCGGTCGCCATTGGCCAGTTCGCTGCCGACGATGGCCGCCGGGCGGCCGGCGATCAGAAGCAGGCTGCCGGCGCCGGAGATGATTTCGGTTTCGGAACCGTCCGGATAACGGACCTTGTCGCCAACGAGCGCGATCAATTCCATGTTGGCTGATGCGGTGACCACTTCGCCGCCGAGACGGGTTCTCGAGCCGATGGTCGCCAGGTAATAGGTTTTGTGAATTGCCATGCTGAATCATGCCTTCCGTTTGCATCCCCCCTCCGGGGTCGACGGGGCCGGGGTCGGCCCCAGCACAGAACGATTCAGGCCGGTCTTCTGGCTTGCCTTCCTCCTCGGCGGCCGGCCTTCCCAGGCAGAAAAACGCCCAGTGGCGGAATGGTCGCGTCGTCAGGCCTACAGCAGCGGGGGCTGCGCCGGACTGGCTGCATGGCAGCGGCACCGGCTTCCCGTTTCATCCCGGCCCGGGTGGGCGAGGGACACCTGAATCAGTGCCGACATCATCGTTCGCGTCCCATGCGGCGTCAAACGATAAAAAGTCAGTATGTTGTGCGCGGCGGGCAGTAGCGTTAGCCGCGGGCCGGACGGCGCATCATGCCCCATTGCACCGCCGAGACGCCGGAGAGCACCGTGGCGAGACCGATCAGCGACACGGACGTGAAGGTCTGCCCGAGCAGGAGCCAGCCGAGCAGTACCGCGGTCAGCGGGCTGAGCAGCCCCAGCGAGGACACCGCCACGGTCGGCAGCCGAGCAATGCCGCGAAACCAGAGCCAATACGCCAGCAACGCGCCGAACAGGCTCAAGTAGCCGTAACCGAGCCAGGCGCCAGGACCGAGCGCCGGCAGCGGCGGATCGGCTGCGAGCGCCAGCGGTAGCAGCATCACGCCGCCGAGCAGCAATTGCCAGCCGGTCACCGCCATCACCGGCAGCGGCGATTGCCAGCGTCGGCTGAAATAGGTGCCGCACGCCATCGACACCGCTCCGGCCATCGCCGCCAGCATGCCGATGCTATCCCAGCGGCTGCCGGGGGACAGCAGCAAAGCCGCCATGCCGGCAACCCCGGCCAGGCTGCCCCATAGCGCCAGCCGGGCTGGTTGCTGGCGGTCCAGCGCCCAAGCGAGCGACATGACTAACAGCGGTTGCGTGGCGCCGAGCACGGCGGCGAGCCCCCCAGGCAAACGGTAGGCCGCGACGAACAACAATGCTTGGAACAGGCCGATATTGAGGGCGGATAGAATCAGCATCCGCCCCCATAGCGCGCGCGGCAGGCGACCGCCGCTGGCCACCACCAGCAGCAGACCGGCGGGCAGCACGCGGATCAACGCCGCGGTGAACGGTCGGTCGGGCGGCAGCAGCTGTGTGGTAACGATATAGGTGCTGCCCCAGATAACGGGGGTGAGGGCGGTAAGCACGACATCGCGCCAGCGTAGTGAGTTCGGGTGCATGATCATGGTTTCCTGTCGTATAATTATGTTGAATTCAACATAACAGATAAGTTGAATTCAAGGCAAATAAATCTTGAATTCAAGGTAAATTCTCTATGGAAGAAAACCAAAAAAACGATGCGGTTGAACATATTCTCGATCAGTGGCGTCTGGCGCGGCCCGATCTGGATGTGTTCGCCATGGGCGTGCTTGGGCGGATGAAACGCTGCGCGCTGTTGCTGGAAAGGCAATTGGATACGGTATTCGCTCAGTTCGGGCTCAGCCAGTGGATGTTCGACGTGCTGGCGACCTTGCGCCGCGCAGGCGCGCCGTATTCGCTGACGCCGACCGCCTTGTTTTCGTCATTGATGGTGACGTCGGGCACGCTGACCCACCGCTTGCACGTACTGGAAGAGAAAGGCTGGATCGTGCGCGCCGACAGCGCGGAGGATGGTCGCAGTACGCTGGTGCGGTTGACCGACGCCGGCTTTGCGCTGATCGACGCCGCGGTGACGGCGCATGTGGCCAACGAGCAGGCGCTGTTGCAAGGGTTGAGCGCGCGCAGCCAGCAAAGCCTCGACAATCGGCTCGCCGAGCTCCTGGCCAGCCTCGAAGCCGGCGGCCAGGCGCGATAAGAATCCCCCGGCATGCCCGTCAGGGGCCGCCGCAGCGGTAAATAACTGCTGCAGCGGGTCCCTAGCGCTCGGCCAGGTAGATCAGCGCCTCATAGGGGCGCAGCCGTAGCGGGCCGGGCTGATCGGGCGAAGCGGGCAAATTGGCGCTGAGCAGACGCCAGCGCCAGCCTACCGGCAACGGCGCCAGCGGCGGGTCGAAGTCCTGCGGCTCGGCGCGGAAGTTGGCGATGACCAAGAGCCGCGCCGCCTCGCTCGCGCGCAGATAGGCCCAGATCGCCGGGTGTTCGGGCGTCAGGCAGCGATAATCGCCGTCGGCGAAGATCGGATGCCGCTTGCGCAGCGCGATCAGCTGGCGATAGTGATGCAGCACGCTGCCGGGGTCGGCCAGGGCGGCGGCGACATTGACGCGGTCCGCGTCCGGCGCGACATCGATCCACGGTGCGACGCGCGAGAAGCCTGCATGGGGGCCGTTATCCCATTGCATCGGCGTGCGCGCGTTATCGCGCGATTTCTGGCGGATGGCGGCCAAGACCGCCTCAGCGGCAACGCCTTGCGCGCGCAGGGCATGCCAAGCGTTCAGACTCTCGACGTCGCGGTAGTCGTCGATGCGCGTAAAGCCCGGGTTGGCCATGGCGATCTCCTCGCCCTGGTAGATGTAGGGCGTGCCGCGCAGCCCATGCAGCACGCTGGCCAGCATCTTGGCCGACTCGACGCGGTAGCGGCCGTCATCGCCGAAACGCGAGACCACGCGCGGCTGGTCATGGTTGCACCAGAAGGTGGCGTTCCAGCCGCCGCCGGACACCATGCCCACCTGCCATGCCGACAGAATGCGTTTGAGCTCGATGAAATCGAACGGCGCCGCCACCCATTTTTCGCCGTTGGGGTAATCCACTTTGAGATGGTGGAAATTGAACACCATCGACAATTCGCGTCGGGTCGGCTGGGTATAGTCGATGCAGTGCGTCATGCTGGTGGACGACATTTCGCCCACCGTCAACAAATCGCGCCCGGCGAATACCTCTCGGTGCATCTCCTGCAAATAGTCGTGTATCCGCGGACCATCGGTGTAGAAGCGGCGTCCATCACTGTGGTCTTCGGGAAAGTCGCCCGGCTTTGAAATCAGGTTGATCACGTCGAGACGGAAACCGGCTACGCCCTTGTCGGCCCAAAAGCGCATCATCGCGTAGACGGCTTGGCGTACCGCCGGATTGGCCCAGTTGAGATCCGCCTGCGTCTTGTCGAACAGGTGCAGATAGTACTGGCCGCTGTCCGCGTCGAATTCCCAGGCTGACCCGCCGAATTTGGACTGCCAATTGTTCGGCGTGTCGCGCCAGATGTAGAAGTCGCGATAAGGGTTGTCGCGTCCTTGCCGCGCCTGGCGGAACCAGGCGTGCGCGGTCGACGTGTGGTTGACCACGATGTCCAGCATCAGGCCGATGCCGCGCGACTTGGCCTCGGCGATCAGCCGTTCCAGGTCCGCCATCGTGCCGTAGGCCGGATCGATGGCGTAGTAGTCGCTGATGTCGTAACCGTTGTCCTGCTGCGGCGACTGGAAGAACGGTGTCAGCCACAGATAATCGACGCCGAGCCAGGCCAGATAGTCGAGTTTGTCGATCACGCCGGCTAAATCGCCGGTGGCGTTGCCGTGGTGGCTGTAGAAGCTCTTCGGATAGATCTGGTAGACCACGGCGGTCTTGATGTCGTGTTGCATACGCTTGCTCTCGCTGTCCTCGGAGGGGTCAGGCCGTGGCCAGTTGCATGCGGATGCGCGCCGCCAGCGCGAACGTCACCGCGATCGGCACGATGATGGCAACCAACATGCCCACCAGGAACATCGGGATATGTTGCGGCACGATCGAGATGAAGGCCGGCAGGCCGCCAACGCCGATCGCCAGCGCGCGCACGTGACTCAACGTGATGGTGGCAGCCGCCAGCGCCGAACCGGTGAGCGCGGCGTAGAACGGCAGCTTGAAGCGCAGGTTGACGCCGAACATCGCCGGCTCGGTGATGCCGAAATAAGCCGACAGCGCCGAGGTGGTGGCCATGCTCTTATCGTTGTTATCGCGCGAAACCAGGAACATGGCCAGCGCGGCGCTGCCCTGGGCGATATTGGACAAGGCGATCATCGGCCAAATGAAGGTGCTGCCTTGGGTGGCGATCAGCTGCAGGTCGACGGCGATGAACATATGGTGCATACCGGTGACCACCAT
Organism: Paludibacterium sp.; assembly: GCF_019232825.1. Classification (GTDB taxonomy): domain Bacteria; phylum Pseudomonadota; class Gammaproteobacteria; order Burkholderiales; family Chromobacteriaceae; genus Paludibacterium. Next base: position 43,425 of record NZ_JAFAND010000050.1, on the reverse strand, counting down.
TGGTGCATACAGCGCGCCAAACAGCATGGCGCCCAATACCGGAGCCAGATTGAACACGTGTACCAGGCCGTCGGTGATGGCCATGCCGAGATGGCGCGCCAGCGGGCCGATGACGGCGAGCGCCAACAAGCCGCTGACCACGATGGTGACGATCGGCACGATCAAAAGCTGTACCGAGTTATGCACCCGCGCGCGCAGCCACCGTTCGACGTGGCACATCACCCAGGTGGCGATCAGAATCGGCAGGATCTGACCCTGATAGCCAACTTTTTCAATATGCAGTACGCCGAACAGGTCGAAATAGGGCAGGGACGCGCCGTCCAGGCCGGCGGCGGCCTTGCCGTAGTTCCAGGCGTTGAGCAGATCCGGATGCACCAGCAGCAGGCCGAGCACGATGCCGAGGATCTCGCTGCCGCCGAAACGCTTGGCGGCGGACCAGCCGACGAGCGCGGGCAGGAACACGAACGAGGTGTTGGCCATCATGTTGATCAAGCCCCAGACGCCGGAGAGGCCGGGGTAGGCGTCCAGCAGACTCTTGCCGGGGATGAACATGCCCGGGCTGCCGAGCAGGTTGTTCACGCCCATCAACAGACCGGCGACGATGATGGCCGGCAAAATGGGCATGAATACGTCGGAGAACACCTTCACCAACTGCTGCAACTTGTTTTGCTTGCTGCCGCCGGTCGATTTGACGTCGGCCACCGTGGCGCGCGCAAGGCCGGTGAGCGCCAGTAGCGCCTCGTACACGCGCTCGACGTCGCCAGCGCCGATGACAATCTGATAGACCCCGCTATTGCTGAAATGGCCCTTGACCAGATCGATCTGGCGCAGGGTATCGCCATCGACGCGGCTTTCGTCCGTCAACGCCAAACGCAGGCGGGTGACGCAATGCGCCGCTTGTTGGATATTGTTCCTGCCTCCCACCGCCTCGACGATGCGCGCGGCGATTTGCTGAAAGTCGTGACTCATGTTGTTGTCCTAGTGTGTTGTTCTCCGCGGGGTGAGCCGGGCCGCGAGCCGGTCAAGCGCCGACCATGAGGGGCGGCATGGTGGCACCATAGCTCGTATATACGAGTTGAGTCAACACTCGTATATACGAGTTAAGCGGTGGCTGAAAATAGGTTCATCGCGGTTTTCCGGGGAAGGCATTCTTGATCTTCAGGAAGAAGTATGCCGAATCCCGGAAACCGTAAGCCATGCGCTTGATGACCTTGATCTTATTGTTCACGCCTTCCAGGATCGATGAATTCATCCGGTAGATGGCCGAGGCCAGAATGCCACGCAGGTACTTTTTCAGCCTTCGGGCAAACTGGATCGCCGGCTTCAATTGGCTTTCCATCGTCAGCCGGTACCATTGCCTCCAGCGCCGAAATCCTTCCCGCACGGAGGGGGCGAACCAGATCTCCTTCAACTCCGTCTTCAGCAAATACACCGTGGCCAGGGCCGCGTTGGCTGCCAGCAATTCGTCCAGTTTGACTGCCTGATCGCCTTGCAGATTGTCCTTATTGCGTAACAGCAACCAGCGTGAACGTTTGATCACCCTCCGCGCTGCCGGTTGTTCACGCAGAGTATTGGCCTGATCCACTCGCACCCGGTCCACCACGTCTCGACCGAAACGCGCCACCACATGGAATAGGTCATAGACGACTTCGGCATGGGGGCAGTGCTTGCGCACTTCAAGATCAAACGCCGTGTTCATATCCATGGCAACCGCCTCGATCTGTTGGCAACCCGCCTTGCCCAATAGCTCGAAGAAGGGCCGGATGGCCTTGCGGCTATTGTCTTCGCCCACCCACAGTACCCGCATCGTCTCGGCATCCATGATCACGGTGGCGTAGCGATGGCCCTTGTGCAGAGCGAACTCATCCATCACTAGGCGACGCACGCCCTGTGCAGAGAAATCACCATGCAGGCGCTCAAGCCGCTGATAGTCGATGGTCTTGATCGTGTGCCAGTGCAGTGCCGTCAGTTGGGCCACATGCTTGATGGGGAGCAGTTGCACCAGCGTTTCGACCCAGCGGCATAGACGGTGAGTGATACGGGCATGGCGGTCGAGCCAACTGATCTGTTCAGCCACACGGGTACCGCAATGATGGCAATCCATGCGGCGGATGGGGACGTCCAGCCAGACCTTGCGGTCGAAGCAATCACGATCACGCACCAGACGACGGCGGCGTTCGTGCACCAGTGAACAGGGTTGGTGACAGGCCCCACAAATGGGAGGGGTATCGGACTCGGACAACGTGATCAGCAAAGAAGAATCATCGCGCTCGACACAAGAATCGACGCGGAACCCTTCCCAAAACGGGAGGGCTGACATAGCATTCGGCATGGCAGGTGGTTGGGTATTTGTACGTTTCGCGACTAGCAATTTACCAAAAACAGCCGCCTGCCACCTCCCTGCCTTTCCTGCTGTCAATCCTGACTTCCCCCAGATTCCGCGAAGAACCTGAAAATAGCCGTGGCCCATGCGCAACAGCATGGCATCCGGCGAGTGGCGATGGTGGGAATATTTCGGATGACGTGTGCCGGACGTGCCTTGCCTGCGGCCAATGCATGCTACGGGGGCTTACCGGCGGGCTATATCTGAAAAATAGAACTTATCCAGCCGGTGGCGCGATTCGGTGTATTCAAACAGCCGGCCGTCGTAGAGGTGGGTATGATTCTTGACCACGATGACGTGGTCCATGCCGTTGAGGTCGAGGTAGCGGCGGTCGTCGGCGCTGCAGGGCTGCGCCTCGATGATGCGCTGCGCGTAACTGATGTGCAGACCGAGTTCCTGCTCAAGATAGCGGTAGATCGAGCCGGCGGCGACGTCGTCGGTCAGCCCGGGCACCAGGCTCGCGACGAAATAGTTAATGTCGAGAATGATGTTTTCGTTATCGATGCAGCGCACGCGCTTGATCTTAATCAGCGGTGTTTTTTCCGGCACGTCCAACATGCGGGCCAAATCGGGGGATGCCGGCAGCGTTACCATCTCGGCCACGCGTGAGGATACTTTGCGGCCAAGGCGCTGGTTGGCCTCTTCGAAACTGACGATGCCGTTGAGCTGGAATTCGATGTTGCCCGGCTTGAGCACGAACACGCCCTTGCCGTGAATTTTCTGCACGTAGCCGCGCTCTTGCAGCATGTCGACCGCCTTGCGCACCGTGCCGCGGCTGGCTTGGTAACTGCTCATGAGCTCGGTTTCGGACGGTATGCGATCACCCTGCCGATACCGCTGGTTATCGATATCGGCGACGATGTCGGAATAAATCTGGCTGTATTTGTTCACAAGCATGGCAGACCAAGAGAAATCGCTTTCAGTCTGCCCGATCTACCGGCAACAATCCAGCCCTGGCCAGCGGCCATCGGGACGGGGCGGTAAAAATCAACCCGGCGCCAGGCGCCGCCCCGAACACAGTGGCAAATAACTTGTTCAGAGGGGCCTTAGCGGCCACCATGCTCGCTTGCCAACTGTTGGATCGCGGTGACCACCGATTCGGCGCCTTGTTGGATTTGGGCGATGATCTCGCCCACGCCATTGATCTGCGACGAGCTGGTTTTCACCTGCTCCAAAATCTGGTTCATATTGCCCATCGCCGTCGTGGTGCTGTCTTGGATGGCCACGACCATGTTGGAAATTTCCGAGGTTGAGGACGACGTCCGTTCGGCCAATTTGCGCACCTCGTCCGCCACCACGGCGAAGCCGCGGCCCGATTCACCGGCCCGCGCCGCCTCGATGGCGGCATTGAGCGCCAGCAGATTGGTCTGATCGGCAATTTCCTTGATGGTCTGCACGATGCTGCTGATCTGCTGTGAATTCTGACCGAGCGAATGAACGTTCTGGCTGGCGGTTTCGATGTCGCTGGCCATGCTTTGAATTTCGGTCACGCTCTGCTTGATGCCATCAACTCCCTCATCGGCCCATTTGCGCGTTTGCTGCGAAGTATTGAAGGCGAACAGCGTGTTGTCATGTTCCTGATGCTGGGTCTGCACGGTGCGGGTGATGTCGGTGGCGAATTTCACCACGGCGACCACGTGCCCCTTGTCGTCGAACACCGGGTTATAGCTCGCTTCCAGCCAGCGATCGCTGCCGTCGCGGGCGATACGGCGGATCTTGCCGGAGAAATATTGACCATTCTGCAGATGGCGCCATAGCTGGGCGTACTCCTCCGAATTGACCAGGTCCGGCGGGCAGAGCGCGCGGTGGTGTTTGCCGATCAGCTCCTGCGCGCTGTAGCCCATCACGCGCAGGAAATTGTCGTTGGCTGCGGTGATGGTGCCGTCCGGCTTGAATTCGATCGTGGCCATCACGCGGTCGATGGCGTCGAGCACCGCCTTGCCGCGCTGCGACGACAGAATGCGGTCGGTGACGTCATTGGCGAATTTGATGAAGCCGGTCACCTTGCCGCCGGCATCGATAATCGGGTTGTAGGTGGCTTCGAGCCATACCGGCTCGCCATCGCGCCGCTGGCGCTGCACCAGGCCGATAAACGGCTTGCCCGCGCGCAACTCGGACCAAAAGGTCTGATAGGCGGGGGAGCTGGCATATTGCGGATCACAGAACGCACGGTGGTGTTTGCCTTTCGCCTCGGCCAGGCTGTTGTAGCCCATGACGGCGAGAAAGCGCTCGTTGGCGTCGACGACATTACCGTCGAGATCGAATCGCACCTGGGCGGTGGAGCGGTTGAGCGAATTGAGAATGGCTTGCTGTTGTTGAATTTGCAGTGCCTGGTTTTGGATGGTTTCGTGGAGTTTTTTATTGGAGAACATGCCCATTCCTTTGTGCCGCCGGTGAAAGGTTATCCTGTTTGAATACGGTGCGGTCAGTAGTTTTTTATAGTTAATGGAAAGAAAAACTCAATGTGCCACCCTGGCTGTCATCTATTTGTAAGATGCTGCAATAAGTGTTTGTCCTTACTCGAAACATTGATACGCATCAATGATATAGGCAGGCGAAACCCCCTACCATCGCCGGATAAGCTGCCCCGCCTGCACAATCCATGACAAACAGATCGAACAATGAAGAAAAACCTGCCTGTAACCGATATTGAGTCTTATTTGCCCGAGGGCAAATTCATATACTCCCGCACTGATCTCAAAGGGGTGGTGACCGAAGCCAACGACGTCTATCTGGAGATCAGCGGTTTTTCCCGGGACGAAATGATCGGCTCGTCGCACAACATCGTCCGCCATCCGGACATGCCGGAAGCGGCGTTCGCCGATTTGTGGCAGGACTTGAAGCAGGGTCTGCCATGGCGTGGACTGGTGAAGAACCGGCGCAAGGACGGCGGCTTTTACTGGGTGATCGCCAATATTTCACCGGTGCGCGAAGGCGGGCGGGTCGTCGGCTATCAATCGGTGCGTTCGCGTCCGAGCCGGGAGCAGGTCGCCGCCGCGGACGCGGCGTACAAGGCAATCAATCAGCGCGCCGCCGGCTTGTCGGTGCGGCACGGCGAAGCCGTGGCCGCCTCGGCCACACGCAAGAAACGGCTGTTGTCGTTCAAATTCGGCGCGGGGCTGGCGCTATTGGGCATGGCGGTGAATACCGCGGCGTTGCTGTTCAAATCGGCTATGCCGGACACGCTCGTTTATTCCTGCGCGATCTTCAGCGCGCTGGCACTGTGCTACTTCGTCTTTGCCTGCTGCCTGCCGGTCAAGCGCGGCATCGTGCGCCTGGAACACTATCTGAACGCGGTGCTGGCCTCGGGCAATCTGAATCTGACGCCCGAGCGGGGCGGTCCGTGCGATGAGGCGGCGCGCCAGATCAGCCTGCTGATCACGTCGTTGCAATCCACGCTGCAAGGGATGGCGAATATCGCCGATGAGCTGCAGTCGGTGATGAATGTCACCGGTAAGAGCGCCGAGGACATCCGCCTGCGCTGCGCCGAACAGCGCGACTCCGCCGCCTCCACCGCGGCCGCGCTGGAGGAAATGACGCAGTCGCTGCACGAGGTGGCCGCGCACAGCCGCGATACCTACGACGTGGCCGGACGCGTCGGCGAGCAAGCCAAGCAGGGCGTGACGCAGGTGCATGGCGCCGAGTCGGCGATGCAGGCGTTGACCCAGACCATCAACCATTCGGCCGGACAGATCGATACGCTCAACCAGCGCTCGAACGAGATCGGCCGCATTACCGCCGTGATTCAGGAAATCGCCGACCAGACCAATCTGTTGGCGCTGAACGCCTCGATCGAGGCCGCCCGGGCCGGTGAGCAAGGACGCGGCTTCGCCGTGGTCGCCGACGAAGTGCGCAAGCTGGCGGAGCGCACCCACGTGGCCACCGAGGAGATCGGCGGCATGGTTTCGGCCATCAAGAACGACACTACGGCGGTCGTCGATGGCATGGGCACCGGCAACAAGCAAATTCAGGAAGGTTGCGTCCGCGTCGGCGAGCTGAGCCAATCGCTGTTGGCGATCAACGATGAAATGGTCGACACCCTGCAGCGCATTCAATCGGTATCCAGCGCGACCGGGGAGCAAAGCCAGGCGCTGCACTCGATCTCCGTCAGCATGGAGCAAGTCTCCGAGGTGACCGACAGCACGCTGCAGCACGCGCAGCGCATGAGCACGCGCACCATTGAGCTTGCGCGCATGGTCGAGCGCATGCGCATGGCGGTGAACCAGTACGATCTGTAGCGGCGTTTATTTGCGCGGCTTGGCGCGCTTATCGCCGCGCCAGTATTGAAACGCCTCCTCATGCACCTCCAGGTCGAGCTCCTGCACCCGCGTCAGGAGCTTGGCCTGCACGTCCGCCACCGCCTGGTTGTAGATCGCCGGGCCGATGTCCGCGACAAAGAAATCCAATAGTGCCTCGGCGGCGAGATGGCCGAGCGGCTCATCCATGTTTTGCTGAAAGTATTTCTGCAAGGAAGCGACCGCTTCCGTCCGAACGGCTTTAGAGAGTTCGATAGCCATGCCCGCACCACGATGAGGTTGCTCTGAGCGCCGATTCTATCTCACAGCGGACCGCCCTTGCTTTTGCCTGTGCGCTGTGCGATAGCTCCTCTATGTGTATGTCATTAATTTTGGCGGCATTTTGGAACGGCAATGGCCCACCTCTTCCCTTGGCTCGTGATGATCGCCGGCGTGTTGGCTTTGCTGGTGTTGGCGCTCTGCGCGCGCTGGCGTGATCGCCATCCCCAGGAACCGTCCGCGCCGGAGGCCCATGCGGCCGATGCCGAGGCCGTGCTGACCGGCCATTGGCTGGATGCCTCCACCGACGCCGTGGCACGGATCGAGGAAGCTGCCGAGGCGGCGGCACCGTTATCTTTTCCCCAAGATGCCGGCCTTGACGTTGGCGAGGCCGATGGCTATCCGCCCGGCGACGGCGGCTACCGGCTCGGGCAGGCGCATCCGGCCAGCAGGAGCGAGACGGTCCACTGGGAACCGCGCGACACGCCGGCGGTGCTGCGCGCGCCGGAAAGGCTCAGCGGCAAACATTTCGGCAGCGACTGGATGCCGGTGATCATCTCGATCGTGGTGCTGCTCAGCGCGTTGTACGTGATTCTGCTCAGCGCCAAATACAACGACGCCGAACAAAAATGGGCGTTCGGCGTCGTCGGGACCATCCTGGGCTATTGGTTCAAGCGTTAGGTTGGCGTATGCGGCATCGCCAACATCCGGCGCAGCGCCGCTTGGCTCAGCGGCACACAATACGGCGGCGTGCCGCGCTCGAAGGCGCTGCCCGTGGCCAACGGGCCGGCATCGACCACGTCGAAGCCGAATTGCTCGTACAGCGCGGCCACCAGCGCCTTATCGTCCGCGTCGTCACCCGCCAGCGGCAGCGCCCGGCGCTCGGCGTGCCCCGCCGTCCGTCCGTCCGTTTCCATGTCCCCCATCTTGATGGCATTGAATGCCTTGACGATGCGCGAACCGGACAAGTGAGCGGCCACCAATTCGCTGGTGGTGGTCTCGTGCCGCTCCAGCTCGGGAAACAGGCCATCGCGCTCGGGGTAGTAGTTGCAGGTGTCGATGACCAGTTTGCCGGCCAGCGCCTCGGCCGGCAGCGTGCGGTAGGCTTGCAGCGGAATGGCCACGACGACGACGTCGGCAAACGCGATCGCTTCGCTGACGGTGCCGATCTGGCAGCCGGTGCCGGGCCGGGTGCTGTAGAGGGTGTGCGGGCCGCGTGAGTTGCTGAGCATGACCTCGTGTCCTGCCTGCGCCGCCAGCTTGCCAAGCGTGCGGCCGACAAAGCCGGCGCCAATGATTCCGATTTTCATGGGGTTTCTCCTGTGAGTAGGTTGCCCCAGTGTATTTGCCTACTAAAATTGAATAAATAATGTATTATTGGCTTTACTCACAATTATTAGTTGTTAATCATGGATAAGCTGACCAGCATGCGCGTGTTCGTCAAAGCGGTGGAGCAGGGCTCGTTTGCCGCCGCGGCCGAGTCTCTGGCGCTGTCGCCGCAAATGGTGGCGCGCCATGTGGCGCAGCTGGAGCAGCATCTGGGCGCCGCCTTGCTCAATCGCACCACACGCCGCCAGAGCCTGACCGACGTTGGGCGCGCCTATGTCGACCGCTGCCGCCAAATCCTGACCGAGGTGGAGGGCGCAGACAACATTGCCCGCGAGATGCTGTCGCAGCCGCGTGGCGTGCTGCGGGTGTGTGCGCCACTGACCTTCGGCGCCCACAGTCTGGCGCCCTTCGTCACCGACTACCTGACGCGCTGCCCGGAAGTGCTGATCGATCTGTCGCTGAGCGACCGGCTGGTCGATCCGCTGGAGGAGGGGTTTGACCTGCTGGTGCGCATCGGCGACCAGCTCGACCCGGCGCTGGTCGCGCGCCCGCTGGCGCCGTACCGGCTGGTGGCGTGCGCGTCGCCCGCCTATCTCGCCCGGCGCGGCATGCCCATGCATCCGGCCGAATTGACGCAACACGACTGCCTGCCATACGCCAACTGGATGCGAAGCCAGTCCTGCCGCTGGGTCTTCAGCCGCGACGGCGTCAGCGAGGAAGTGCAGATCAATGGACGGCTGCGCAGCGATCATTGGATGGTACTGCTGCGCGCGGCCACGGCGGGCTTCGGCATCACGCTGGGGCCTGAGGATGTGCTGGCGTCGGAAATCGCCGCTGGACGGCTGGTGCGCGTGCTGCCGGGCTACGAGGGGCCGGCGCGGCCGATGCATGTGCTCTATCCTGCCAACCGCCGCCCCACCGCCGCCTTGCGCAGCTTTGTCGAGGCGATGACGGCGACCTTCGGCGACCGATAATTCGCCGCAGGCAATGCGCGGCCTATTTCTTGTCGGTGGCGGTCAAGGCCGATTGCAGTGCCTTGCAGTTGGGCTCGTCGCCGGTGGCCAGCGTGTCCGGGCACAGCAGGGTTTTGTAGAAGTCGACCCGGTTTTCCGCCGCAGCGGCGCGGCAGGCGGCGGATTGGAAATCGCCGTCGGGCGTGCTGTCGCGCCCCCAGCCGTCGACCGACGCCATCGTCAGCTGACAATCGGCGTCCATCGACGCCTTCCAGGTCTTATGCGATTTATCCAGCAGCGCCGCGTCTTTGGGCGGCATCGCCTTGCGCAATGCCGCATACAACGCATCGGCCTGACGGCCATAGCGCTGCTCGTCCTGATGCAGGCAGGCCACCTGCTGTGGGCGGGTCAAATTATCGGGTTGGCAGTTGTCGGCGGCCCAACTGGCCACGCTGACAAGACTCAATCCCGCCAGTGAAGCGATAGATATCACGCGCATCGTCGCTCTCCAGGGCAAACAGCGAGGAGAATATTATAAGCGCCGTGCATGGCGTTGGCATGCTCTAGCGCCCAAGAAACGTGCGCCGCCAATCGCGTGGCGCCACGCCGAAGGCTTTTTTGAACTGCTGACGCAAGATGGCTGCCGAGGCGAAGCCGACGCGGTCGGCAATGTGGTCGATCGGGGTATCGGTCGCTTCCAATAGTTCCTGGCTGCGCTTGAGACGCTCGGCCAGCAGCCAGTCGCCCACCGACATGCCGGTGGCCTTGTGAAAATGGCGGGTGAAGGTGCGCCGGCTCATGTGGGTGTGTTGCGCCAGTGCGTCCAGACTGAAATCCTGCCGCAGGTGCTGGCGCAGATGATCGAGCAATCGATTGATGCGGCTATCTTGGGTCGTGGCCGGCAGCGGCTGTTCGATATATTGCGCTTGCCCGCCCTCGCGATACGGCGGGATCACCAGCCGGCGCGCCAGCTTGTTGGCGATTTGGCTGCCGTGATGCTGCCGCACCAGATGTAGACAGCAGTCGAGCCCTGCCGCCGTTCCCGCCGACGTCACCAGCCGGCCATCCTCGACATACAGCGCGTTGCAATCCAGTTGCACCGCCGGGAAACGCTGGGTGAAATCGCGCTCGCACTCCCAATGGGTGCCGGCGCGCTTGCCGTCGAGCAGGCCGGCGTAAGCCAATACATAGGTGCCCAAGCATAGGCCGACCACCGTCGCGCCGCGCTGATACGCTTGGCGCAATGCTGCCAATAATGCCTCTGACGGTGGATCCGGCGGCGAGCGCCAGCCGGGCACGATGACGATGTCGGCGTCACGCAGCGCCTCCAAGCCGGCCTCGGCGGTGAAACTCAGTCCTTCGGTCGACGTCAGCGGCCCCGACTCGCCGGCGCACATCGTCAGCTGAAACAAATGCCGGTCCGGTGGCAGGTAGTTGCCGAAGACAATGCAGGGCACCGATATATGAAACGGGCTGAACCGGTCATAGACCACGACGACGACGCGCGGTACGGAGGGGGCTTGGCTCATGGTTTACCTTAAGTCGCATACCCCATCATCGTGGCAGAACCCGGTGGCGCGCGCACGGTTTCCTACAGCACATACGACTCGCCATCTTGCGGAATGCGCAATTGATCAAGCAGACCCTCGGCCTGGGCGAAGTCGCGCAGCGCCTGCCGCGACAGCGTGGCGTGGTTGACCGCCTCCATGTGGCTGGCAATGATCAGCGCGCTGGGCGCGGCGCGATGTAGCGCCAGCACGTCGTCCTTGCCCATGATGATCGGCTCGTAGCCGATAAAACGGGCGTCGCCGCAATTGACCACCACCACGTCGGGATGATGCGCGCGCAACGCCGCCGCCACGTGGCTGTTCCACACCGTGTCGCCGGCCAAGTACAGCGTGCGCTCGCGCGGATGGTGGAACACCACGCCGCTGACCTCGCCCAGCCGGCTGCCGAAATCTTGCAGCACCCGGCCACTGCCGTGCTCGCCGCCTGTCTTGGTCAGCGTCACGCCCTCGAACACCGCCTTGTCCGCCAACACGCGCACGTCGCCGAACCCGGCCGCGCGGATCGCGGCGGCATCCTGTTCGTGTTGCGCGAACAGCGGCAAATGCTTGGGCAGCGCCGCCTTGGCCGCGTCGTCCCAATGATCGGTGTGGGTGTGGGTGACGATCACCGCGTCGACGTCGACGATATCGGCCACCGGCCACGGCAGTTCGACCGTGGGATTAGCCTGCTCGCCATTGGGCGTGCCGGCGAAGGCGGGGAACGCGCCCTTGGCCGACAGCATCGGATCGACCAAAAAACGCTTGCCGCCGAATTCGACGATCACGGTGGCGTTGCGGATCTGGGTGAATTTCATCATGGCTCCTTTCGAGGGTCGATGACGCTCGCGGCGTCGTTGCAAACAGTGTGGTGGAACGACGCCGAGGAGATGAGTGGCCTGATGGACAAATATCAGTTGTTTTGGGCCAAAGCCACTAGGAACCCGCCGTGGCGCAAGCATTATGATGAAGGTATGGAAACCGATCGCCCCACGCTTCACCGCGGCGAGTTCGCCAACCGCCGGGATGCCGGCCGGCGCTTGGCCGAGGCGCTCCGCCGTTATCAAGATCAGCAGCCGGTGGTGTTGGCGCTGCCGCGCGGCGGCGTGCCGGTGGGGGCCGAAATCGCCAAGGCGTTGAAAGCGCCGCTAGACGTGCTGATCGTGCGCAAACTGGGGGCGCCGGGTTACGCCGAATTGGCCACCGGCGCGCGCCGGCCGCATCGCCCGGAGAAAGGGCGTAGGGCGGAATGCCGTCAACACATTGATCACAAAAATGAAAACTGTGCTAATGCATGCCCTGATATGCCAGGGCATGGCGTGATATGCCAGGGTGCTGTTGCGTCCACGCCACCACGGGCATTTCTTAATCTAACCAGCGCCGCAGGAGGCATGCCCATTCATGCAATACCTGGACAGAAGCCAACTGCTGCAGCTGCGCGATTCGCTGACCTTCGGCGAAGCCGCCTGCTTGCTGGTGGGCGTGCCATGTCTATCGCTCATTGCTGGAGCAGATGGAGATGTGGCGCTATTGCACCAGGCACGCTGCACCCTGATGGAGGCGGCGGCGTAGGGGCAGTTGCAGCTTGAATCGGTGCTGTCCGGCCTGCCAATGCGCATTCATTTGTCCTCGCTGAAAGCGTGGCTCGCCAGCCGGCACTCGTATCCCACGGCAGTGTTCGGCAATCACGATGGCTCGGTTGATTATCCCCATCCGCAGCATCCGCATTACGCCCCCAAGCTGGCGCTGATGCCGCACGCCTGGCGGGAAACCAAAGTGCAGGATCATGGCTGCCCACGCCAAGTATTGAGGGAAACGCGCTATCGCCTTGCGCCGGCCTACGGCTTGGTCAATCGCGACGGCGCGCCATTGAAGCATGTGATCAAGGAGTGCGGCCGGGTGGCCAATTGGCGGCCAGAGGGAGGGGCTCCGAAGAAGGAGAGCTAGCAAGGTTGCCTGGTTTATTGGCAATCAACACGCGCTTGAGCGCCATACGGACTGGGACTGGCTCCTGGCTGGTATCGGGGCATGGGGATAACAGGGGGTGCCGATACAGAACCAATCCCAGTTCGTATACCTCTCTTACGTCAAACGCTAGCCCAATCACTTCTGAAATAGAAGATATATGAAATTTTCAATTTGGAACGCGTGGGCTCGCAAAGTAGCCAAATGTCTGAAAAATAGATACGGCTGTGTATAGCGCTATTCATGTTTATGTGGTGCCAAAGTAAAAAATCATATCCTTATGTGTTGAAAAATACAAATGCGTTCATTTTTTGATGTGTCACGCTTCTTTTGACAATTTACTGTCGTAGGAAATTTTATACAATCAATAGAGGCTATTATGTCGTCTGAAGAAGCTCAAACATTAGCAGGAAAAGACGGTTTACTAGAAACGACAGCTAGGAATCTCACTCGTCTCATGGGGCGGCATAACATGGATGCCCTTGCTGTTTCTAATGCGACAGGACTAGGGGTCGCGACGATTAATAGTCTTCGAAGGGGCGTTGGTAATCCAACGTTATCGACCTTGATGGCGCTCGCAAAGTATTTCGGAGTATCGCTGTCAGAGTTGTCGGAGCATGATTTGTTGAGCGAAGACGCTGGACAACAAAAAGCGAGGGCTATACCGCTCATCAAGATGAATGAATTGGATGGATTTTTAGCAGATCACTATTTTCATTATGATCTATTTACCACAGAGCTCAGTGGCAGCGGATCATATTTTTCAATAAAAATAAATAATAATTCCCTTTCTCCTCAATTTCAAATTGGATCAGTGTGTGTTATTTCTCAGAATGATGCTCCTGCCGATGGCGATATCGTTTTAGTGAAGATCAATAACCACTCCCCATGTTTCCGTAAAATATATATAGAGCAAGATAACTTTGTTTTTACCTCGGCAATCCCATTTCAAGAAGTACCCCCTTCTATTTATACTGAATTTCAAATTATTGGTGTTGTTATAAAAATAATTAATATAAGGATATTGTCTGATAAGTGAAAGTGAAATATGTGCAAACCTTCTCATCAGGAATATAAGCTATATGATCTGTTTGCAGGCCTTATGGTAACAATCATGATTACCTGCGATACACTCGTTTATAAAATAATAGATTTCTATGGCTTTAAATTGACGGCAAGCGGCATAATCTTCTCCATGTGCTACTTGATTTCGACTATTACGACAGAAGTATATGGGTATAAAAAGGGTGTAAGAATTATATGGATTATGCTGCTATGTCAAACGTTTTATGTGGTGGCTATTAATAGCGCTGCTATTGTGCAAAGGCACAACAATGAAGTCGCAGGGCATTATCATGAGTTATTTCATGAATTTTGGCGAGTCATGGTCGGGACGTGGATTTCTGTGCCCGCTTCGTATTTTTGTAATAGTTTCGTTATCTCGAAACTGAAGATATTCTTTCTTGGCCGGCTTTTTATCATTCGATACATGGTGTCAGCGATGACTGCGCAGGCGGTTTTGTTGATTACCGCCTATCCGATCAGCCTTTCCGGGAAATACAGCTTTGGGGAATTGCTGAACATCTTGGCGTCAACATGGTCATATAAAGTTTTGATTTCATTTATATTGTTTCCGATCGGTATATATTTAGTAGGAGTGGTAAAGAAATATGAGAAGACTGATTTTTATGATTGGGGAATATCATACAATCCACTGAAAGCATTTTCTGAAGATAAGAAGTTAAATTAACATTTTTATATCATTATGATGGCGAAAGGAGCTGATATATGAAGTACATACAAGTTTCTGATACTCATATTTTTTCAGAAAAAGACAAAGAACTTTTTAATATAAATACCTATGCCATGCTTGAACGGGTAGTGTCTTATATTCAGTCAGAAAATCGCCATGATAGCGATGGCATGTTGATTACTGGAGATATCTCACAAGATGGCAGCATGGAATCATATGATTTAGCTTTTTCATTGTTATCAAAGTTATCACTGCCTATGTTTTGGATACATGGTAATCATGACGTTTTAGATAATATATTGAAAAGTAGCGAAAAATATCATGCCGAACGGTTGTCTAGGCTTGATGGTGACGGTTGGGGTTTGGTTGCTATCGATTCAACGTTTGGCAATAATGATTCTGGGTCAATAAACGATAATGAAATGGATAAATTAAGCAAGCTTGCAAATGAAAATAAGCAAATTTCTTTGGTTATGCATCATCACCCAGTTCGCATTGGAACGCCTCTTGTTGATGCTTGCAATGTCGAAAATGGCGAGGAATTTATGCGTCATGTGGGAGAAATAGATGCAATTAAGTTGATTATATGTGGTCATGTTCATGGAGAGTATAATGTAAAGATGGGAGAGCTAAAATTGGAAACCTGCCCTGCAGCCTGCTTCCAATGGAAGAAGGGAACTGCCGTTGTTGAAACTGAAGCGATCAGTGGCTATAAAATTCTAGAATTTTCCACGCAGGGGCATCAATCGCAGACAATCTATCTTCGCTAGTCTTTAGTTTCGTTGAGGTGAACAATTCTTAGTCGTGGCTTGGCGGCAGAGTGGCTTTTTTTATTCAAAATCGCCCAAGTAATATCTTTGGATAGTTTCCTGCCCTTGCGAAATCCGGTTTCGTGCGCGATCTTTGCCAAATCATGATGGGACAAATTTTCAAACATATCCATATTGTTAATGATGTATTCGCCGGTGCACGTATAATAGCGATCTTCGGCAATAAGCTTATAGGTGTTATTGGGAAGTTGTTCAGAGATATGACATTCCGTCGAACGCAGCTTGGCAAAGAACTCATGCTGATGAACATCGATCATGTCAACGGGGTTGATACTAAATAGAATGTTCTTATTGTTAATTATCTCATGATATGAAAATGCGTAACATTCATGTGTTCCATATTGCTTAAAAATATATATTGTTTTGTTTGGAATGATGGAAATCTCCATATCACAAAGATGAAGTTGATAGGGTGGGTTGTAGATCTTAATTAGCCATCTCAATATGGCAATTAATCTGTCAGTCATGCGCATTGTGAAATTTGTCTGCTGTGTTGATGTCCTCCGCGCCTAGTCAACACGTCATTGTTTGAGAAATCAACTTCCTGCGGTTAGCCAAATCTATCTTGCGCTGGCGCGTCACTCCGATCAGAGTTAGCGGCAAATGGCTTCTATCGCGTCGCTAGCACAGTCACGGGAGGTGGCTGGCTGCTCAGTTCTCACCGTCAAGTAAGGCACAACCGGAGGCAGAGCCCGCGAGGGCTCCGAACCGGCGAGTTGCTAACCGCGTTTCCTATTGCATCGCCTACGCTTGTTAATTTAATGTCATTAGAAATTTCACAATCTATGCTAATGACCCATGAGCGACGATTTCTCCTTCCACCGCAACAAAATGTTCGGCGCCATCGCCGAAACCACCGCCCGTGCTCATTTCGAGCTGCTTGGCTACGATGTCGACCTTTACGGCATCGAGCATACGGCGCCGCTGTATGTGAAGAACAAAACCAGCGCGTTCCAACGGTTGGGATTGGGGAGTCAACAGCTGGCAAAAGAGAACAAAAAACCGGATTTCATCATTTCACGGCTGAACTTGGACTCGTCCGATCGTTACGACGCCATCATGGTGGAGGCGAAATTTCGCGTGGAGCCGGATTTGCGCGAGCTGTCGAAAGAGATGATGACGACCTACCAGGAAGTGATCGACGCGCAGGAGAAGTGGGTGTTGTTCTACCTGTTGGCGCGCGGCTACCGAAATTATTGTCCGGGCGGCGGCCAAGCCGTGCAATCGGCGGATCGCAGCCAGGTGACGGTGTTCTTGATGCACGCCCAATTTGGCTGGTGGGTGCGTGCCGATCACGCCAAGTTCGATGACTGGCCTTTGTATCGCGTCCCCGACGGCAACAAGACCTTTCGGGAAATTTACCAGCAGGACGTGCTCCCGGCGCTAAGCGAGATTTTCGATTAGCGTTATCCGGTTTCGGGGGGCAGGACGTGCGTTGCTGCGCGAACGCACGCTACATCTCGATCCAGACTAAGCCATTCACCCAACCAGCTTCACCCCCGCGGAAATCAGCACCAGCGCTAGCAGAAGCTGCAGCGCGCGGCCAGGCAGCCTTTGCGCGAGCAGGCTGCCGAGGACGATGGCGGGAATCGAGCCGAGCAGCAGGCTCAGCAGCATCGGCCAATCGACCGCGCGCAGGAACAGATAGCCGAGGCCGGCGAGCAGGGTGAGCGGAATGGCGTGCGCCAGGTCGGTGGCCACCAGGCGGTGCGGGGTCATACGCCGTGGAAATAGCGCCAGCAGCGCCACGCTGCCGAGCGTGCCGGCGCCGGCCGAGGTCAGCGCCACGCACAGCCCCATGAAGGCGCCGCACAATACGGTCCAGTAGGATGACCGCTCGCTTTGCCCGTGGCGGCCTGCCAGCGCCTGGATGCGCGGGGCGACGAACAGGCCCAGCGCGGTCAGAATCACCACCACGCCGATGGCTTTGTTCAGCCAGCTCACCTGCTGGTGCAAGCCGCCCAAACTCACCAGCAGTGCTACGCCCAGCGCGACCGGCAAGCTGCCGAGCCACAGCTTTTTGACGATCGGCCAATCGACCTGGCCGCCGGCATGGTGGATGCCGGCACCGACGATTTTGGTGATCGCGGAAAACCACAGATCGGTGGCGATGGCGGTGGCCGGCGCCACTCCGAAAACCAACAACAGGACCGGCGTCATCATCGCGCCCGCGCCCACGCCGGTCATGCCCACCAGCAAGCCGGTCAGCGCGCCGGCCAGCGTATAAGAGAGTGTGATCATCGCCGGCTAGGATACCGGATCGCTCACTCGCCGCCGCGGCGGAATGGCCGGTTGCAACACTTCTTTACCAATCGCCCCCGATGAGATGTGGCGCGCTTAATGGCTGCCGGCCTCGGAGAAGCGGGTCTTCTCGTTCAACGTCTGTTGCTGTGCCGGGGTCAGGGTCCGGTAGAAGATGGTGGTGGCCGCCGCCAGCCGCTTCATGTTGGCCAGATGGCTTTCCATCATGCGCACGTGTTGATTTACGCGCTCAGGCAGCGTGCTGTTCGGGTCGAAGACCGGATGCGGCTGGTTGAAGGTGGTTTTGACCGTGGCCGCGTAATGTTGCCAGGCGCTTTCTTGCGCCGGTTGCAGGTTCAAGGCATCGTGCAGTTTTTGCAGATGATGGTCGATCATCGCCGCCCGCTTGACCGGGTCCATCTGCCAGTGATGCGTCATGCCCTCTGACTGCGCCATCGGCGCGCTGCTATCGGCGGCAAGGGCGCCGTTGGCGTAAGCGCCGGTTGCCAGCGCGGCGACAAAAATCAACGATTTGACACTGTTCATCCCGCGGTTCCTTCGCGTTAAAAATCACCGGCCCAGTATTTAGGATAAGTGTCAGCCAAGTATTGCCGTGCGGGATGAATCTGTTAGAGAAGTTGTCGGCGCAACGTGGGACGGATATTTACTTGGCCCGGCGGACTGGTTATAAAACGTAAGCCATTATTGCCAAAACAGGTTGAATCATGGACCGCATCGATGCCATGAAAGTCTTCGTCACTGCGCTGGACGAGGGCAGTCTCGCGGGGGCCGGCCGCAAGCTCGGCCGCTCTCCGGCCGCTGTCAGCCGCGCGCTGGCGTTTCTGGAGGCGCACGTCGGTGCCGAGCTGATCCACCGCACCACACGCAGCCTGCGGCTGAGCGAGGCCGGCGAACGCTATGCCGCCGCTTGTCGACGGGTGTTGACCGAGCTCGAAGAGGCCGATTTGGTGGTGCATGGCGAAAAATCCGCACCCCGGGGCACGCTGACCGTGACCGCGCCGGTTGCCGCTGGCGAGGATATTTTGCGCCCGGTGCTGGACGACTTCATTGATGCCTTTCCCTCGGTTGGGGTGAAGCTCTATTTGATGGACCGGCCGATCAACCTGATCGAGGAGGGCATGGACGTGGCGCTGCGCATTGCCCATCTGGCGGACTCCTCGCTGGTGGCGGTCAAGGTGGGCGAGGTGCGGCGCGTGATCGCCGCGTCACCTCGTTACCTAGCTGAGCGGCAGCCCATCGAGACCCCGTCCGATCTGGCGTCGCACCGGATCATTGCCATGACCCACTTCGGATTGGATAGCTGGAGTTTCCCGCCGCCGCCGGGCGCTAGCGTCCCTCTGACGGTCCAGTTCAAGCCGCGGCTGGTGGTCAATAGCGTGCGCGCGGCCGTGGCCTCGGCCTGTGAAGGACGGGGAGTCACACGGTTGTTTTCTTATCACGTGGCGCAACCTGTACGGGAGGGCGCGCTGGACATCGTACTGCGAAACGCGGAGCACGCGCCGCTGCCGGTGCATCTGGTCACGCCCTATGGTCGACTATCGGTGCCCAAAGTACGGGCCTTTGTGGATTTTGCCGCTGAGCGGCTCAGAGGCTTCTTCGCGCAGGCCGGCGCGATTGCGTCTTGATGCGAAAGAATGCCTGTCGGCATACGGCTATTCGCTTAAGTGCAAAAATTGTTTAGCGTGTCATGGGCGTCAAAAGTGCCGCCGTGCCACCCGGCCGGCGGATTTCTGCTTATGATGAGAAATAGATCCCTCAATACGGCGCCATGAATAGGTTGTCTCATGGCGCCCGCCGCAGGAGCCGTACAACGTGAAAGCAGTGACCATTGATTTTGTCTCGGACGTGGTTTGTCCCTGGTGCGCCATCGCGCTCAATACCCTCGAACAGGCTTTGGCCGCGTACCCGGAGATCGAGGCCACGCTCAATTTCCAGCCGTTCGAACTCAACCCGGACATGGCGGCGGAAGGCGAAGAGGCGGTCGAGCACCTCCGGCGGAAGTATGGCGCCGGCACCCAGCAGATTCTCGACAGCCAGCAGCAAATCATCGCGCGCGGCGAGGCGGTGGGGTTTGGCTTCGATTTCGCCAAGCGCACCCATGTGTACAACACTTTTGACGCTCACCGGCTGCTGCACTGGGCGGCAACGCTCGGTCAGGCCAGGCCGCTCAAGCATGCGCTGTTCAAGGCGTACTTCAGCCAAGGGCGAGCGATCAATGACCGCGAGGTGTTGGCCACCATCGCCGGCGAGGCGGGATTGTCGCGGGAAGCCGCCCGCGCCGAGCTGGCGTCAGCGCGTCATGGCGACGCGGTCCGTGCTCAGGAGCGTTATTACCAGGAGGCGGGCATCCATGCGGTGCCGGCGGTCATCTTCAATCAGCAGCACCTGGTGTCGGGCGCGCAGCCGCTCCCGGCGTTCGAGCAGGTGCTGCGCCAGATCGCGGCGCAGGGCTAGCGATTCGTCAGGGCGGCGAGGGTTTCTCGCAGCTCGGCCTGCAGTTGCGCCATCAATGCCGTCACCGGCAGTGCTTGCGCCAGGGCCACGCCCTGGCCAGCCCAGTGGGCGGCGAATTCCGCGCTGCCATGCGCCTTGGCCGCTGTCGACAGGGCTTTGGCGGCATCGTAGGCAATCGGGTAGTCGGGCAGGGCCGGCGCGTCGGCGGCCTCGCCCATTTCCGTTAGGCGGTTGACCAGACCGCGCGCGGCGCGGCCGGAGATGGCGCGCGTCAGCGTGGTCGGCCTAGGCGGATCAGCCGCCAGTTGATCACGGTAGAGCACGTCGGCCGACGACTCGGGGCAGGCGATGAAAGCCGTGCCCAGCTGTGCCGCCACGGCGCCCAGGGCGAGCGCGGCGGCGATGCCGGCGCCGTCCATGATGCCGCCCGCGGCAATGACCGGCAGGCTGGTGCGTTGTACTAGCAGCCTCACGAGCGCCAGGGTGCCCAAGCCTTCATCCGGCTCATCGGGGTCGAACACGCCCCGGTGCCCGCCGGCCTCGACCCCTTGCGCAACGATGCCATCGACGCCGGCGGCCTCGATGCGCCGCGCCTCGTCGAGCGAGGTGGCGGTGGCCAGCAGCACGATGCCGGCGGCTTTCAATGCCGCGATGTGTTCGGCCGGTGGCAGGCCGAAGTGAAAGCTCACGACTGCCGGGCGTTCTTCCAGCAACATGGCGCGCGCGTCCGCGTCATCCCGGTACGAGCGGTAGATTTCGCGTAGCGACGCGGGCGGGGCGACGCCGAACTCCCGAAAGCACGGCGTGAGATAGGCGAGCCAAGCGGCCTCGGCCCGCGGATTGGCTTTCGCCGTGGCGTGGCAGAAGACGTTGACGTTGAACGGACGCGCGGTGAGCGCGCGCGTGGCGCGGATCATGTCGCGTGCCTGCTCGGCATTGGCCGCGCCGATGCCGAGCGAGCCTAATCCGCCGGCATTGGAAACGCCCGCGGCCAGTGCCGGCGTGCTGACTCCCGCCATCGGCGCCTGAATGATGGGGCTGCTAATGTCTAGCAGTGCCAACAGCCGCTTGTCTGCGCGCGCGCGGATCATGCTCATGCCGTTCTCCTGTTTCCGCTCGAAAGCGATGGGAAATGCCACCAAGCTTAGTCTAAATCTCCCCTGACCCAATCGGTATTATTACCTGGCGCAAAACGATCTTCCGTCTAAAGGAAGAAATGCGGGCCGCTGTTCCCTATATTCAACCGCAAAATGAAATAGTTACTGCCGATTTGCACATATTCACCTCAAAACCGTATCGAGCGAAGATGCAGTCACCCAAGCAAACAGCCAAAGTGAAAGGCATCATCATGAGCAACGAAGCAAAAGTCGCCGTCATCACCGGCGCGTCGCAAGGCATCGGCGCCGAGCTGGTTAAGGCCTACCGGCATGCCGGCTACCGCGTGGTCGCCAACTCGCGTCATATCGGCCCGGCCACCGACCTGGATATCATCCATATTCCCGGCGACATCGCCGACCCGGTCACCGCCGACCTGATCATGCGCGAAGGGGTGGACCGCTTCGGCCGCATCGACACCCTGGTCAACAACGCCGGTATCTTCACCGCCAAACCGTTCACGCAATTCACCCTGGACGACTGGAACCGCAACATCGCCACCAATCTGGCCGGTTTCTTCCACATTAGCCAGCGCGCCGTCGCGCGCATGGAACAGCAAGGCGGCGGCCATATCGTACAAATCACCACGACCCTGGTCGATCAGCCGATCAACGGCGTGCCGGCGGTGCTGGCTTCGCTGACCAAGGGCGGGCTCAACGCGGCGACCCGGTCGTTGGCGATCGAGTACGCCTCACGCCATGTGCGCGTCAACGCGGTGGCGCCTGGCGTGATCAAGACGCCGATGCATCCGCAGGAGACGCATGCGGCCTTGGCCGCGCTGCATCCGATCGGCCGCATGGGCGAGATCAGCGATATCGTCGATGCCGTGATGTTCCTGGAAAAATCGGCGTTCATTACCGGCGAAATTCTGCATGTGGACGGCGGTCAGTCGGCCGGTCATTGGTAAGCGCAAGGAGTCCATCATGCCGATCGTCAACATCATGATCACCAAGGAAGGCTGCACCCCTGGCGCGGATGCGGTCACCGCCGAAGAGAAGGCGCGTCTGATCGCGGGGGTGAGCCAATTGCTGCTGGATGTGCTGAACAAGCCCCTAGACGCGACCTTCGTCACCATCCAGGAGATCGATCCAGACAATTGGGGGTGGGGTGGACTGCCTGTCATGGCCTTCCGGCAGCAGAAGTGGTAGCCGTGACGGACATGGCATGCGGCGACACCCCCTGGAGATCCCGGCGGGTGTCGTTTTGGTGCCTGCGCAGCGCTCAAAAGGTTTGCAGACAGCCCCTAGTACTGACCGACCTCGATCGGCGCTTCCTGCTCGATGTGCCGCAGCCGTTCAGCCCAGGCGTCGAGCCAGTCTTGCCGCGCCGCCGGTTCGACGTGCGCCGGTTGCCAATGCACGGCCGGCTGCAATACCGAGAAGCCGGTGAATTGCAGCATGCCGCGATGAATCGGCCGCAAGATGGCGTCCAGGTCGCCGTTGAAGCCGCCCGGCACGTAGGCTTCCGCCGGTCCGCCCGTGGTCAGCGACAGCAGCGCGCGTTTGTCGCGGAAACGTCCGGTGTCGTAGATATGGCCGTAGCCGTAGACCCGGCCCATGGCAAACACCCGGTCCACCCAGCCTTTGAGGATGGCGGGCAGCCCAAACCACCACAGCGGGAATTGCCAGATCATCACATCGGCGGCCTCCAGCTTTTGCAGCTCGGCCTCGATGTCGAGCGCGAAGCCGTGGGTCTCGCTGGCATGGCTTTCCTCCACCTGTAGCTTCAAGAACGCCGGGTCTTTCACCGTGGTGAAGTTATGGCGGCCGGACACCGGGTTGAACCCCATGCGGTACAAGTCGCTGGTGGCGACGTGATGACCGGCCTCGTGCAGGGTCGACACCGCGGTATCGAACAATGCGCCGTTGAAGCTTTGCGGTTCGGGATGTGCGAGCACGATCAGTACATTCATCGTCAATCTCCTTAGCGGCTCATACGGGCGCCACCGTCGACGTCCAGCAAGGCGCCGGTGGTGAAGGTATTGTCCAGCAAAAAGGCCATCGCCGCCGCCACGTCGTCGGACATGCCGGTGCGGCCGACCGGCAGCCGTTGGGCGGTGGCCTCGAACAGGCCGCGCTTGGCCTCGGCGGGCAGGCCGTCGTAGGCCGGCGTATCGACCAGGCCGGGAGACACCACGTTGACGCGCAGCGGCGCCAGTTCCAGCGCGAGCGTTTGCGCCATCTGCGTGATCGCGCCGTTCACCGCGGCGAGGCCGGTGGTGCCCGGCATCGCCGTGCGCGAGGCGGCGCCGGTCAGCATCAGCACCGAGCCGTCGCGGCGCAAGATCGGCAGCATCGCTTGCAGTGCCTGCCAATAGCCGATGAGCTTGCCTTCCAGCGCGCGGCGCAGCGCGTCGGCCGGGGTTTGCGCGAACGGCCCCCAGGCCGCGTCGCTCGACGCCGCCAGCACCAGATGGTCAAGGCTGCCGAGCTGCTGTGCCGCGCGGGCCAGATCGGCGGCATCGGTGAAATCGACGCTTAAGCCTTCGGCTTGGCCGCCGAGGGTCGCCAGCGCGTCGTCCAACCGCGCGGTCGAACGGCCGCCGATGATTACCTGCGCGCCATCGGCCACTAGCCGCTGGGCCAGGGCGAGGCCCATACCGTTGCTGCCGCCAAGAATGAAAACCCGTTGTTGTGCGAGCGACATGGAGACTTTCCTTCAGACATAGGAGATGACGCCCATTCTAGGAAGCCGACAGCCATAGAAGAAATGGATTATTCTTATATAAGCTATTTGTCTGATGGATGGTTATGCAACTCTCCCGCCTGGATCTCAATCTGCTGGTGTCGCTCGACGTGCTGCTGGCCGAATGCAATGTAACGCGCGCCGCGCAGCGGCTGGGGCTGTCGCAGCCAGCGTTGTCGGCGCAATTGAAGCAGCTGCGCGACGTCTTTGGCGACCCGCTGCTGATTCCCATCGCGCGCGGCATGACGCCCACCATCCGCGCCGAGGCGCTGCGCGCGCCCTTGCGCGAGGCGATTGCCCGGCTGCAAGGGCTGGTGGCGGAGGCGAGCCCGTTCGACCCGTTGCGGGCCGATCAGGTCTTTCGCATCGTCGCCAGCGATGCCATCCACAACGCGGTCAGCACGCGCTTCGCGGCGCGCTTGGCCGAGTGGGCGCCGGCTTGCCGGGTTGCGCTACTGTCTTATGAGGGTGGCAAAACCTACGAGCAGATGGCGGCGGGGGAGATCGATCTGTGGCTGGGGTCGCGCACGTCGATTCCGCCCAATCTGCACGCCCGCCCGCTGTACGAAGAGCAATTCACCTGTGTGATGCGGCACGATCATCCGCTGGCGAGTCAGTCGGTTTTGGATATGGAATCGTTTTGCGCGGCCGGCCATGTGCTGGTGTCACCCAGCGGCAACGGTTTTTACGGCATTGTCGACGAATCGCTGTTGGCCCTGGGCCGGCGGCGGCGTGTCGCCGTGTCGTTGAGCAATTTTCTGCTGGTGCCGAGCTTGGTCGGCGCCAGCGATTTGATCGCCACCGTGCCGTCGCGTCTGGCCGATGCCTGGTCGCGGCAATTGGCGTTGCGGCCGCCACCCTGCGAAATCGGCGGCTTTACCGTGGTGATGGGCTGGCATGCGCGCGCCCACGCCGATCCGGCGCAACAATGGCTGCGCGCGCGCATCGCCGGCGTGGCCGGCCCCGGGGTTTAGCCGGCGGCGGCCAGCGCCTGCCGTATGAACTGCTGGCTGGCTTGAAGTACCTGCCGCTGCGACGCCTCGTTCGGCAGCGCCCGGGCGATCAGCACCGCGCCGACCACCTGACTCAAAAACGCCCACGCGCGTTCGTCACTGCCCAGCCGCTGACTGAGCGCCGCCGTCACTTGGCGCAGGCCATCTTCGAACACTTGCCGGGTGTCCTGGTCGGCGCGGGCGATTTCCGCGGTCAAGGCCGGCAGCACACAGCCGCTTTCGGGGTGGTGGACGTGGTCAGGGTGGAGATAGCGTGCGAGCGTGGTGGCGATCCACTCGTCGTCGCTCAGCTGCGGATCGCCGTCCCAGCGCTGCCGGCTCGCCTGGCTTTCGCTTTCGATCAACGCCTTGAGCAGCTCGGCCTTCGAGGCGAAATGGGTGTAGAAGGCACCGCTGGTGACGCCGGCAGCCTGGGTCAACGCGTCGACGCCGGTGGCGGCGAAGCCGTTTTGCTTGACCACTCTCCCGCTGGTTTGCAACAGTGCCTGGCGCCGTTCGGCGTTATGGCCGGGTTTGTATCGCATGGTTCTCCTCTGTCCACGGCTTGACAGTCCTATTCTTATAGCATAACGTTCGTTGCGACAACGATCGTTATCTTATTTGTTCTGCAATAAAATGCTGATTTGCCGCTGCTTTCGACTCTAACAAATTTCCCGCTTTTCGTGATGGATTTGGTGTTGTCGTAGGGGCCGGTTCGCCGTACAAGGCCAGAGGAGCGCCTTGCGCGGCGGGTTAGCCCCCTTGCGCGTGCACGCTGTGTCTTCCCCATAACAATGTGAAATCAAACAAAAACGCTTCGAAAGGGATTATTAATGAGAATGCACACCCTCAGCCTGTCGATCATGGCCATGGGCATCGCCGCCGTGTCGTCGCAGGCTCTGGCATCGGGATATAACTTCGGCTCGCAGAGCGTGTCGGCGCAAGGCACCGCCCACGCCAACGCCGCCGAAGCCGCGGATCCCTCCACCATTTATTACAACCCGGCGGGTTTGGGCGAGTTGGAAGGCACGCAGGTACAGTTCGGTGTGACCGACGTGCAGCCGCGGTCGACCTTGTCCAATGAACGTGTGACGTTGCCGGCTTATGCCACGCAGCCGACGGTCAGTGGCGCCAGCACCACCTACTCGTCCGGCAACAGCACCAGCAGCTATGTGCCGTCTTCCGTCGTGGCGCCGACCTTTTATCTGTCGCACGCCGTCGATTCGCGCCTGACGCTGGGTTTGGGGGTTTTCGTGCCCTACGGCGCCGAAGTGAACTATGGCACCAACTGGAACGGCGGTCAGTTCGCGCTGGAGAGCATTTCGCTTAAGACGCTGAATATCAATCCGTCGTTGGCCTACAAGCTCGATGACCATCAGACGCTGGGTTTCGGCGTCTCGGCGCAATACATGCAGGCCAAGCTCACGGAAGCGACCGACCCGGTGGCGCTGTTGGGCGTGCCGGCGGGCGAGGGCTCGGTGTCGGCCGATGGCTGGGGCTACGGCTTCAACCTGGGCTATCTGTACAAGCTCGACGACCATACCCGTTTCGGGCTGGCCTACCGTTCGGAGATCCACCACACGCTGAAGGGCGACGTTGCCTGGACCGGCGGCGCCACCGCCAATCCGGGACCGGGTTTGGTAAGCTCCAATGCCGAAACCAAGGTGACCACGCCGCAAAGCGCCAGCGCCAGCTTCTATCACGAGCTCAACAGCAAGGTGGCGGTGATGGGAACGGCGACCTGGACCGGTCACTCGTCGTTGGACCAGATTGCCATCACCTTCCCCAATACCCATGAACCGCCGTTCGTGATCCAGCAGAAATGGAAGAACGCCTGGATGTTCGCTTTGGGCGCCAACTACAAGTACAGCGATGCCTTGACCCTGCGTACCGGCGTGGCCTACGACCAGTCGCCGGCCAATGCGCAGTACATCTATCCCGGCCTGCCGGATGGCGACCGCTACATGTTGTCGCTGGGGAGCAACTATAAATTCGACGCGCACCAGTCGGTCGACTTCTCCTACAGCTATATCTGGGTGCGCAACGTCAATATGAACTACACCGACGTTTGTGCCGGCGCCGCGCTTGGGCAATGCAATAACACCAATAACGGCGAAACCATCAGCGGCAGCTACCGTACCCGGGTTCAGATGATCGGTCTGGCGTACAACTACCGCTTCTAAAAGCCAACAGGCTTGGCGTCTTGCCCACGGCAACGGCGCCAAGACGGCGGCTCAACGGCTGGGCTTGCCATTGACCTCGCCATGACGGCAAGGCAGCGTGTTTATGTGCCGGGCAAGAAGCCTTTCCCTGTCTGAGACTCAATCTGGCGCAAGAAGTAGGTGACCATCGCGCTGACATTACGTTGTTCAAGAATGCGTGAGTCCTCTTCGACAAGCCCATGAAAGTTGGCAAACTTAGCGGGACCATCCTTGAGGTAGCCTGCAATACCGTTTTCGTCACAGAAATTGGCCGCTAAGGCGTTGAGGGCCTGTTCAATCGCGGTCTGATGCTTTCCTGCCTTAAGACGGGAAGAAAAGAGGGCCACCAGCTTGTCGATTGGGCCCCAGTAACGCATGACGTGGACCAAGTCGGCGGTATCTTTGTGCTCGTGGCGCTGGTTGAAGGCAATGGCCTTAAGAACAATGAAGGTAACGGCATCTGCGAAACGGATGGTCTCTTTCACGATGCCGTCGTTGTGCGGAAGTGCGACCGTCACGGTGTGTTCTTGATACCAGTCGTGAGCAAGGCCAGCATGCAATATTTGGCATGCTGAGACGTCTTCGCCGTCGATCTCTGCCAAACGGGCGGCTTGGGACGGGTCGTCCGTGTGCTGTAAGAACTCAACCACCACCGTGCGGCCATTCAGCGGATATTCCCATTGCCACGTGCTTACAGCGCCTCCCGAGCCTGGCCGGTACCGTGTGAACCCGTTATTTTGCAGCTGACGCTTGAGCCTGTCGTATGTTCCCCTGGCTGCGAGCAACGCGATGTTGAGCACCACGTCGACGTCGGTGGTGCCGACGTGTGCAGGCACTTCAGGAGGGCGTTCTGGCGTCAAATAGCGGGGAACCAATCCCCCTATCAGCCGCAACGTACCCTTGAGTGAGCCAAAAGCTTGAAGCAAAACGACAAGAACCGTTTCACAATCATCAGTACGATCGTCGCAATAGTTGGTTGCCGTTTTATGCTTATCCGTCATGGGCTTTGTTCCATCTTGAGGACTTGGTGCCGAAATACTCTGGCCAGTTCCTTATTACGGCCATAGCCATTCAGGAGATCCAGATACTGAACGAAGGGACTGGCAAAACAAGATCCTGGGTATTCAGGTAAGGCATGCCTAAACATCATTGAGGCGCCGCTACGTTCGATGAGAATGACATTAGCCCCCTTGTCTGCCGGCGTAAGATGCAGCGCGTTGGCAAAAACCTCGGTTTGACCTTCTGGCACAATCACTTCAATACGATCGATGTGGGTCAGGTGGGGGGCGGCAATATTTGCAGCCGCAGCCCCTGTCACGACCCAGCCGGGATGCTGTGTAAGTGGCCCTGTTAGTAAATCGACAAGATTATCCGAGGGTGTATAGACGTGCCAACGCGTGATGGTATCCCGGCGTAATGGCCACGCGCTTGCCCAAGCATCAAGCAATCCAGGTGCATTGCGTAACCGCCGTCGTAAGCTAGGTCCCGATCCGGTGGTTTCGACCAAGTCCTCGCGTTCCAATTCTCTCATCGTCTGAGAAACGGTATAGGTGGAGGTTTGGGCCAGCGCAGCCAACTCTGTACCGGAAATGAAGCCCTCGCGTCCGGATGCCAGCCAATGATGGAGTAGTGCGTGGATGACTTGCTCGCGCGCGCTGCTGAACAAGGTTGAGGGTTTTCGTGATCCAGGTTTTGCTGGCAAGCGCTCGACATCCACGAGCCATGTCCGGAAGTGGAAGTACAGCGTGCCGCTAGCGTCGAAATAATTGATGCCGGCCTCTCGCAACGCGTCGCGGGAACCTGGGCTTAGCCGCTCAGCAATGACACAAGGTACGACCAGTGGGCCTTCTGCGTTTTGTTGTTGTGCGGATAGTTTATACGCGGCCATCCGGACATCGCGGGGATAGGCAGAGCGCAAGGCTTCGATAGCGATCTGAATTTCTTCGCCATCAATCAAGCGCAGCGTGAGTAGGGCATCTACCTGAGGCCGATTGATCTGTCCTTCATTTGCTGGTGCTCGCCGCGATTCGGCAAGCACCAATCCCGTTCGGTTTTCGAGATCGGTGGAAAAGCGATGTAGAAGCTGTTGCAGATGGCTGTCCATCAGCTCATGTTAGCTGCGCAGCAAATATAGGTCAAATTCCTATGTTATGGATTTTTCTAATATTAGCTGTACAGCAAATATCACAACAACACGAATTGCAAGTACTAGGACTGAAGTGTGAATGGCGCGGCCCTAAGGTGGTATCTCCCAGGGCCGCGGACCCTATTCAGTATTGATGGATGAACTCATCTAAGGATGAAGTCGAAGCGCACGTGGCCGCCGAAGACGCCGAGCAGATTGCCCGAGGTGTCGAACAGCGGCGCGGAGATGCTGAAGCCGTAGTGGCCGGTGACGCGGGACCGGAAAATATCCGACACCCACATCTTGCGTGTGCGCAACGCCTCCTTGAACCAAGGCCGCTGGCTGCAATCCTCGCCCACCATGTCCGAGCGCACGTTGGTGGCCGAGACGTCGCCAGTGATCTGCCGGCCGGACACGTCGGCCACGTAGCTGTTGTCGACTTCGGGGATGCGTCGGCACAGGTCGGCCAGCTTGCCATCCAGCTCGGCGCGGTTGAGTCCGTTCAGGCGCCATTGCTGTAGAGTGTTCTCGACTTCACTGCGCATGCGCTTATGGCCGGGGAAGCGGAACTCGCCGACTTCCGTCAGCAAGGTGTCGCACTTCTCATTGACCTGGGCGGCGCTGGCCGCCAACTGATGCGCGTCTTCCAACTGCAATTGCGTGCTGCTGACCACGTCGCCGATCTGGCTGGTGATGTCGTGCACCTTCTCGGTTTGCGCGTTGCTGGCTTCGGCGATGACGTGCACGTGTTCGATCAGCGTGGCGATATCGCGCGACGCGGCCTCGATCGATTCTCCTGCCGCGCGCGACACCTCGATGCCTTTTTTCACCTGCAGCGACATGGCGCTCATCGTGTCGCTGGAGGTGGAGACCTGCAGCTGAATGGTGTCGAGCAGTTCCTCGACGTTCTGGGTGGCCGTCATAGTCTGGTCGGCCAATTTACGCACTTCGTCGGCGACCACCGCGAAGCCGCGACCCTGTTCGCCGGCGCGGGCGGCTTCGATGGCGGCGTTGAGCGACAAGAGACGGGTGCGGTCGGCGATGTTCTTGATCAGTTCGACCACTTCGCCGATCGAGGCGGAGCTGGCTTTGAGCAAGCCCAGCTGTTCTTCCAGCGCTTGAGTGCTGCTGCCGATCGCCTGGATTTGCTGACGGCTCATCAGGTCGCTGGCGTTGGCGCTGTTGGCCGCCTCGGCGACCTGACGGGAAAACGCCGAAGCCTCGCTGGCGCTATTGGAGATCGACTGCACGGTTTCGGACAGGGTCTGGCTCGCGGCGGCGATATGTTCCGCGTTGCTTTGCTGCGCCAGCGCGCGCGCCTCCAAGGCCTTGGATAATTGAGCGAGCTGCGGGGCTTGGTGCGATAGCGTGATGGCGGAGTTGGCGATTTTGGACAACGAATCCTGAAAACGGCCCAACAGCCCTTTCATGATTTGCGCTATCCAGGCAAAGCCGCCTTTTTCATCGAGCGTCACTGTCAAATCGACGCCACTGCGCGTGGCATCGGACAGCGGTTGCAGAAACTGATTGAGTTTACGAGCTGAAACGAACATAAACGTACTCCGTAGTTATATGTTATAACCGCTTGTTTTGGTTGTGGATCTTCATGCGATGTTTCAATTCAACGGGTGCCGCAGTGTGCAAAAGAACACGAGGAGGGTCAAATAAACTGACATGTCGTTTGACTTGGCGCATTCGCTTCAAAAAAACACCAAAATTGGCAACATCGTGTTACATGGCCGGACGGAGATCCGGGTGTTAATTTATCCGGGTAATATTGACGAATTAATTTTACCCTGGTAAAAATACGGCTATCACGAAAGGATAGCCGTATGTCGAATCAAGCTTCTCAATCCGCCACCGCGTTCCAAGACCAGCGCCTGCTGTCGGCCGGACCGCTGTGCGATGTGGCGTTGGCGGTCAAGGCGGCGCTGGCGCGGGGCGCATCTGCTTCGGTGCTGGTGTTTGCCGACGAAACTGGCCGTGTCGTCGATCTGGATCTGCGCGGCGACGACGCCGAAGTGGTTGCCAGATTGTCGGTGTCTGCGCAAGCGCCCGCAGCGGCGGAAGACGACGCCGCGCCGCGGGGCCGCGGGCGGCCCAAGCTCGGTGTGGTGGCGCGCGAGGTGACTTTACTGCCGCGGCAATGGGAGTGGCTTGCCACCCAGCCCGGCGGCGCCTCGGCGGTGCTGCGGCGGCTGGTGGACGAAGCGCGGCGCAACGAAAATCCCCGGCAAAAGCGGCGCGCCGCCCAAGAAGTCGCCTATCGCGTCATGCTGGCGCTGGCCGGCGATCTGCCCGGCTATGAGGAGGCGACGCGCGCACTGTTCGCCGACGACCGCGCTCGCTTCGAGCAAAGCATGGCGGCATGGCCGCAAGACGTATGTGCCTATGCACTGCGGTTGGCGTTTCCGCATGAGGTGTCCACATGAAGCCCGCCGACAACACGCGTTACCTCGAACCGACGCAAAGCGCGGGGATGCGTTTCATGCTGCGGGGCATCGAGGGCGGCGTCACCATGTTGAATTTGCTGCGGTTTCGCGAGATCGCCGACTACTCGGCCAACCCCGAGCTTGCTCCGGCGGCGCCGATCAGCGGCGCGGAGGCGTTCGACCGCTACATCTGCCACACGCTGCCCTATCTGCGTGAAAGCGGCGGGGCGCTGACCTTGCTCGCCGTTGGCGGACCGTGGCTGATCGGCCCGGAAGATGAACGCTGGGATAAGGCGATGCTGGTGCGGCAAAGCAGCGTGGCGTCGTTTCTCGCCTTCGCCAGCCATGCCGACTATCTCGCCGGCCTGGGCCACCGCACGGCGGCCATCGAGGATTCGCGCCTGCTGCCGCTGACCGAGTTGGCGTTGCCGCCGGGTGCGCTTCTGTAAAAGAGCGCGGGCCCGGGGTTTTGACGCCACCGGGCCCGCTGACCACGCCAACTCACGCGAGTGAGATGGCTTCCTACCGACTAAGGCCGTGCCACTGTATTCGATGAAACGCGCTGGCGCCAGCTAGCGCGGTTGATGCACGCGCGAGTATGCCCGACCGATGTGTATTTTCAGATTTTCCTGACGGTCACGCTGGCTTGTCGTTTTTGCGCTTGCTGGATAAGGTGGGGGAGCGGCGCCACTGCCGCAAAGGCGCGGCCCTGGGGGAGGCACCCCCCAGGACCGCTAACCACAGCAACTCTGCAACCCTTAAGCAAGGAGAAATTGCCATGGCTGTTTGCCATCGTACTGCAACCCCTTCCCTCCGTTCAAACCGCGACCTCCAGCAACTGCCGTTGTTCGCGTTGATTTCAGAATTGTGCGCGCCGCGCGCGGGCCAAGCCGATCCCAACGTCTGCCGGTTCATCGTCGATAGCCGCTTGGCGTGGTCGGCGTTGCGTGTCGATTCTGAACGTTCATGGCTCTATCTGCCCGAGGCGGTGCGCACCAGACGGGTGGCGGGTTGCACGATTTTAACCGCCGAGTAAGGCGATAACCGGAGGCCGGGGGCTTGGCCCCCGGGGCCGGATGGATAAAGAAATGAAGCAATTTCAGGCCGATTTGCTGCAATCGGTGCGGGAAATGAAAGCGGCCCAGGCGGCGCGCGTAACGCGTATCGGTAGCGTGCGGTCGCGAAGCAACGCACGAAAACGTGCTTTGCCTGCGGCGCATGCACGCCACAAGACGGGTGGCGATGTGTAGACGGATCAGGCTTGGCTCAACTGCCGCGTGTGCGCGATGAAGCGCGACAACGCGCCGCTGTCGGCGTCGCGGTGGTAGGCCAGATACAACGGCGCGGCCAGGCCGGGCGCGCCGGTCAGCGTTTTGTAGCGCACGCCCTCCATGCGGACGTGGCGCATGGAGGCCGGCATGAGCGCGATGCCCATTTCCGCCGCGACCATGCCGAGCGTGATCAGGTTACTGCGGGTTTCGATGGCGATGCGCGGCGCGAAGCCGGCGCTGCGGCAGGTCAGGATGATCGCATCGTAAAATCCCGGCCCGCCCGGCCGATGCGTCAAGACCAGCGATTCGCCCGCCAATTCCAAGAGCCCGACCGCGGCGCGCGGCGTGCGCGCCAGTGCGTGACCGCTGGGCAACGCGGCGACCATGGGCTCGGTCAGCAGGCGTTCCAATTCCACGCAATCCGGCACGTCGGGCACGGCGCGCACAAAGGCGGCATCGAGCTTGCGCGCTTCCAACGCTTTCATCAGTGCCTCGCTGCCGCGCTCGTCGGCATGGAAGGTGACGCCCGGCTCGTTGCGACGGAACACGCGCAGCGCCTTCGGCACCAGTGGGTGCAGCGAGGCCGATTCGGTGAAGCCCACCGTCAGGTGGCCGGTTTTGCCTTCGGCGACGCGCCGGACGACGTCGATGCTTTCCGCCACTTTGTCGAGAATGTCGTAAGCCTGTGTCAGAAAAGCTTGTCCGCAGTCGGTAAGCGCCATGCCCTTGGGCAGCCGGCGGAACAATGTGACACCCAGTTCGGTTTCCAACTGGCGAATCTGCTGGCTCAACGGTGGCTGTTGGATGCCGAGACGGACCGCCGCCTTGGTGAGCAAACCTTCTTCCGCCACCGCGACGAAGTAGCGCAGCAGGCGCAGGTCGATCGAAGCCATATATATAAAATATGAAGAGTTAATTCTATATATATTATACAAATACATTGGCATCGGGTAGGCTGACCATCCATTGTTTGGCCGTTGAGCAAGACCATGAAATTGTCTTCGTCTATTTCCCCTCCACCCCGGCGCGACGACGCCACCGCCGCCATCGCCAGGCCCGGTTGCCGCGCGCTGTTTCTCGGTTTTTTGCAGTTAGGCCTGTCGGCATTCGGCGGCGCCTTGCCTTTGGCACATCGCATGCTGGTCGAGGAGCGCCGCTGGGTATCGGCCGATGAGTTCGTCGAGTTGCTGGGGCTGTGCCAGTTCTTGCCCGGCGGCAATGTCGTCAATCTGGCCGCCGCACTGGGGGCGCGATTTCGCGGCGTGCGCGGTGTGTTGAGCGCCCTGGCCGGTTTATTGGTGGTGCCGACGGCGATCTCGATCGCATTGAGCGCGGTCTACGCGCATTTCCAGAACAACCCCGTGGCGCAACGCTTGTTCGACGGCTTGGCGTGTGCGGCGGTCGGGCTGTTGATCCAGATGGCGTTCAAGCTGTGCCAGCCCGTTGCCGTCCGCCCGTTGCTCGGCGGCGTGGCGCTGATGTGCTTTATCGCTATTGCCGCTTTGCACTGGCCGCTGGTCTGGGTGTTTTTGATCATGGTGCCGCTCGGCATGGGCGCGAGTTACCTCGATCGCCGTTTCATAGGGGGCGTGCCGGAGCATGAATAGCCAATACGACCTGCTCGCGACCTTGGCGTCGCTCTTCGGCCGCTTGTCCTTGTTGTCGTTCGGCGGCGTGATCACCGTGCTGCCCGAGTTGCAACGCGAGGTGGTGGGGGTCCATCACTGGCTGACGGCGCAGCAGTTTGCCGCGTTGTATGCCTTGTGCCGGGCCGCGCCCGGGCCGAACGTGCTGTTTCTGCCGATGATCGGCTGGCGCGTGGCCGGCTTGCCCGGCTTGCTGGTCTGCGCCGTCATGACCTACGGTCCGCCCACGCTCCTGGCCGCCTTGACGCTGAAGGTCTGGCATCACTACCGCGCGCATCCCGGACGGAAACTGATCCAGTCGGGCCTGGTGCCGGTGACCGCCGGACTCGTCGCCGCCAGTGCCGCGCTGTTGACCGATAGCACGGCCGTGACCTGGCCGTTGGCGGCAATCGTCGCGCTCAGCGCGCTACTGGCGCTATCGACCCGGCTGTCGCCGCTATGGATTCTGTTGGGCGGGGCGCTGTTGGGGCTGGTGCTGCATGCGTGAGGTGGTGGGCCTGAGAACGGGCTCGAATCGGTTCATTGTTCTTTATCCTTTAGTGTGCCGATGCGTCTCCGTGGCGGTAGACGGCGGCCATCAAGAATTCGTGTCTGCCTGCGCGGTTTGATGAAGTCACTGTATGTCTGATATGCCACTAATAATGGCAAATCAGCCACTTTCGGCATGGCCGGCAAAGTTCGAAGATCATCGCTTCCAAATACTGTCGTAGGAGGGCAGCAATGCCGATGATCGATGCACTATGGCCAGAGGACGCGCTGACGCCCGAGGCGGAGGCACGCCTAGTCAAAGAGTTGACTAATATTCTGATCGAAGCGGAGGGATACGACCCGGCCAACCCGGCCGCCCAAGCCGTCACGGTTTTCCATCTCCACCGGCCCGCCGCGGTTTACATCGGCGGCGAACGGGCTGAAGTCATGCGTTACCGGATCGTTCCCTCGGTGCCGGAGGGGCAATATACCGCTGCATCGCGCCGGGCGCTGGTGCGTGCGGTGACCGAAGCGGTGGCGCGGGCCGAAAACCGGGCTTATGAAGACGTTGCCGCCCGGGTGTGGGTTTTTCCGACCGAAATCGCCGAGGGTTCCTGGGGCTCGCGCGGCGCCATTTGGGGCTTGTCCGACATCCACGCCATGCTGGCCGGCGCAGCGGAACGCCCGGCCGGAGAGGCGCGGCTTGCGCGCAGGCAGCGTGAAAAAGCGCGCATCGTTCTTGAGGCGGCGCTGGATGCCACCAAGACGGACATTCAAGCTGTGGCCGGTGGCCACGCCGACCAATAAAGGAATTTCGCAATGAAGATCGTCAAAGCCGCCGCCGTTCAAATCAGCCCGGTACTGTATAGCCGCGAGGCCACAATCGATAAAATCGCCGCCAAGATCGAAGAGCTTGGCCGCAAAGGCGTGCAGTTCGCTACTTTCCCCGAGACGGTGGTACCGTACTACCCCTATTTCTCCGCCGTTCAGACGCCCCTGCAACTGTTGGGCGGGGCCGAGTTTTTGAAATGGTTCGATCAGTGCGTGACAGTACCGTCCCCCGCGACCGACGCGCTTGGCGAAGCGGCACGCAAGGCTGGGATGGTGGTGTCCATTGGCGTCAACGAGCGCGATGGCGGCACGATCTACAATACGCAACTGCTGTTCGACGCCGATGGCTCCTTGGTGCAGCGCCGCCGCAAGATCACGCCGACCCATTACGAGCGCATGGTCTGGGGGCAGGGCGACGGCTCTGGGCTGCGTGCGGTCGATACCCAGGCCGGCCGTATCGGCCAGTTGGCCTGCTTTGAACACAACAACCCGTTGGCACGCTATGCGATGATGGCCGATGGCGAGCAGATCCATTCCGCGATGTATCCGGGCTCGGCCTTCGGCGATGGCTTTGCCATGCGCATGGAGATCAATATCCGCCAGCACGCGCTGGAATCCGGCGCCTTCGTGGTCAACGCCACCGCTTGGCTCGATGCCGAGCAGCAAGCGCAAATCATGCGCGATACCGGCTGTGCGATCGAACCGATCAGCGGCGGCTGCTTCACCACCATCGTCGCGCCGGACGGCACTTTGCTCGGCGAGCCGTTGCGCAGCGGGGAGGGGGAGGTGATCGCCGATCTCGATTTTTCGCTGATCGACCGGCGTAAGATGCTGATGGATTCCGCCGGGCACTACAACCGGCCTGAGTTGCTGAGCTTGCTGATCGACCGCACGCCCGCGGCGAATCTTCACGAGCGTGGCGGCCAAAGTACGACGGTGGCCAGTGCCATCGAGCCGGCGGCTCAGGCCTAGGCCCGAGCTTCGCCAAATCGCGATCGGACGGGGCGGATGAAGACGATTCGGATCTGGGTCTACGATGGTATCTTGGCATCCGGGGTGGCGGCCACGATCGACGTGCTCAACGCCGCCAACCACTTGAGCCAGCGGGAGGGCACGAGCCAACGTGAGCGATTGCCCAGATTGACCTGGCGGGTGGAGTCGCTCGACGGCCAAGCGGTCAAGGCGGCTTCCGGCCAGCGTATCGACGTCGACGGCAAAATCGACCCGCGTCAGCACGCCGACGCCATCTTGCTGACCGCCCCGTTCTTTTCCGATATGGACGCGTTTATCGGCCAGCGTGATCTGATCGGCGCACTCTCCACCGCGCTCAAGGCTCAGCACCAGGCGGGGGCCGTACTGGCCGCCTACTGTACCGGCAACTACCTGCTGGCCGAGGCCGGTTTTCTCGATGGCCGGCCAGCCACCACCCACTGGGCGAAAGCGGCAGATTTCGCCAGGCGCTACCCCGCCGTCGAACTGCACGCACAAGAGGTCATCACCGAACAGGACGGCATTCTTTCCGGCGGCGCGGTCACCTCCTACTTGAATCTGGCGGTACGGCTGGTGGGGTTGTTCGCCGGCGAAAAACTGGCGGCGATGACCGCCAAGGCGCTGTTGATCGATATGAACCGCGTTTCGCAGGCGTCGTATGTCTCGCTGCTCGACGACCATGGCCATGCCGACCCGCTGGTCGCCAGAGCGCAACAGCGGATGGCGGCGACGCTGCAGGAGGGATGCCGGCTGGGCGAGCTTGCCGATTATCTGGCGGTGAGCGAGCGGACCCTCAACCGCCGTTTCAAACAAGCAATAGGAATCGCACCGCTGACGTATCTGCAAAACTTGCGCATCGAGGTGGCCAAGCAGCTGCTGGAGTCGCGGCCCATTCGTTTGGAAGCCGTCAGCCTGCGCGTCGGCTATGAGGATCTCAGTACTTTCCGGCAATTGTTCCGGCTCAAAACGGGGCTGACGCCGCGAGAATATCAACAGCGCTTTGCCCGCCGCGAGGGGAGGGGGTAGCCGCGGGTAACCCGACGCCCTGATTGCCAAGCAAGCGGAGGGTGCCCGCTCATGCCGTTCTTCCCCCCTCATACCAATCGTGGCTGCGGTTGACCACGCTCACCACCAGCAGCATCACCGGCACCTCGATCAGCACGCCGACCACGGTGGCGAGCGCTGCGCCGGAGTGGAAGCCGAACAGGCTGACCGCGGTGGCGACCGCCAGCTCGAAGAAGTTGGACGCACCGATCAGACAGGAGGGGCAGGCGACATTGTGCTTTTCGCCTAGCAGGCGGTTGAGCAGGTAGGCGAGCGTGGCGTTGAAAAATACCTGAATCAGAATCGGTACCGCCAATAGTGCGATCACCAGCGGCTGGCCCAGGATGGCCTCGCCCTGGAAAGCGAATAGCAAGACTAGCGTGGCCAGCAGCGCGGCGATCGACCAGGGGCCGATCTTGGCCATGGCGGCGTCGAATGCCGCTTGGCCCTGACGCAGTAGCCGGCGGCGCCACAGCTGCGACAAGATGACCGGAATGACGATGTACAGCACTACCGAGGTCAGCAGCGTGTCCCACGGCACGTGAATGGCCGAAATGCCCAGCAGAAGACCGACCAGCGGCGCGAAGGCGAACACCATGATGGTGTCGTTGAGTGCCACTTGCGACAGCGTGAACAGTGGGTCGCCGTTGGTGAGCCGGCTCCAGACGAACACCATGGCGGTGCAGGGCGCCGCCGCCAGCAGGATCAGGCCGGCGATGTAGCTGTCGAGTTGCACGCTGGGCAGCAGCGGCGCAAACCAGTGGCGGATGAACAGCCAGCCCAACAGCGCCATCGAGAACGGCTTGACCAGCCAGTTGACGAACAACGTCACGCCGATGCCGCGCACGTGCTGGCGCACTTCTTGCAAAGCGCCGAAATCCACTTTGACCAGCATCGGGATGATCATCACCCAGATGAGCCCGCCCACCGGTAGATTGACTTGGGCGAATTGCAGGCTGCCGATCGCCTGGAACAACGCCGGCAGAAACTGGCCCAGCGCGACGCCGGCCGCGATGCACAGGCCAACCCACAGCGTGAGATAGCGCTCGAAGCGGTTCATGATTCGCCATTCTCCAACGTGCCGATACGGTCGAGCTCGGCTTGCAGGCGCGCGCGGTCGTGTCGCAGCGTGTCGAGCGGCAGCGCCAGCAACGCCTCGATGCGCGCGCGCAAAACGCGGTAGGCCAGGGTGAAGGCCGCGTCGATTTCCGTGTCGCCGCCACTGGCATGGGCCGGGTCGTCGACGCCCCAGTGCGCGCGCAGCACCGGGCCCAGATAGGCCGGACATGTTTCGCCGGCGGCGTTGGCGCAGACGGTGATGACGATATCCGGCGTGACCGGCAGGTTGTCCCACGATTTGCTGTGGTAGCCGGTGGTGGCGATGCCTTCGCGCGCCAGCAAGGCCAGCGATCGCGGGTGGACCAGGCCGGTGGGGTGGCTGCCGGTGCTCATGGCGTGCCAGCCGGCGGGCGCCAGGTGATTGAACGTGGCTTCCGCCAGAATCGAACGGCAGGAATTACCGGTGCAAAGAAACAGGACGTTCATGCGTCAGTCCCCGGGCAGCAGGATGTGGGGCGCAGGCCGGCGCATTGTTCAGGGTGGCCGCTGCAGCACTCGTCGCTGAGGTAGGCGACCAGGTCGAGCATCAACGCCAAATTGGCGCGATAGCGCACGAAGCGGCCTTCCGCCGTGGCCGACACCATGCCGGCGTGGGCGAGCGCCTTGAGATGGAACGACAACTTGTTGGGTGCGACCTGCAAGGCGGCGGCGATGTCGCCGGCCACCATGCCTTCATGGCCCATGCGTATCAGCAGGCGGTAGATGTCGAGCCGTGTCGCGGCCGACAGGCAGTCGAATAAACGAGCGGCGTTTTGCGTATCCATATTTCAACATTACAACAAATATTGAAATGAAGCGAGGACAGCAAAAGTGTCCGATACTGCAACCAGGCAGTGGGAGTAGACAAGCGCTTTGCGCCCCGGCGACTGGATGGATAACCAATTCGATGATTTTACAAGGCAAAATGCAAAAATCGGAGATTAGGCTATACCAGCACTACATTGATCAGGACCGTACCTCCGTCCGGCTCTCCGTTTTGGTGGTGGTCATTATTTATCTGGCCAATTACCACGCGAAATTGGAAGCGGCCAGCCTGATTTGGCTTTTCGTCATGCTCTCCCTGCAGCTATTGCGGCTGTGGAATCTGCGCCAATTGCACGACGCGCTGTCCCAGCCGGCGGCGTTGGCAAAACGCCTTCCGGTGCTGGATGTGGTCGCGGTGCTGGCCGCGGTGTCATGGGGCGCAATACTGTTCGTGTTCGAAGACGGCCAGGGCGATTTTCTTTATCTGTTCAATATGATTTGCCTCGCCGCGATCCTGAGCCTGTCGATCTTGTCGCATGGGCTGATCTTTCGCATCTACGTGCTTTTTTGCACCACAGTGCTGGCTATCGTGATCGCGCACGCCAATATCGTTGAGCCCTTCGGTTCGCCTCGCTATCGCTACGCCATGTCGGCCATGTCGCTGCTCTACCTGGCATTCCTGTTGGTAACGTCGTGGAAGTACGCAAAAAGAAATCGGGATTTCTTCCAGCAGCAAGTCGCCATGGAATCGTTGGTCAGCGAGCTGAAGAACATGCACGCGACGGAGAAAGTGCTGCGCGCCCGGGTCGAGCGCAAATCCGCGCGTCTTGAGCGCAAGGCGAGGCAGTTGCGCGTCATTGCCGAAACCGATGGTTTGACCAAAATCCTCAATCGCGGCGCCATCTTGCGCCGGTTGGACCAGTTCGTGCTCAATCTGACGCCGCAGGCCGGCCACTTCTGCGTCATTCTGTTCGACGTCGACAACTTCAAGAGCATCAACGACACCCAGGGCCATAACGTCGGCGATCAGGTTTTGAAGATCCTCACGGCCGAAGTCCAATCCATCTTGCGCCTCAACGATCTTTTTGGCCGCCTCGGCGGCGAGGAATTCGTCGTCTTATTGCCGGAGACCCATCTGCCGGACGCGGTGGATTGCGCCGAGCGCATCCGCGATTTTTTGGAGCACAACCCGAGAATGCGCGCGGAAACCGGCCTGAGCGTCACCCTTTCCCTGGGGTGCTGCGCCGCCGTGGCGGGAGAGAACCCGATCGACCTGTTGGGGCGGGCGGATCAGCTGATGTACCAAGCCAAGCAAATGGGTAAAAACCGGGTGGCCTACTGAGGCGCTGACGGCAGGTTTTCTATAACCCCCCAGGGGTATATTGCGCTGGATCAAACAGATACCCCCCAGGGGTTGTCAGCCGCCAAGCCGCTCGCCTACACTGCGGGCATGAAAGCATTGCGCGTTTTCTTCCTGCTCATTGCCATGCTGCTGCCCCTCCAGCCAGTTTTGGCCGGTAGCGCCATGGGCATGGTGACCCCCGCCACGGCAACCGCCACGGCGGGGACGGCGCATTGCCAAAGCCCTTCCCCTTCAGACGCGCAACATGCGCTCGGCAACGTGAGCTGTGACCAGCACTGCGTTTCGCCGATGCTGTTAACCCCTTCGCCTTTGGCCTACGCCGCGCCGTTGCGCGATTGGCAGGCCGCCGCCATGACCGAAATCGCCAACGCCACGTTGGCGCCGCCGTTCCGTCCGCCGCTCATCCTTTGACGTGTCCGATCGAGGGCGGCATCTGCCCTCGCGATATTCCCTTGTTTCGTATCGTTTGGAGAGTCAAATGAAATCGTGCTGCTCGAACGGCAACAGCCGTTGGCCGATGTTTGTTGTCATGGGTTTGCTGGCGTTCATCGCCGGATGGCTGGTGTTGGGTCATGGCCGCGGCGCCGCCTGGACGGTTTTGCCGTTGCTGTCTGGGTTGATCTGCCCGCTCATGATGGTTTTCATGATGTTTGGGATGCCCCACCGTCACGAGGCGGCCGCCAAACCGGCGGCGCCCGCGGCGGATCGCGCGTCTGAGTAACAAGGAGACTGAACATGCAATGGCTATCGCAAAATGGCGTCTGGCTGCTGCTGGCCATCGGCTTCATGCTACTGATGCACCGCGGCGGGATGGGGTGCGGCATGCGCACGCACCGCCATGGCGGGTGCTGCTAGCCGTCTACGCCGGCATCACCAAAACACGGGCCCGTGGTGTTGATCACCCCGGGCCCGTTTCACATCGTAGCGTGCGCTCGCGCAGCAGCGCACGGATCAGATACTGCGCTGGTTTTTTGCCGGCAAGCATGGGATAGGGCGGTGTGTGGCGTTTGTGCTCATGCTCGTTGGATATTTAGGGCCTGTTAACAAAAACCTTCACAAACTTTGATTAAAAATAAAGAGTTACGGCGCTCCGTCAGTGACGGTTAGCAATATCGGATCAGCGATGCGCTATCCGCTAACAAATAATAGCTCTGTCATTGTTTTTTCATTTTGCTATTTGAAATGATTAATGGGGTTTTGGAGTTTTCTTTGTCATACGAACAAATTGTCTTTGCATTGC
Source organism: Paludibacterium sp. (assembly GCF_019232825.1). Taxonomy (GTDB): domain Bacteria; phylum Pseudomonadota; class Gammaproteobacteria; order Burkholderiales; family Chromobacteriaceae; genus Paludibacterium. Next base: position 1,132 of record NZ_JAFAND010000050.1, on the reverse strand, counting down.
AGCAATTGCAAAAAGAACATTTTTCAATCGCATTTGATATCCCGCCGGAAGATCCTTTTGCGGGCGTGGCGAGTGAAATTCTGAGTTTGGCCAGTCTCTATGCAAAACGCATGACACAGTGGCAGCAAATCAACGCGTTATCCACGGAAATAAGCAAAGGGGTGCTGCTGGAGGATGTGCTGAATCGCACCTATCATGCGCTGCACACGATTATTCCTTATAGCCGTCTCGGCTGCGCGATGTTCACCGACGATGAAACGGAATTACAGCTGGTGTGGGCGCGCGCGGAAAATATGGGGAATATGCGTCTCATCCAGGGCTATAAAGCATCGATCGCCCAGAGCAGCTTGCAGCAAATATTGGCTAGCGGCGAGCCGAGAATCATCAATGACCTGGTGGCGCATCTCAAAAGCCATCCTCAATCGGATGCCACGCAACGCATCGTGCAGGAAGGGATTCGATCCAGTCTGACTTGCCCATTGATCGTCGAAGGTAAACCGGTCGGATTTTTGTTTTTCTCCAGCAAACAAAAAAACACCTACCAAGACGTGCATTTGGACATGTTTAAGCGCATCGCGCTGTTGATCTCGATTTTTATCGATAAATCGCGGCTGTACCAAGATATCCACAATCTGAATCAGGCGCTGCTGTCCACGCAAGAGGACCTGCTGCAAAAGTCGATGTATGACTCGCTCACCGGGCTGTATAACCGCGGGGCGATTTTGGATTTGCTGCGCAATGCCATCCACAAGGCACAACGCTGTCAGACGCGCCTGGGCATCATGATGATCGACGTCGATTACTTCAAGAAGGTCAATGACACCTACGGCCATCAGGCCGGCGATGAAGTACTGCGCCGCGTCGCTTTGGCGATCAAATCCGCGGTGCGCGAATACGATGAACTCGGCCGTTATGGCGGTGAAGAATTCTTGCTGTTACTGGCGGATCCCACAGACGAGCTCATCGACGCCATTGCCGCCAGAATCCATGAGCAGGTCGGCGCCGCCTCGTTCGCCGAGGGCGCGGGGCCCGCGCGGCTGGCGGTCAGCATCGGCATCGCCGTGGCCGGGCCGCAGGCGCTGACCGTCGACGCCCTGATCGCGCAAGCGGACGGCGCGTTATACCGCGCCAA